>WFOD01000064.1 GCA_015488275.1 Deltaproteobacteria bacterium
GAATTGACCTTGACGGCCAGGCCCCGCTCCAGGGCGCCGTAGAGGGTAGCAAGCACGGAATCGAGATAATCGCGGCGGGTGATGCGCCAGAAGCGTTTGGCATCGAGGGTGTCGAGACTGAGGTTGATCCCGTCCACGCCGATACGCACCAACTCGTCGAGGAAACGGGCGGTCTTGACGCCGTTGGTGGTGATATAGAGAGACTCGATGCCGTCGATCCGTCGGACCCGGGCCATGAAATCCACGCAGCCGCGCCGGGAAAACGGCTCGCCGCCGGTGAGACGCAGCTTGCGCACCCCGAGCCCGGCCACCACCCGCACCAGGCGTTCCATCTCCTCGAGGGAGAGGATCTCGTCATGGGGCAGGAAGGGGACCCCGGCCGCGGGGCGGCAATAGCGGCAGCGCAGGTTGCAGCGGTCGGTGATGGCCAGCCGCAGGTACGTAATGGCGCGGCCATGGTTGTCAATGAGTTGATTGGTGTTCACGTTCCTGGATCGAGATCGTTCGTAAACAAATGACAGGGATGCCCCACGGGTGGCGATGGGAAATTTCCACCTTGTACAGCCGCTGCAGGAGGGCGTAGGGGCGGGTTTCCAAACCCGCCCCGGCAACCGGTTACGAGCGGCTACTCTACCACATTCTTTCAAAAGAAAAAAGGAAGAGCGGCGCAGGCACCGCTCTTCCTTGAGAACAACATCATAAAGCGTCTCGTGGAGACACAGGGCTTACATCAGACTGCCATACCCCGACAACTGCCCGGCGTAGACCAGGGCAAAGCGGATCACCAGGCCGCCGACAAGAACAAGCACGGCGCTGGCATTCATGAGAAACAATCCCGAACCGCTCAGGTGCTCGGAATGCTCGCCGCTGACCTCCATGAATTTGAGGACAATGGCCAGCGGCAGCAACACGCACAGGGCGATGATGCTGCAAAAATAGGGAAAGAACTCATGGGAGGTGTTGAAAAAGGGCATGATGGCGTAGCGATGCACCGCATCCGAGGTGTAATGGCCGTAGAACAGCAGCAGCAGCACCAGGATCTCGGTAAAGATCAGCCAGATGTCCACCTTGGTGAAGAAGAGTTTGACCTCGTTCTTCTGGGCGAAGATGATCATCAGCGCCGTGCCGGTACTCATGCCGCTCACCAGGAAAAGAATGGGCAGAATCGCCGAATTCCACAGGGGCCGGGCCATGAAGGTACTCAACAGAACGCCGGTGTAGATGGAGAGTACGATCCCGAAGATAAAGTTGATCTGCGCCAAACGCCGCAAATAGGGGCGGGTAGCGTCGGCAAGGTTCTTCAGCAGGCCGGGCTTCATATTGGCCTTGACATCATCGGGTACGGTGGCGAAGGCGTAGAGGATCATGGGCGGGTAGATGAGGACCAGAATCCAGGACCCCCAGCTCATGGGCGACAGGGGTTTGAAGGTCAGATAGAACCAGTACATATGGAGCTTGAGCTCCAGGTCCAGGAACAGAAAAAACATACCGACCGACAGCAGAATCGGGGCGATGAGCGGCATGCGCCAGCAACAGGGCTGATCTGCGGGCACGGGCTTGCCGGGCCGCAGGTTGGCGACCGCGCTCATGGACATCAGGCCGCCGGTGAGGCCGCCCAAGAACAGGTAGATGGCCACCCGCCAGTCCCAGATATGCAGGGTCGGGAAGGTGATGGCGTTGGCGCCGGTTATGGTCAATTCCATGCTCCTTCCTCCTTAACTCTTTTTATGGGGAAATTGGTTGATGTAATAGACATTGGGCCTGGTCCCCGCCGACGGCAGCAGCACCCGGGCGTTGTTGTCGCGCAGGAGACGGCTGACCTCGCTGTTGGGGTCGTCGAGGTCACCGAAGATGCGCGAATGGCCGATGCAGGTGGCCACGCAGGCGGGTTTCTTGCCGGCGCGCACCCGATGCTGACAGAAGGTGCACTTATCGGCGTAGCCGTGTTCCTCGTTGATATAACGGGCGTTATAGGGGCAGGCCGCGATACAGGCCTTACAACCCACGCATTTATCACGGTCGATCTGCACGGTGCCGTCTTCCTCCTTGTGGGAGGCGCCGGTGGGGCAGACGGTCACACAGGGAGAATGGTCACAGTGGTTGCAGAGCTCGGAGCGGAACTCGGTTCGCAGCCGGGGATACGAGCCGCTGACTTCTTCGAGGACCCGGGTCCGGTAATGCTCGGGCGGCACCTGATTTTCCCGCTTGCAGGCCACCACGCACGCCATGCAGCCCACACATCTCGACTGGTCGATCACCATAGCGTATTTTGGCATCTCAGGCCTCCTTGACGATCTTGACAAAATTGACCCGCATGCCGGTCACGCCGCAGATGGGATCAACTTTATATTTGGTAATAAGGTTCTGGTCATCGGCGCCGCGGTTATAGGCCCGGCTCATGGCCGGTGAATCCTGCCCGAAACCGTGGATCATGAACACACAATCACGCCGGATACGCTCGGTGACCTTGGCCTTGACCGGCTCGCTCTTGACCCCGTCCTGGTTGACGAGGCGCACGGTCTGGCCGTTGGAAATCTCCAGGCGGTCGGCCTCGCGGACGTTGATCCAGACCTCGTTCTCCTTCTTGAGCTCCCAAAGCCACTGGTTGTTCACGGTGCGGGTGAAAGTGTGAACCGGGCTGCGGCCGTACAGAAGCCGATATTCGCCGGCCTTGGGCTGCTCGATACGCTCGTAATGGGGAATGGCGTCGAAATCCTCTTCCTCGAGCTCGGAGCTGACCAGTTCGATCTTCTTGGACGGCGTCTTGAACACCGGCTGGTTGCTGGCGGTGATATACGGGGCCGCGGAGCCGGGGAGCGAGATATAGCCGCTGTCGGCGAGCTTGTCGTAGTTGATCCCCCATTTGGCGGCCTGGCGGCGCATACGCTGCTCCCAGCTGTCCTTGACCGCGTACTGCTCAAGACCGAGCTTGCGGCAGAGCTCGCTGCCGATCCACCAGGCGGGCTTGGACTGGTACATGGGCTCCACCGCCGGCTGGCGCAGGGCGATGCCGGCCTCGCGGCTGGTGATGGTGAACAGACCGTCATGACGTTCGAGATAGGTGGCCTCCGGCAGGATGACATCGGCCATCATCACCGTGTCGGTGGGCATCACATCGACACTCACCAGGAGATCGAGCTGGTCGATGGCCTTGCGGGTCAACTCCTGCTTGGGCATGGTCTTCATCAGGTTGGTCCCGGCGACGATCCAGGCCTTGATGGGATACGGGTCGGCGGTGATGGTGGCCCGCCGCAGTTCCTGGGTCAGGCCCTCGCCGCCGGCAAAGGGATAGTCGCCAAAGACCACCGCGTCCTTCTTGGCCTCGGGATGGGGCGGGTTCTCGCTAAACGAGGCGAGATTGACCTTGGGCGGCAGCCAGATGCCGCCGGGCCGGCCCCAGGTTCCGAGGAGGGCGTTGAGAATGGCGTTGGCGCGGCCGCGCTGGGTGTCGTTGCCGTGCCA
>WFOD01000065.1 GCA_015488275.1 Deltaproteobacteria bacterium
CAGCGTCAGATGTGTATAAGAGACAGGTGTTATTGTGCGGTTGGCCGTCCTGCCCCTGATGCTGGTCTTCTCTTTGTTGGCGGCACTGTTCCTCGCTGGTTGCGATCAGCATCCAAAGCGGCTTGCCATCGGCGACCCGGCGCCCGACTTCTCTGCCGTTGACATCCAGGGCCGGCCGGTGCGCCTCGCCGACTGGCGTGGCCGGCCCGTGATCATCCGTTTCTTTTATCCCGACTGCCGCTACTGCCGCGCCGACACCAAGGTGTTCAACGATTTTTACCAGCGGTTTCACGGCCAGGGCCTCGAGATCCTTTACATCAACACCAAACCCCAGTCCGCTGATCTTCTTGGCGATTTTGCCGCTGAGCTCAACATCAAATTCCCCATTGTCGTTGATACCGACGGTTCTCTTGCCCGGCGGTACTTTGTGCAGGTGGTGCCGCAGGCGATCATCCTCTCTCCTGAGCACCGGATCGCCAGCGCCATCATGGGCGGAGTGAGCGGTGAAGAACTCGAGGAACTGCTGGGCAAGTATTTTCAAAAATCTTAGCGCCCGTTGAAAACGGACTGTTAACAGCCCGTTGAAAAACGGGCTGTGTGCGGCACAGGGACGTGCCGCCGAATTGCGCCGGCTTGAAAAGTCCAAGCAATTCGTGAGGTTGGGCGAAGATGTGCTTTGCCCAACCGGGGTCGAAAAAGCTAGGGACGGCTTTTTCGACGGACTGTTAAAGGGGGCCGAGACCCGGTTGGTGACGGGCGGGGGAGGCGTGGCTTTGAACAAGGGCGGATGCGTTCTTGCGGAGGTTGGACGATGCGGCGGATGATCGTAGTGGCTATGGCGGCATTCTCCCTTTTTTGCCTTATGGGGGCGGCGAGCGCCGAGGGCCCGCCGGCCAAGGTTGGTCCCAGGGAGCGATGCCCGGTCTGCGGCATGTTTGTCGCCAAGTATCCCAACTGGATCGTGCGGGTGCGCGCCGACGGGCGGTGGTACGCCTTTGATGGAGTGAAGGATATGATGGCCTGGCGCTTCCATCCTGAACAGTACGGCGGGGTGCCGGCCGAGAAGATCGGCGCTGTCTGGGTGCGGGACTACTATACCCTGGAGTGGATCGACGGCCGCAAGGCCTTCTACGTGGTGGGCTCGGATGTATACGGCCCTATGGGGCACGAATTGGTTCCGTTCGCCAGCCGGCCGACGGCGGAAAATTTTTTGCGGGATCACCGCGGCAAGCAGATCGTCACCTTTGACGGGGTGACCGCTGAGCTGATCGCCTCCTTGCGCCGGGGTATGAGGATGCGATGATGCGGCCATCGGCCTGGTTGGCCCTCTTTCTCCTCGCCTGCGCCGCCGGAGCAGGCGTGATGGCGGCCCATGCCGCGCTGCGCGCCGACCGCCTGCCGCAGGACGCCGCCCGTCTCCGGCCTCTGGTGGCGGCCCTGGGCCTCTCTGATCTCTGTCTCTCCACCGAGGCCCGCTACACCCGGCACCCAGCGGTCTCTGATCCGATGGTCCCTGTGATGGACCATCCCGGCGCCATCGAGCACTTTCCATCGGGCTCCTTCTTCATTCCCCCGCGCTGAGAAGGGATTTTTGGCATGTCGTCGGCTATCGGCAAACAGCTCAACTTGCTTGACTACGCCCTTTCCTCCCTTGTCCGCCGCTGGAGCAAGAACGTGGCCATCGTCGGGGTCTTCGCCACGGTGATCTTTCTTCTCGCCTCCTTTCATCTGCTGACCAACGCCCTGACCCGTTTTGCCCGGGAGCTGCTGGTGACCGCGCCGGAGATCACGGTGCAGCGCCTGGTGGCCGGCCGGCAGGAGTCCATGCCCCTTGCCTATCAGGAGCGGCTGCGGGGCATCTTCGGCATCCGCCGGGTCACGCCGCGGGTATGGGGCTATTATTTTGATGAGCGTAACGGCGCCAATTATACGGTGGTGGGGATGGACGCCAAATCGCCTTTGGCCGGGCGCCTCGCCTCTGTCCTCGCCGAAGGGCGTTTCCCTGACCGGCCCGGTGAGGCGGTGCTGGGCGGAACCCTGTACCGCTCTCTGGATCTCGCCGGCCGGCGGGTTTTCTCCCTTGCCCGCCCGGATTTGAGCCGGCAGGCCTTTACCGTGTGCGGCGTGTTCGATGACTCTGCCGAGGTGCTGACAGCGGATATGCTTTTCACCGATCTGGAGAGCGCCCGCCGGTTGTTTGGCATCTCCCCCGACCAGGTGACCGATCTGTTGGTCACCGTGGCCAATCCGGCCGAGGTGCAGACCATTGCGGCAAAGATCGCCGAGTTGCTGCCCGACACCCGGGTAGTGACCCGGCGGCAGATCCAAAAGACGTATGAGGTGGTTTTTGGCTGGCGCAGCGGGTTTGCCTCGGTCTGCCTGCTGGCCGCGATGACCGCCTTTGTCATCTTTGCTTGGGACCGCGCCTCTGGCCTTTCGCCCGAAGAGCGGCGCGAGATCGCCATCCTCAAGATCTTGGGCTGGGAGACCTCGGACATCCTGATCGTCCGTTTCTGGGAGGGGCTCCTGGTGGCCGGCATCGCCTTTTTGCTCGGCTTGTTGGCCGCCTACGCCCATGTGCTCTACTTTGATGCAGGCCTCTTCCGGCCGCTCATGCTTGGCTGGTCGGTGCTGCGGCCAACGATCCGCCTCCTGCCTTCCGTGCACCTGGCCGACCTGCTGCTCCTTGCCAGCTTTTCCGTGTTGCCCTACCTGGCGGCCACCGTGGTTCCGGCCTGGCGCTGCGTGGCCGTGCCGCCAGATGCGGTGATCCGCTAACCCCAAAGGATGCTGACCGATGCTCATCGAGTTGGAGCGCGTCACCAAGATTTACAATCAGGGTAAGGCCAATGAGGTGTGCGCCGTGCGGGAGGTAGATCTCAGCGTGGCCGAGGGGGAGATGATCTGCTTGCGGGGGCCCAGCGGATCGGGCAAGTCCACCCTGCTGGCCGTCATCGGCTGCGTCATCCAGCCGACCAGCGGCCGGGCGGCCATCGCCGGCCGGCAGTTGAGCCGGCTGCCCGACCGGTTTCTCACCATCCATCGCCGCCAGACCGTGGGGTTTATCTTCCAGCAGTTCAACCTGTTGCCAGCGCTCACCGTGGCGGACAACATCGCTCTGCCGCTGCTTCCCCTGGGCGTTGGCCCGGCGGAGCGGCGCCGGCGGGCGAGCGCGCTGGCCGAACGTTTTGGCATCGCCCACCGGCTCGCCTTTCGCGCCGATCAGATATCAGGGGGCGAGTCGCAGCGCGTGGCCATTGCCCGCGCCCTGGTCAACGA
>WFOD01000066.1 GCA_015488275.1 Deltaproteobacteria bacterium
CCTCTGTGCACACCCCCCTGGCCGAACGGCTCCGGCCCCGCACCCTGGAGGAAATCGTGGGGCAGGACCACCTGCTTGGCGGCCAGGGGGTGCTGCGCCGCCTTCTCGAACGCGGCCACCTCCCCTCCATGATCCTCTGGGGGCCGCCGGGTTGTGGCAAGACTACACTGGCGCGGATCATGGCCGCGGCCCTGGACGCCCGGTTCGTCTTCTTTTCCGCCGTGCTCTCTGGCGTGCGCGAAGTACGGGCCATTGTCGAGGAGGCGCGCGCCCACCGCGAACGGAACGAGGCCACTGTCCTGTTTGTGGACGAAATCCACCGGTTCAACAAGGGGCAGCAGGACGCCTTCTTGCCCCATGTGGAGAGCGGGCTCCTCACCCTCATCGGCGCGACCACGGAAAACCCCTCATTTTCCATCGTCGCCCCCCTCCTCTCCCGTTGCCGGATCTTTGTGCTCAACCCTCTCGGCGAAGAAGAGATCGCCACCCTTATCACCAGGGCGCTCAACGATCACGAACGGGGCCTCGGCGGGCTGGGCCTGGAAATCGAGCCCGCAGCGCTCGCGCATCTCACGCGCCTGGCCGACGGCGACGCCAGGCAGGCCCTGGCCAACCTCGAGCTGGCCGCCGAGCTTGCGGCTGGCGCGCAAGAAAAGAAAATCGACCTGGCCACGGTGGAGGAGGCGCTCCAGCGCCACGCCCTGCGCTACGACCGGGCGGGCGAGGAACACTACAACCTGATCTCCGCCCTGCACAAGAGCCTGCGCGACAGCGACCCCGATGGAGCGCTCTACTGGCTCTGCCGGATGCTCGCCGGTGGCGAAGATCCACTCTACATCGCCCGCCGACTGGTGCGCTTTGCCAGCGAAGACATTGGCAACGCCGATCCCCAAGCCCTGCGCCTCGCCCTGGACGCCACAGAAGCGTTCCGCTTTCTCGGCACGCCAGAAGGGGAACTGGCCCTGGCCCAGGCCGCGATCTATCTTGCCACCGCCCCCAAGTCCAACGCCTGTTACGCCGCCTACGGCAAGGCGCGCAAAACGATCGACGAGACCGGCAGCCTGCCGGTGCCCATGCAGATCCGCAACGCGCCCACCGGCCTCATGCGCCGGCTGGGCTACGGTCGCGGTTACCAGTACGCCCACGACGACCCCGACGCCTTGGTGCTGCAAGAACACCTGCCAGACGAACTCATTGGCCGCAGGTTCTACGAGCCGACCAACCGGGGATACGAGGCGGTGATCCGCGACCGGTTGGCCAAATGGCGCGCCATACTCCGCCGGCGGACAACGCAGGGCAAGAGCGCGGCCGCGCCGGGTAAACACCGGCGCCAGAAAAACGGATAGCGGCAGGCGATGGGAACCGGTCGCCCCTGCCGCTGGTCAAGAGAACACAGCGTCCAAACCCACCACGTATGCGAAGGAGAACACGCCATGCCGCAATCCCGCCGCCTGATCCGATCTCTCCCACAGTTGGCAAGCTGGCGAAAAATGCTTACCAGTCTGTCGAAAAAGTCATCCCTGACTTTTTCGACCACGGTTGGCCAAAACAAAGTTTCGGCCAACCTCACGAATTCCTTGGCTCCTTTTCGGATATTCCTTGGGCACGGCCTGGTTCGGTCCGCGTCCCTGGAGCCTTCGGCACGGCAGTCGGCCGGGAAAACACAAAAAGAGCCGGCGGAATTCGGCGGCACGTCCCTGTGCCGCACACAGCCCGTTTTTCAACGGGCCGTTACCCGGCTCCTCCGGCTGCACCCGGCCCCAAGCCAGCCTCGCCCATTGCCGCAAATTGCCTGGGCGTCGCCATTCCGGCACAGGGGCACACCACATCTCTCAACGGGCTGTTACCGCCGCTTGTTGTGCGCCCTCGTCCTGTTGGCCGCCGTGCAGGCGGCCGTTGCCAGCGCGGGCCAGACGCCGGGCACGCAAGACGCCCCTTCCTGGAACCTGCAGATAGTTTTTTCCAACGACCTGCACGGCAAGACCGAACCCTGCGGCTGAAAGAGCCGTCAATTGGGCGGTCTGTCCAAAAGGGCCTATCAAATCAAGAAACTGCGGCAAAAGATTCCGGCGACCGTGCTCGTGGACAGCGGCGGTCTCCTCTTTGAGCACCTCCCTCTTACGCCGGCGAGGCGGGCGCAGGAAAAACGCACCGCGCAAACCATCATGGCCGCCTACCGCCTCATGGGCTACGACGCCGTGGGCGTTGGCCGCTACGACCTGGCCGCTGGGCTGGAATTCCTCCTGGAACACCGCGACGGCCTGCCCTGGGTAAGCGCCAATATCCAGCAAAAAGGACGGCCGGTTCTCCCGCCCTACCGGATCGCTCAGGCTGGCACCTTCACCGTGGGCGTCATCGGTCTCACCGGCACGGCGGTCAAGCGGATGCTGCCGCCGGGCTACTCGCTGGCCTCCTGGCAGACGGTCCTTCCCGGCCTGGTGGCAGAGCTTGCCCCCCGCTGCGACCTCATTATCCTCCTCTCCTCCTATCCGCCCAAGGACAACCGCGCCATTGCCGAACGGTTCCAAGAGATCCACCTCATCGTTCAGGCCGACGGCCCGCCGGGCAATCGGCTGCCCACGCCGGTCAACAACACCCTCGTGGTGCAGACGCTCAACCAAGGCAAGTATCTCGGCGTCGTGGAGGCGGACTGGCGGCCGTCACGCCGCTGGCAACCAAAGAACATCCGCGCTCTGCTACGCGACAAGCGGGCGACCCTTGACCGCTACCAATGGCAGATCGACCGTCTTCAGGCGGTCATCGGCTCCGCCGCCGGCCCCATGGGACGGCTGGCCGCCATGCGCGACAAACTGGCCGCGGAGGTCAAGGTCCTGGAGGAGGCGGTGGCCGCGGCCGAAAAATCCCCTCCCTGCCGCTACCAGGCCCGCACCATCGCCTTGGAGACGCGATTGCCGGACGATCCCCAGGTGCTTGATCTCGTGCAAGGACTCAAAGAAGACATCAGCCGCATCAACGCGCCGGGCAAAACGGCGGCTCCTGCGGCCAAGGGCCCGCAATCTCCCCTCCAGCAAGGCTACATTGGCTGGCGGGGATGCGTGGCCTGCCACCAGCAGATCGCCGAGCGCTGGCAAAAGACGGGCCACGCCCGGGCCTACGATACCCTGGCCGACAAGGGCCGCCAGTTCGATCTCGACTGTCTCGCCTGCCATGTGACTGGCGTCAAGGACGGCGACGAGCCCTACGCCCTCACCCTACCCGAAGATCTCCTCGGTGTGGGCTGCGAGGCCTGTCACGGCCCAGGGCGCGGCCACGCCAAAGATCCGGCCGGCCGCCGGCCAACGCCGCCGGCGGCCGGCGTCTGCCTGCGCTGCCACACCCCGGAGCAGGACGACGCTTTCGACTACCAACGCAAACGGCTGCTGGTGCACTAGCGGAATTCGGCGGCGCATCCCTGCGCCGCACACAGCCCGTTTTTCAACGGGCTGTTATCGCTACGGGAGCCAGCCGGTAACGCCGCAGATGTGGTGCCCTGTGACCCCTTACCTGCGAACAAGGCGGCTGCCAAGTAGCCGGTCACTCCTTGTAAAGATCGAGTTCTGGATAGAGTTTCTTGGCGCAGTCCGGACAAATACTGTGGCTGAACTCGGCCTCTGAATGTTTGCGGATGTACTCTTCGATCTGCCGCCAGTATCCCTGATCGTCCCTGATCTTCTTGCAGGAAGCGCAGATTGGCAGAAAACCGCTCAAAGTCTTCACCTTGGCCAGCGCTTCTTGAAGCTCGGCCAGCAGTTTATCGCGTTCCATCTCCGACATCTTCCGGTCTGTGATATCCTGAAAACATTCCACAATGCCGGCCAGTTTCCCCCGGTCGTCCCGCAGGGGCCGGGCCGCTACGAGAAAATAGCGCCGTTCCCCCGTAGCGGTGCGGTGGCTGAACTCATAGGTGACCTCAGAAGCGCCGTCCAAAATGCGCTGCATCACGCAGCGCTCGTTTTGTCTGGCCGCTGACCCGTTCCGCGGCTCCTGGCAGACCGGCAACGGACTTCCCTCTTCGCCATCAGGACCAAAGGCCCGCTGGTAGGCGGCGTTGGCCATGATGATCCGCCGCTCCCTGTCGATAAAGCAGATGGGGATCGAGGAATCGAACACCCCGTGCAGTCTGCTCTCCGCTTGACGCAGTTTCCGGTTCAGGCGAACGATGTGCAAAAAGATTCCAATGGCGAGCAGTAGGCTGGCCAGACCGAGCAGCATCGCCGGCCAGTAGCGCCGCAAGACGTCTGTCAGGCTAAAGGCGCGCACGCCAGCGTACGGCCCTGTGCCGAGAAAGCGCATCAACTCATGCACGGGCTGGTAGTCGAGTGGCGGCGCCCACCGGTCGTATCCACCGGCGCGCGCGGCGGGATGGTCATGATTGAGGGCCAAGAGGGCCACGGTGACCTCCTTGACCAGCTCATCGTCCGTATGGGGCATCCGGGAAAAAGGCCACTCAGGATAGAGGTTCGTGGAATGGAGATAGGGAAAACGCGGATGCTCCTTCGGGTCAATGATCCTCACAGCGGAGAGATCGATGGCCCCTTCGCCGGCCAGTTGCTCCAATACGCCGGTGCGCACGGTGCCGGCGTCGAACTCGCCCCGCAGGACCCGGAAGACCACCTCGTCGTGGGGCATGCCGTTGAACACCAGTTCAAAATCGGCGAACGGGTCCATGCCGTGCAACTTGAACTGCTCCCAAGCCACGAGAAAACCGCCAAGGGAGCTCTTGTCCACAGCCAGGAACCGCTTGCCCGCCAGGTCGTGGATGTTGCGGATGTCCCGCCGGTCGGCGCGGGTGAAGAGGACACCGCCGAAGACCCGTACCGGCTGGCCGTCAATCAACTTGACCAGGGTGGCGATGCGGGCGATGCCATAGCGGGCCTCCAGCTCCACGTAATGGCCGGTATTGGTGAGAAGGAAATCGATCTGCTGATCGGCCACCGCCTGGTTCAACTCCGGATAGTTCATGGGAATCATCTCGAAACGATGGCCAGCGATGGCCTCGCTCAGATAGCGGGCCGTGGGCGCCCAGCGGGCCAGGGTCTGATCGGGTCGGCGAAAGGCGAGCACGCCGATGCGCACAAAGCGCTCCCTACCGCCGGACGGCTGACCAGCGCCCTCAAAGGCGGCGGCAACGTTGGTCACAAGACACAGCCACACCGCCGCCAATGCGGCTGCGGTCAACCGCCAAACGCACGCTTTGGCCATGCGTCTCCCCTCCACGGACCTCTCTCTGCGCCGCTGCGCCCTCCTGCCCGGCCATCCGGCGCTGTGCGCCGCACCGACCGGCCCCCTGGGCTTTCCCCTCCAGCGGCTGTTGCCAGTCCGTTGCAAACGGACATTACGGCACAGGAAGGACGGGTCCTTGCCCGGTCTATCACAAGCACCCCGAGGCGATACCGCCAAGCTCGGCCAAGGAAAAAACCGGCCCGTCGGCGCACACCAGCTTGTCACTGCAGTGACAGTGGCCGCACAGACCGATGCCGCACTTCATGTGCCGCTCCAAGGTGGTGAGGAGATCGGCGGGCGCAACGCCCATCCCCTCGAGCCGCTCCAGCACCACCTTGATCATGATCTCCGGGCCGCAGACCAGGGCCGTGGTCCGCTCCGGCGCAAACACCACCGTATCGAGCAGGGAGGTCACCAGGCCCACCTTGCCCTGCCACCCGGCATCTCCCTTGTCCACGGTACACCCCACCTCCACTCCTTCGATCTCTTGCCAGACGGCCAAGTCGGCGCGAAAACAGATATCGCCAGGCGTACGGCAGCCGTACAGCACGATGATCCGGCCATAGTCAGCCCGGTGAGCCAAGACGGAAAGGATCACCGAACGCAAGGGAGCAAGGCCAATACCACCGGCCACGAACAAAAGGTCGCGGCCCTGCAACGCATGCATGGGAAAGGGACGGCCGTACGGCCCCCGGATCCCCACCGTGTCGCCAGGCCGCAAGCCATGCATGGCGCCGGTCAGCCGACCAGCCTTGCGCACCGTCAGGGTGAAGCCGTTCGCCTGGTGCGGCGGCGAGGCGAAGGAAATGGGCGCTTCGCCGCAATGGGGCACCGACACCATGACGAACTGTCCCGGCTGATAGGTGAAGGCCTGAGCGGCCAGCGGATCCTCCAGTTCCAATACAAAGCTCTTGACCAGGGCGTTTTCCTCCACCACCTTATGGATGCGCGCAGGAAGGGGAAGGTAGGGATTGGTCCCGCGCACCACGCCCGCCTGAGGATGCCTGCCGTCGCCCCTCATCGCCATCCCTCCTTGCCGCCGTCCCATTCGCAGAGCAGGGCCACGAAACTCGCCATATCCACCCCGCCGAAACACATCCCGACACACCGGCCGCAGCCCACGCAACTGGGACGGCCGTGCTTGGCCACATCGTGTTTGAGCTTGTGCAGGAACCGCTTTTTGATCCTGGCGGCGGCCAAGTCCACCGGGTTGTGATCGCCAGCCATTCTGGTAAATCCGGCAAAAGTGCAGGCGTCCCAGGTGCGCAACCGTTCCCCGCGTCCCTGATCCAGCGGCTGATCGACGATATTGAAACAGGTGCAGGTAGGACAGATAAAGGCGCAGCCGCCGCAATCCTGGCAACGGCGGGAGAGACGGCCAAAGACCTCCTCCGGCTCATGACGGGCGAGCAGGCGCACGGCGAGGTCCACGTGCACCTGGCGTTGAAAGAGGCTTCTGGCCTCAAGGACGTTCTGAAACTGGGCCTGCCGGTCGTCGTCGCCTGCCGGCGCGAAAAAGGGCGACCAGTGGGCCGTCAGAGAGACGCCGCCCGGCTTGCCGGTCTCCACGTAGAACCGGTCGCCCAGGTCGTGCAACTGGAGATCGAAACCAAGCTCAAGAGCGGGACCGGTGCGGGTGTTGTGGCAAAAACAGTCGGTGAACGGCCTGTTGCACGCCAGGGTGAGGAAGAGGGCCTTCTCCCTGCGCCGCTGGTAGAAGATGTCCCGGTGTTCGCCTTGCAAAAAGACCAAGTCGCAGTACATCACCCCGAACATATCGCAGGAGCGCACCCCAAAGTACACGGTGGCCCGCTCCTCGGGCAGATCGGGATAGAACCGGTACGCCATACCCTCCTCCCCCTGGCGGTCCACGGTGTAGGAGCACAGTCGCTCCCGCTGGGGAAAGAAAAAGGGCTTGAGCGAGTTCTGCGGCTGGCGCTCCAGGTCGAGGCGGCAGGCGTCCACGTCGGTCACCACGGTGTACATGGTGTCGCCGTATCCGTTGCGCACCGGCGCCACCAACCGGTGTTCCCTGGCCAGACGCCGCAGCAGGGGTAAAAGATGATCCTTTTTCAGAACGAACTGTTCGTGCATCACATCACCTCGCCGGTCTCCTCCCGCTGCTCCACGGGGACGGCGTTCACGGCGCAAAGCTTGAACTCCGGACAACGGGCCACGGGATCGCTGCAACTCACCGTGAGGGCGTTGACCGGCGCTTCATGAAAGTGAAAATCGCAGTAGAGTTGGCCACGCGCCACCCGGCCGGTAGGGCGGGCGAAAAAGGTGCAACTGCCGCGGCGGGAGCGGACCTGGAGCAGATCGCCCCGCCGCACCCCGAGGCGGGCCGCGTCTTCAGGATGAATCTCGATCCACGGCCGGTCGTGCTCGCGCGTCAGGGCGGCGCAACGCCGGCTCATGGTGCCGGTATGGTAATGGTGATACGCCCGGCCGGTAATGAGCAAGAACGGATATTCCTCGTTGAGCGGATCGGCCGGCTCCACGTGACCGCTGGGCTCGAAACGGCCGCGGCCGCGGGTAAAGCTGTACTTGTGAAGATAGGGGGTGCCCGGATGGGCCCGGTCCGGGCAGGGCCACTGGAGTCCCCACGAGCTGCGCAGCCGGTCGTGGTACATGCCGCCGTACAGGGGGGTGAGCAGACAGATCTCCTCCATGATCTCGGCCGGCGATCCGTAACGCATGGCATAGCCCAGGCGTCCGGCCAGCTCGCAGATGATCCGGTCGTCCGGCCAGGCATCCCCCACCGGGGCGATCGCTTGGTGCATAAGCTGCACCCGCCGCTCGGAATTGGTCACCGTGCCGGTCTTTTCGGCAAAGGAGGCGGCCGGAAAGACC
Organism: Deltaproteobacteria bacterium; assembly: GCA_015488275.1. Classification (GTDB taxonomy): domain Bacteria; phylum Desulfobacterota; class Desulfobulbia; order Desulfobulbales; family S012-135; genus S012-135. Next base: position 8,077 of record WFOD01000066.1, read on the forward strand.
ACATCGGCAAGACGCGCCGTCTCGGTGAGGAAGAGGTCTGAGACCACCAGAAAGTCAAGATCGCGCAAGGTGGCCTCCACGTGCTGGATGCCGGGATCGCTGAGCATGGGGTTCTCGCCCATGATGTACATGGCCCGCACCGGCTCGGGCGCTGCCTCCGGCCGCTCGCTCCACACCGTTGGCCCGTGGGTCATATCGATGAGCGTCATGCCCGGCCGCTCGGGCAGCTTCGTTCCCCACGCCTGTTCGAACTTGGCCCGCACCGCAGCATCGGTCACCGGCTGGTAGCCAGGATAGACGTTGGGCAAAGCGCCCATATCGCACGCCCCTTGCACGTTGTTCTGGCCACGCAGGGGATCCACGCCGGTAAACTCCTGCTCCACATGGCCGGTGAGCATGGCGAGATTGGCGTAGGCCTGGACGTTGGCCGTGCCGCACACGTGTTGGGTCACGCCAAGACAGTAGCAGATGACCGAACGCTGGGCCTGGGCGTACAGCCGGGCCGCCTGACGGATCAGCCCTTCCCGCACGCCGGTGAGCGCGGCCACTTCCTCCACCTCCACCCGCAACAGATGATCGCGCATGGCGAAAAAATTTTCGGTCCGCATCTCGATGAACAGGTCGTCGATCAATCCCTCATCGAGGATGACCCGCATCATGCCGTTGATCAGGGGGATATCGGTGCCAGGCCGCAACTGCAGGTGGATATGGGCCAAGCGGGCCATGTCCGTGCGCCGGGGATCGACGACGATCAGCCGCGCGCCCCGATCCACGCTGTCGTGGATCCGGCGGGCGACCTGGGGATGGGCCTCGGTGGTGTTGGAGCCGGAGACCAGAATCACCTGGGCGTGATCCAACTCGTTGATGGAGTTGGTCATGGCGCCGCTGCCAAAGGTTGTGGCGAGACCCGCCACCGTGGGCGCGTGTCAGAGGCGGGCGCAGTGATCGATATTGTTGGTGCCAAGCACCGCCCGGGTGAATTTTTGGAGGAGAAAATTCTCCTCATTGGTACACTTGGCCGAGGAAAGCACACCTATGGCGTCCGGACCGTAACGCTCCTTGACCTGGGCGAGCCCCTCGGCCGCCCGGTCCAGGGCCTCGTCCCAGGAGGCGGGCCGCAACTCGCCGCCCCGCCGCACCAGCGGTTTGCTCAGCCGGTCCGGATGGTGGACAAACTCGTGGACGTGCCAGCCCTTGACGCAGAGGTTGTTGCGAGAGACCGGATGGTTGCGGCTCGGCGCCACCCCTACCACCCGCTCATCCTCCACGAGCAGGTAAAGACCGCAACCACAGCCACAGTAACAGCACACGCTCATGACCTGGCGCATCGTTCCTCCCCTGGTCTGCGCACGGCCGCCGCCCTTTCCCGGACCCAGGACGGCGTCGGCTTGGACATGCGGATATAGGTAGTGCTACCAGCAGTATATACCACCCAAGGCCGGCAAACCAACCACAAACAAAGACAAACCACCAGGACAGGACCGGTCAGGCCACCATGACCGCTGCCACAGGGGGCCAGTACGGATGAACTTGTCGGGTAAGTTGTCACGGAGGGCCAGCGTCTACCGAAGTCGCGCCCTCGCGGACCGGGTATTTCGATGAGCTGATCCCGACGCTGTTGCACGGAATATCACGGGACGTGACAGCCACAAAAAAAAAGAGCCCTGGGGATAAAGCCAGGGCGGATGACGCTGTATCGTTGGGGAGTGGGAGTAAGGATTCAACCCCATCCTCTTGCCGCCGGCCCGAACGGCCGTGCGAGACGGCCTGGACCCGCGGCGGCAGGTTGGGAGATTGCCGTACCCGGACTCACGGTTGCATGCGGTCCGGCGTCACGCCCTTCTTGCGCAGCCGGGCCGCCTTTTTGCTGCTTTTCACTCCGGCCGCGACCCAGGCCTTGGCCTCCTGTGGGGTGAAGCGGCGTTTCTTCCACAGCTGGGCGGCGCTGGCGTTGAAGCCGGCTGCTCGCCAGGCCTTGGCCGTGTCGAGATCAAAGCCGGCGACCAGCCAATGGCTGGCGTCGTATTCGTCGAAACCGGCCTCGTGCCATGCTTGGCTGACGTTGCCGGCCGCGGCCGGCAACGGCCCCAGCAGGGGCGTTGCGGCCAGAACGGCGGCGAGCAGGAAGGCGAGGCAAGTGAGTCTGCACAGGGAACTGGCCATCGGTCGCATGGATCATCTCTCCTTTGGCGGTCAAGGCAGGGTCTCGTTGGCCGCCGGCAGGGCGGTGAGATTGCCCCACTCTTTCCAAGCACCCTCGTAGACCTTGACGTCCGGATAGCCGAGTAGGTGCTTGAGCACCATGTAGGCGTGGGCCGCACGGTCCGAGCTGTGGCAGTAGGTGTAGACGGTCTTGTCCGGGGTGATGCCGGCCTTGACGAAGGCGGCGCGGATCTCGTCGATCGGCTTGAAGGTCTGCTCGTTCTTGTGGTTGGCGGCGTCGACTCCGGTGAGATTGATGGCGCCGGGGATATGGCCGCCGCGGATGGCGCGGATCTTGTCACCTTTGAACTCGGCTTCCGGCCGGGCGTCGTGGAGCGCCACCCGCGGATCCTGCCCTTGAACCACGTCGCGGAAGACCCGCGACCAGGAGACCAGGAGGTTCTGGTTCGGTCCGCTAGCGGTGTAGGCC
>WFOD01000067.1 GCA_015488275.1 Deltaproteobacteria bacterium
CTGACCACCTTGAGCGGCTGGAATTCGACCCGGGCCTTTTCGCCCTCGGCGATTTCCTTCCAGGGATCGTGCTGGGCGTACTTCTGGGCTTCCCGGAAGCGTTCGGCGAGGGCCTTGCGGTTCTGTTCATCCTCGACGATTTGCTCCTTCACGTAGGCCAGGCCGACGCGTTCGATCCAGGGCGCGGTGCGTTCGAGGTAGTGGGCGTTCTCGCGGTAGAGTTGCATGAAGGCGGCGGTGTACTCGAGCACTTCCTCCTCGGTCTTCACGTGCACCAGGAAGTCGGTGGCGCGCACCTTGACCCCGCCGTTGCCGCCGACATGGATCTCGTAACCCGAGTCCACGCAGACCACGCCCAGATCCTTGATGGTGGCCTCGGCGCAGTTGCGCGGGCAGCCGGAGGCGGCCATCTTGAACTTGTGCGGCGTCCAGGAGCCCCAGGTGAGTTTTTCCATCTCGATGCCGAGATGGGTGGAGTCCTGGGTACCGAAGCGGCACCACTCCTTGCCCACGCAGGTCTTCACCGTGCGCAAAGCCTTGCCGTAGGCGTGGCCAGAGACGAAGCCGGCTTCTTCCAGGTCCTTCCAGATTTCCGGCAGTTGTTCCTTCTTGAGGCCATACAGGCCGATACGCTGGCCACCGGTGACGTGCACGTATTTCACATCGTACTTCTCCGCCACTTCGGCGATCTTCTTCAGTTCCTGCGGCGAGGTGCCGCCGCCCCACATGCGCGGGATGACCGAGTAGGTGCCGTCCTTCTGGATGTTGGCATGGGCGCGCTCGTTGATGAATCGGGACTGGCTGTCGTCCTGGTATTCGCCCGGCCATTCGCACAGCAGGTAGTAGTTGAGCGCGGTGCGGCACTTGGGGCAGCCGTCCGGCGTCTTCCAGTCCAACGCCTTCATCACCGACGGAATGTCCTTCAGTTCCTGCTTGCGGATCTGCTCGCGCACCTCGTCGTGAGTCTTGTCGGTACAGCCGCACAACGGTTTTAGGTGCGGGGCGGTGGAGTAGTCACCGCCGACCACATGAGCCAGCAGCGCTTCCACCAAGCCGGTACAGGAGCCACAGGAGCTGGAGGCCTTGGTGTGGGCCCGCACGTCCTCCAGGGTAAACAGTTTCTTTTCGGTGATGGCCTTGACGATATCGCCTTTACTGACGCCGTTGCAGCCGCAGATCTCGGCATCATCGGACATGGCGGCAACGCGATTCTGCTCGCCGTGGCCCGAATCACCCAGGTGCGCCTGGCCGAACAGGATGTGCTCCCGCATCTCGGAGATGTCGGTGCCGTCGCGCATCAGATCGAAGTACCAGGAACCATCGATGGTGTCGCCATACATGACGGCGCCCTTGATGCGGTTGTCCTGCACTACCAGCTTGCGATAGACGCCGCGAGCGGCATCCTGGAACACCAGCTCCTCGGTATTGTCGTCGCCGAGGAAGTCGCCGGCGGAGAAGAGGTCGATACCGGTCACCTTCAGCTTGGTGGAGGTGACGGTGCCCTCGTAACGGCCGATGCCGTACTGGGCCAGGTGGTTGGCACAAACCTTGGCCATCTCGAACAGGGGCGCGACCAGGCCGTAGGTCACGCCACGATGCTGAACGCACTCGCCCACGGCGTAGATGCGCGGATCGTAGGTCTGCAGGGTGTCGTTGACCACGATGCCGCGCTCGCAGTGGATACCGGCTTCCTTCGCCAGTTCGATATTGGGCCGGATACCCACGGCCATCACCACCAGATCGGCATACAGCTCGGTGCCGTCCTTGAAGCGGACCTTCTCCACCCGCTCCTTGCCGACGATGGCCTCGGTCTCGGCCGGCATCAGGAAGTTCATGCCACGCTCTTCCAAGTTCTTGCGCAGCATCTCGGCAGCGGGGCGGTCCAGCTGGCGCTCCATGAGGATGTCCATGATGTGCACCACAGTGACGCTCATGCCCTGCTGCATCAGGCCGTTGGCCGCCTCCAGGCCGAGCAGGCCACCGCCGATGACCACGGCATGCTTGCCGGATTTGGCGGCGGCGAGCATCCGATCCACGTCTTGGATGTCGCGGAAGCTGACCACGCCGTCCAAATCCTTGCCCGGAATCGGCAGGATGACAGGGCGCGAACCAGTAGCGATGAGCAGGCGATCGTACTCGGCTTCGGTGCCGTCCTCGGCGACCACCTTGCGCCTGACCCGGTCGATCTTCACCACCCGCTTGCCCTTGTGCAGAGTGATGCCGTTGTCGGCGTACCACTGCTCGTCGTTGAGCATGATCTCGTCGATGGTCTTCTCGCCGGCCAGGACCGGCGAGAGCATGATCCGGTTATAGTTGCCGTAGGGCTCATCACCGAACACGGTGATGTCGTAGGCATCGGGGGCCACCTTCAGCAGTTCCTCGACGGTGCGGATGCCCGCCATGCCATTCCCGATGACAACAAGTTTCTCTTTCATGCTTGGCTCCAGATAGATAGCGTGCGTTGCGTGATGCCTGACAGTTCTGCACACCCATGAGCAACTACCGTGCCATCCATAAGCATTTGATGAAACAACGTGTATCTTGTTGATTTTACTGGACTGTTTCCCACACAAAACAAACGGGAATCGATCGCCATACCATCTGCACGCCCCTTTTTGCACCAATCTGGTGCATTCCGGGCC
>WFOD01000068.1 GCA_015488275.1 Deltaproteobacteria bacterium
CATTGATATCGATGCCATCGCCGTGCAGCCGCGCCGGCCAGCGACACGACGCCGGCGGAGGCGTCCCCGGCAAAGGCGGCCGGGACACCGGCCTTTCTGGCGCGTGCTGGCGGCCGTCGTCCTGGGGCTTGTTGTCTTGACCGCTGCGGCTTGGGCCGCCCTGCCCTATTTCTTGCCGCCTGTTCTCGAAAAACTCGCACTCAAACGCCTCGGCCTGCCAACGGCCGTCGGCCGCGCCAGCCTCTCGCTGACCGACCGGCGGCTGGTGCTTGGCGATATCACCGTGGGGCAAGGGAGCGGCCAGCCCGAAGCCTCTCCCCTTTTTGTTGCCGGCCGGATCCTCGTTGCCTTCTCCCTTGATCTCTTCCAGGGACTCCGTCTCGAGCAAGTGGAGGTGGACGATGGACGGCTGTACGTGATCCGTTTCCCAGACCGCACCACCAACCTCGCCCAGATCTGGCCGCGACTGCCCGCCACCGGCGGTGGCCACGGCGTGGGCCTGCGGCTGGTCAACGGCAGGATCGATATCGATGACCGCCTCAAAGGACGCAGGCACCAGATCGACAACCTCTATCTGGAACTTCCACCGCTTACCGGCCGGGATCTGCCAGCCGTTTTGGCCGGCCAGGCGCCTTTGCCCTCTTTCCGGGCCCGAATCAACGGCAGCCCCGTGGCGCTGGCCGGCCGGATCGAACGCGACACCTCTACTGGCAACCGGATCCGCTTCCAGATCGCCCAGATCGACCTGGCCAACTATCTTCCCTATCTGCCGGCCGCCGTCAGGACGATTCTCACCGGCGGCACCGCAGCCGCTGACCTGAGCTTGGGCCTGGAACACGGCGAAGTGACGCTGCGCGGCGCCGTGCTCCTCCAGGAACCCACCGTCGCCCCACCGCTGAGCGGGACGGCGGCCAGCGCCAGGATCGAGTTCTCCGTGCAGACCACCTCCCGCAACGTAACATGTGAACGCCTTGTCCTCGACCAACCGCGCCTGGCTGTCACGCGGGAAAGCAAAGGCTGGCAGCTGCCGGTGCTGGCAAAGCCGGCGGACGCCAGCGGCCGATGGCGGTTCGCCCTCGGCACCGTGACGGTGAAGGATGGCAGCCTGGAGATCGTTGACCAGGCGGTAACCGGCGGCTTCAGCCTCCGCCTCACCGGCGTGCAGGCAACGCTTGCCCCCGACGGCGCCTTGGATCTCACCGGCAAGAGCAGATTGACCGGCAAGATACGCTTGCAAGGCGTCTTCGCCCCGGCCGAACGCCGCTTCCGCGGCGAAATCCAGCTCGCCCGCCTCGAACTCGCCGATCTGTCGGCCTATCTCCAGGCCGCACCGGTGCAAAGGGGACGGCTGACCGGCATCTCTGGCCAACTCGTTGTTGGCAAAGGGGAGCAGCGCCTCAGCGGCCTGCGCTTCGCCGCCGCCAACTTCTCCGGCCGCCTGCCGGCGGGCCGGCTCTTGTTGCGCCAAGGAGAGGTAACCGGCATGGAGATCGACTTTCACCGCCGGACGATCGCCATTGAGCGGCTGACCGTGCCCCGGAGCGCCCCTTTATCTTTTTTCCGGCCCGCCAGGGAGGGCGTGGACAGCAGCACACGGCAGGCGTCTGCCTGGCGTCTCTCTCTCCGGTCTGCGGTGATCGAGGCCATTGAGGTCCTGCCGCCCGGCAACTTGGCGGCCGAAGCGCAGCCAGCGGACTCCCCGCCTCTTTTCCGGCTCGAAGATCTGCAAGTGCTTGACTACAACTCTGCGGCGCGCACGCCCACCTGCCGCGTGGCCGCCACCCTTTTGCCCGCCGCCGGCGGCACTCTTCAGTTCTCCGCCACCCTCCAGCCGCACCCTTGGCGCCTCCAAGGGCGCGGCATTCTCGACGGCCTGCCCCTGGCGCCGTACCAACACCTGCTTTTGCCGCGCCTCAAGGGCCGGATACGCCAAGGGATCCTCCGCGGCCGCGGCTCTTTTACCTGGCCAGGCATGAGCTTTGCCGGGGATCTCGCGGTGCGCGACCTTGTGCTCGACCACCGTTCCGACCGCCCCTTACTCGCCTGGCAAGAGGCGCAGGCGCAAGGTGTGCGGCTGGACGGCTCCTTTTTCGCCTGCCGCTCCCTGACGATCGACCGGCCACGCGCCACCTGGCGGCTGACCGGCCAGGACCGGAGCAATCTTTCCGGCCTGTTCGGCCAGCAAGACGGCCAGGGCGGCAAGCGGCCCTTTGCCATCACCATCGACGAGTTGGTCTTCAGGAACGGCCGGTTACGCCTGGCCGACGAACGGCTCGCCCCGCCGCTCCGCCTCGACCTGCAACAGGTGAACGGCACGATATCCTCCCTTGCCAACCGGCCGGAGAACCGCTGTCAAATCCAGGTCCAGGCACGGGGCCCCCAGGAAAGCTCCCTGGCCCTCAGCGGCCGTATCGGTTTTTTTGCCCCCCAATTCACGGCACAGTGCACGATCACCGCCCATGCCCTGCCCCTCACCCTTTTCGCCCCGTATCTGGCGGCAGAACTCGGCCACGAAATCGCTGGCGGCACGCTGGACCTCACGAGCCGCTATCAGCGGCAGCGCGGCAGGATCGACGCGGAAAACGAACTCGTGATCCACGACCTCTCGCTGGGCAAGCCCCTGCGCCCCATCTCCCACCTGCCCCTCACCCTTGCCTTGCTCACCGGTCCAGACGGCGCCTTGCGCCTCTCCCTCCCCGTGCACGGCGACTTGGCTGACGCGGACTTCTCCTTCCGCGCCTCCCTGTTTGAGGTCCTGCGCAACCTCTTGTTGCAGACCGCGGTAACGCCGTTTACTATGCTCAAAAAACTGTTGCCCGGGGTCAAGGGGCCAGACTTGAGCTGGGTGGTATTTGCCGCCGGCTCGGCCACGCTCGACGAAGCGGCCCAGCGTCAGCTCCAGGCCCTGGCCAAGGCCCTGGGCCAGCGGCCCGCCTTGGCCTTGACCATTGTCGGCCAGGCGGATCTGGGACGCGACCGCCTGGCCCTGGCCACGCAACGCCGCCAACAACAGTTGGAGGCCCATTTCGCCCAGCAAGAACGGCTTGCCCGCCAACTGGCCGACCGGTACCGGGGGGAAGAACTCGCCACCTCGCTGCCACCATTGGCCGGGGCACCGGCGGCAGCCGTGAAGGTGACCGACGCCGATCTCCAGGAACTCGGCCGCAAGCGGGCGCAGGCCGTGGCCGCCTTTCTCCAGGCGCAGGGCATCGATGGCCGGCGCTTGACTGTGGCGGCCACGGTGGAGCTGGTGCCAGAAGGTCGCCTCGGCCGGCCAGGCACCAGCGTGCGCCTCCGGCCGACAACCGTCGAGCCTCTACCGCCCTACCGGGGAACAATGCGATCCCCCTAACAGCCCATTGAAAAACAGCTGTGTGCGGCACAAGGACGTGCCGCCGAAGGGACAACGCTCCAGCCAAAACGCATCATGCTCCGTCCGCCCCATACCTGTTACCGCCAGATCCACACCTATCATTTCGATCGTCCTGGCATGCCCGAACTCGACGACCCGGACTGTATCGGCGTATGGGACGAAGGCCAAACGAGCATCTTCTTCTTTCACACCGATCAGGCCGAGCGCATGGCCGAGCTGGCCCGGCGCCACAAGGCCCGCCTGATCTATGCCGCCGCCGTGGACTACAAAGACTGGGAGGCGGGCACCACACCCGCCCCGTTTAGAGCCGGCGGTCTGCGCTTCGCGCCGGTATGGTCCAAAGAGGAGGCCGCAGACCTGGTGATCGACCCCAGCGTCGTCTTTGGTTCCGGCTTCCATCCCACCACCCGGCTGTGCATCGAGGCGCTGGCCCTGATGGTTGAGCGGTTCCAGCCGCGCTCCATGCTCGACTGTGGCACGGGAAGCGGCATCCTCGCCCTATGCGGCGCCCGCTTGGGCATCGGGCAGGTGACCGCTGTGGACAGCAACCGCCTCGCCTGCCGCGTAGCCGCGGCCAATGCCCAGCGCAACGATCTTGCCCACCGCATCACGGTGCACCGTTTGGATCTCGCCCGGCAATGGCCCGCTGCAAACGCGGATCTCGTGGTGGCCAACCTCCACCGCGACCTGCTCCGCCAGATCCTGCCCCGTCTCGAACATGGCGGACACCAGTACTGCATTCTCGCCGGCTTCCGGGCGGCCGAGGAGCCGGATCTCCTCCCCCTGTTTCCCGCCAACCATTTCACGTTGCTCGACCGCTGGCGCAGCGAGGCCTGGGCCCTTTGGCTTTTGCGCCGCCAGCCGACAGCGATGTGTGAGGACCGCCTCCATGCACGATGACCGTAGACGCGAGATTCCTACCTACACCAAGATCGGCTTCCGCCTCACCCTCGCGCTCCTGCTGATCATCAGCATCTTTTTGCTGCGCAACTGTGTGCAGGCGGTGCGGGACGGCGCATCCACCCCTGCGCCAACCGTGGAGCAGATGTACGACCAGGGGTTTGAGGACGGCCGGCGTAAGGCCCTTGGCCTTGCGCCGGGCACGCCATACGAAGGGGACAACCTGGTGTTGCACAAGGCCTACCGGCGCGGATTCCGCGCCGGTTGGGATGCGGGCAACAAAGAGGGGGGCCAGCGGCAGTGACCTATGCTTAGATGCGTTTAACAAGATCTAAACGATTCGCTTAGACACTTTGAACGCTCCGCCAATTGCGGTAGAGGCATGGCGCTGCCATAATGGAACCATCAACCCCTCCTTAGGCATTCCCAACGGCACCTGTCCCCTCCGGTGCCGTTGGGAATGGGTTTTCCATCCTCTCCATTGCGATCCGCCGATGCTCCCCTCCGTCGGTGGATCGGTCTGCCTGGAATCCACTTTTCCTCTTCCCCCCAAGGGCTGAACCGGCTATAGTGTGTCAAAATGCCGCACCCCCGCCTCCGCAAACGCCATTCTCGACCGGAAGCCTGCGCCAACCAAACAACGGCAGGGCCGACGTCGCCATGCCGGCCGGAGCAGCGGCTATACCGGCGAGCGCCTTCACGCTGGGCAAGCCCTTCGGCAAGAAGGAAAGAAAGTTTGCAGCCGCATCATTTTGGAATTGACAACCTGACGTTTTTCATTGTATTTGTTACCATGCTTACTGCCACAGCGTGGTAGGCACCGCTCCGCGGGGGAGCCCGGAAAGGAAGAAGACAGGAGAGAAGAGAAAACCATAGACCACAAGGAGGTGCACACGGAGGGAGAGATCTGATCACCAAACCACGCGCGAAATGAAGAGAGTTTTTCACGACTTTGAAGGAGGAGAACATGAAAAAAACTCTGCTTGCTGTTTCCGCTGCCGCTGCGATGACCTTCACCGGCCTCACCGCTGCCAACGCCCTTGATCTGCAAGGCATCGCCTACGTCCAGGGCCACGGCGGCCACGTTGCGGTCGTGGACCTTGCCACCGGCAAGGTCGGCCGTTTCCAGCACGGCAAACCGTCCGACGCCGTCACCGTATCCAAAGACGGCAACACCCTATTCGCCTTTTCCCTCGACGGCTACGCCAAAGAGATCGACGTCAACACCGGCAAACAGACCGAGTGGACCCGCTTGGGCAAGAAGCACTGCGGCTCCAACTACGCGCCGGACGGGACGATCTGGGTCTCTGACATGAAGGACGGCCACATCTACGTCTACGACCCCAACAAGCACAAGCTGGTGGACTCCTTCCCGGTGTCCAAGTCCGTCTGCGGCATCAACTTCTCAAAGGACGGCAAGTACTGTTACGCCTCTGACATGCCCGGCGGCTTCGTGTCCATCATCGATGTCAAGACCAAGAAGGTGGTGGGCAAGATCAACAACGTGGGCAACTTCATCCACCGGGCCGAGGTCACGCCCGACGGCACCGAGCTGTGGCAGTCCGACGGCTCTGAGCTGACCGGCGGCAAGGCGGTTGGCGTTGGCTACGCCGAGGCCGGCGCCGCGCCGGGCGGTGTCTCGATCGTGGATCTGCGCACCGGCAAGGTCAAGGACTTCGTGATCACCGGCGGCAACCCGCACGACGTTGACTTCACGCCGGACGGCAAGTACGCCATCGTCGCCGTGCGCCAGGTGCCGGAGCAGGACGACTCCGCCCTGGTGGTGGTCAACACCAACACCAAGCGGATCGTCAAGGTCTACTCCGCGTGTAAGTCCTGCCACGGTGTGCAAGGCGTGGAGATCGACGAATCCATCGACGCCGGCCGTCCCTTCCTCTGCGCCGTGGACGTGGACTGGAACCGCACCTCCATGCCCAAGGGTGTTGAAATGGAGACCGAGGCCATGGCCATTCCCAAGGTCAACCCGGCCTGCGCCGAGCTGAAGTAGTCTTCACAACCCCTGGCAAATGTGCTAAGAGGGGGAGGGGCGACCCTCCCCCTTTTTTCCGCTGGCGGTCCCGGCCGCTGGCCGGAGCCTTTCTGTCATCCCCCCGGAGCAGACTTTTCGACAATGGAGCTCAAGATCCTCCGCCTCGCCAACCAAAACCTCAAGCGCAAGAAGTTCCGGTCGCTGGCCATCATCCTGGCCGTGCTGGTGGTCGCCGCCACCCTGTTCAGCATCACCACGATCATGGATTCGGTGGAGCAGAGCCTGGAGAGGGGCACCGCCCGGCTGGGCGCCGACCTGATGGTGGTGCCGCGCGAGGCGGAAACCGAGGCCAAGAGCGCCCTGTTGGCGGGCAAACCCTCCACCTTTTACATGGACGCCGACCTGTTCGACAAGGTACAGGCCATCCGGGGCGTGCGCGCCGCCAGCCCCCAGACCTTTCTCACCACCTCCTCCTACTCTTGCTGCGACGTCAGCGGCATGCTGCTCATCGCCTTTGACCAGAAGCGCGACTTCACGATCAAACCGTGGCTCACCACCACCCTGCAACGCCCCCTGAAACCGGACGAGGTGATCATGGGCCGAGCGCTCACCGCCTATATGGTCGGCTCGGTACTCACCTTTTACAAGACGCCGTTCACCGTTGCCGGCATGTTGGAGGAGACCGGCATGGACTTTATCGACAACTCGGTGTTCATGACCTACGAGGGAGTGGACCGCATCCTGGCCCGGGCGGGCAAGGGCAACGTGGCGGCGGCGGATCTGCCGCCGGACAAGATCTCCACCATCTTGGTGCAAGTCGATCCCGAATATGCGCCCTCACGGGTCGCCCTGTTCATCGAGGCAGAGATCGATGGGGTCAAGGCGATCGTCACCGACCGGATCATCGCCTCGGTGCGCAAGCAGCTTTTCGTCCTGCTGCGCTCCATTCTCTCGGTGAGCGTCATCCTGTGGGTCATGGCCTTGCTGCTCATCGGCGTGGTCTTCTCCATGATCGTCAACGAACGCCGCCGGGAAATCGGCATCTTCCGGGCAATGGGCGCCCGGCGGGGCCATGTCTTCCGGCTGATCATCCTCGAGGCCACCGTCCTGTCCTTTATCGGCGGCATCCTCGGGGTGGCGGTGGGCGGCGGCGTATTGGCCATGTTCCGGGACGCCATTTACGCCAGCCTCGATATCCCCCACCTCTGGCCCTCGACTGGGCGGCTCGCTCTGCTTGTAGGCGTCTGCCTCGTGCTCTCGGTCCTGACCGGCATGATCGCAGCGCTGCTGCCCGCCCTGCGCGCCGCATTCCTCGAGCCATACGAGGCGATCCGTGGCGGCGAATAACACGGACCGAAGGAGAACATGACCGTGATCGAAGTCGAGCACCTGCAAAAGATCTATACCCTGGAAGGGGGAGAAAAGGTGACCGCGGTGGACGATGTGAGCTTCGCCATCGAGCGGGGCGCCTTTCTCTCGATTCTTGGCCACTCGGGCAGCGGCAAGACAACCCTGCTCAACCTCATCGGCGGCCTCACCCGGCCAAACGGCGGCACGGTGCGCATCGACGGCCAGGATATCTGGCAACTGGCCGACGACGAGTTGTCCCGGCTGCGGAACGAGAAGATGAACTTCATCTTCCAATTCGCCAGCCTGATCCCCACCCTCAACGTGATCGACAACGTGCTCCTGCCTTCCGCCTTTGGCTCGGCCAAACGGCGGGACCTGGTGGAGCGGGCCCGCGAACTGCTCGCCATGATGAACATGGCCGAAAAAGAGCACGCCTATCCGGCCCAACTTTCCGGCGGCCAGCAGCGACGAGTGGCCATTGCCCGCGCCTTTATCAACGATCCGGCCATCGTGCTCGCCGACGAGCCCACCGGCGATCTCGACGAGGAAACAGAGCAGGAGGTCATCGACCTCTTCCGCAAGTTCAACCGGGAGCGGCAGACCACCTTTCTGATCGTCACCCATAGCTCTGATCTAGCCGCCCAAACCGACCGGCAGTTCCGCATGACCGCCGGCCGTCTGGCCCCGGTGGAGCCGAGCACCTGACCCTCTTCCAAAAAGCCTGCCATGTTCGCCGTCATCTACCTGGTCGTCGGCCTCGTCTTCCTCTTGGTGCCCCATTTCATTCTCCCCCTATCCTTTCTGCAAGGGGGACGGAGCGCTATTCTCACCACCGAGTGCTCCTTCTGGTACCATCCGGCCCTGGCGTTCGGCCTTCTCTCCATCGCCGCCGCCGCTCTTCGCCTGCGCTTCCGCGCCATAAGCGGGCTCCTCGCCGTGCTCGTGGCCATCCTCGCCGCAGGCCAGGCCGTGGCGCTCAAATCGGTGAGCTTTTATCTCCAGAACGAGGAGAATCTCGTTATCCTGGCGCAGAATATCTCCTTGCGCGCCCACACCAACCTGCGGTCAGTCCTCTTGCTCTTGGCCGGCATCCTCCTCGCCACCGCCGCAGCCGATTTGTGGCTCGCCCGCCGCCAACGCGAACCCCGCGCCTCCCTCGGCCTGTTGGCGGTCAGCAACCTGCGGCGCAAGCCGTTTCGCACCATCGCCCTTGTCGGCGCCCTGGCGGTAGTCATTGGCGCCTTTTTCACCGACGTTCTCCTCACCCGCACCATTGGCAATACCTTGGAGGTCGGCATCGGCCGTCTCGGCGCCGATCTCGTGGTGGTGCCGGCAGGCAGTGAAGAGGCGGCGCGCAAGGTGCTGCTCCAGGGCACGCCGGCCACCTTCACCCTGCCCCCCTCCACCTTGGAGCGGTTGCAGGCCTGGCCGGAAATCGAAAAGATCTCGCCCCAACTCTTTTTCCGGCCCTTCTCCTATCTCGTGTGCTGCACCACGGAACAGGTGCTGATGATCGGCTACGACCCGGCGACCGACTTCACCATTGGTCCCTGGGTTCGCTACTTCATCAAGAAAAACCAGCAGGAGGACGAACTGGTGGTGGGCCACCGGGTCAAATTCTATCCCGGCCAACAGATCTCGCTCTTCGGCAAGCTGCTCACCGTGGTGGCCAGTCTGGACGACACGGGTGTGGGCTACTTCGACCGCAGCGCCTTCATGCCCCTGGCCGGCGCCCGCAAACTGATCGACCATCTCAAAAAGAGCCAGCGCGCCGAACGGGTCCGCCGCCGGCAGGCCGTGGAAGACCTTTCGCTGACCCACCTGTTCGACGCAACCTCGGAGCAGGAGAAGGCCCTTGCGCGCCTCGACCCCAACGGCGTGTCAGCCCTGTTTTGCAAGACCCGGCCAGGCACCGATGTCAAGGCCCTGGCCAAACGGATCACCGACACCCTTGACGGCGTGACGGTGGTCAACGTGCGGGCGGCCACCGCCTCGGTGAAAGAGCAACTCACCTCGGTGCTCGACGCCCTGTTCCTCCCCATTATCATCCTCATCGTCATGGGCACGGTGATCCTGGCGGCCATCTTCGCCATGAGCGCGGCGGAACGGCACCGGGAGGTGGGCATGTTGCGGGCGATGGGCGCCACCAAGCGCGAGATCTTTCAGCTCTTTCTCTCTGAATCGCTGATGGTCGCCGGGCTCGGCGCTGTCTTTGGCATCCTGGCCGGCGGCGCCATCGTGGTGCTGTTCAAGGAGCGGATCATGGCGGCGCTGAACCTGCTGTATATCTGGCCCGGACCAGGGATCGTCCTGCAGGTGTTCGGCCTCACCGCCCTGGTGGCCACGGCCATTGGCCTGGCCGCAGGACTCTATCCCGCTCTGGCCGCCGCCCGGCTCGAACCGTACCAGGCTATCCGCGGTCGCTGACAGCCGGAAAAGAGGTTGGCCGAAAAAGCCAGGACGGCTTTTTCCACGGACTGCTCGAATCACGAAAGATTTTGTCTCACCGCCACTGGATTACGATTACCGGAGGCCATGTCATGCCACGCCAGCAACACGACAGCTGTTTCCAAAGGGGCCCCAAACATCATCTTCCAACCTCTGCCTGTGCTCCTGCGGGCGCTGTCCTTCCCCTCTCGATTTTCCCTTTCTGGCGTCTCTTGCCCTTGTGCTGCCTTTTCCTCCTCCTTGCCGCCTGCGGCCAGCAGGAAGAGGCTGTGGAGTACCAGCCTCCCAAGGCCACTGGCACGGCCTATGTGCTCGGCGAGGACACCGACCATCTCGCTGTTCTCGATCTCGGCACCACCCGTCTTACCCGGCTTCCCCTGGACCGCGCGCTCGTGGACCTGGCCATACGGCAGGGCCGGCTCCTCGGCCTTGCGCCCGACGGCACCCTGGTGGCTATCGACCGTCAAACGGGCGCCGCCTCCGTCATCGCCCAGCCGTTGACCAGCGGCGTGGCGATGAGCCCGGGCGGGACGGCCAACGAGCTGTGGCTCCTCGGCGCCAAAGAGATCTGCCGTTACCGGCTGGGACAGGGGATTGACCAGCGCTATCCCCTGCCTGCGCCAGCCACTTCCCTCTTTTTCGATCAACAGAAAAACCGCCTTGTACTCATCGACCGGGCGAGCGGCAAACTGGTGGTCTTCGATCCCACATCCTTGAAGGTGGAAGCCACCCTCCCCTTTGCCGGCAACTCGGTGCACCACGGCGCCCAGTTTCCGCCGAACGGCGAGTACTGGATCGCCGAAGGCAACGAGTATATGAACGGCGAGCCCTACGGGGTGGGCTACGCCAAGGACAAGCCGGCCATGCCCGGCGGTGTCAACGTGATCGATCCGGCAACGGGCAAGCAAACCGACTTCCTCATGCTGGGCGGCAACGTGGTGGATATCGCCTTTTCGCCGGACAACAGCAAGGCGTACGTGGCGATCAGCCAACTCCCCGCCTATATCGAGGCAACCCTCTCCTTGCTCGACACGGCGAGCCGCCGGGTGCGGGCCGAATTCCGCTTGTGCGACGCCTGCCACCTCGAAGAAGGGGTGGAGCCAGGCCGGGAACGCCTCTTGCTCCGCGCCCTGGCCCTGGACTGGAGCGGCGGCCAACCGGCAAAGGAGGGCCAGCCATGAAGGCCGCATCGTTCTTTTACCCGGCCCGCGCCACAGGGTTGACAGCGGCCTTGCTCCTGCTGGCCGTCTGTATCGCCACGGTTAACGCCGCGCCGCCAGCGCCGTGGGAGGTGGAGGGTCTGCGCGACCGGCCGGCACCAGGCTTTTCCCTGCCCACGCTGCCCGAGACTGGCACCAAATCCCTGGCCGACTATCGAGGCTCTGTGGTGTTGATCAACTTTTGGGCCACCTGGTGCGGCCCCTGCCGGCGGGAGATGCCCGCCCTCAACCGTCTGGCCGACCGGTATCGGAAGCAGGGCCTCAGCGTGCTGGGCATCGCCCTGGACGACGACCCGGCCGTGGTCAGGGCCTTTATCCGCCGCTTGGGGGTCCGCTTCACCATCCTCCACGATCCGGGACAACAGGTGGCGTCGCGCTACAAGGTATTCGCCTACCCCACCAGCTTTCTCCTCGACCGGCAGGGAATCGTGCGGGCGGTTTATCTGGGCGAGCAGGCCTGGGACGGACAAGCGGTGGGCGCGGCCATTGAAAAACTCCTCAACGCGGAGAGCACCCCAGCGCAACGGCCGGAAAAATGAAAAAGACCGTTATCACCGCCCTGGTTCTGGCCGCCGCGGTCCTCTTCTTTTCCTTTAGCGGCCGGACGACCATTGGCCCGGACGAGATCGGCGTGCGAACCGGCCCGGGCAAGGCTCTTGCCGTGTTTCCCGCTGGCCACCGCCCCTTGGTCATACCAGGCGTCCACCGCCTGATCCGACTCACCACAAAACCGGTCGCCTTTGTCATGGCCGGCGTGGGAGCGGTCACCGTGACCACGCCCAAAGGCGAGCAACAAATCGCCTGCCGGCTCCGCTATCAGGTGAAGGATGCGGCCCTGCTGGTGCGGAACTTTGGTAGCGACGAGCCCCAAACCCTGCTCGAAAACGACCTGCGCCAACGCATGCAAGAGGAATTTGGCCGCCGGTTGGCCAGCGACCCGCACCTCCTCGACAGTCCGACGAGCCGGATACCCTTTATCGCAGAAAGCCACGCCGCCTTGAACAACGCCTTGCAGAACAAAGGCGTGGCCATTCTCTCGCTCGAGCTGCTCAACTGGTAGCCCGTAACTGCCCGTTGAAAAACGGGCTGTGTGCGGCACATGGATGTGCCGCCGAATTCCAACGGACTGGTGAGCAGGCCGGCCGGGCCGGCGAAAGCAATAAATTCCCATCACCTGCCTTTGACAAACCAGGCGGTTCCCCCCTATGATAAGGGGAGGCGCCCACCCTACCCACCTACGGTCACTTCGGGCATGCCACGCCAATACAAGGAGAATAGATGGAGCGGGAACAGTTCCACTGCGTCAACCTTCCCCCAGAGCAGGCCAACAGGCTGCTGGCCACCATCGGCGCCATTGTCGGGGTGATCAACCGGCGGCGGATGCGTTTCGCCAAGCGTCTCGACCGGATCCTCCGCCTTATCCTCGACTATCTCGGCGCTGAACAGGGCTCGATCATGTTGCTCGACGACAACGGCCGGCTCGTGGTGCGCGCCGCCACCCGGCCGGAGATCGTGGGCATGGTCCAGAGCCTGGACGAACCCTCGCTCGCCGCCGCTGTGGTCAAAAGCGGGGAAGTGCAATTTGTCGCTGATATCACGAGCGATCCTCGTTTCCCAGCCCGGAACGGCGGCTCCTACAAGAGCACGGCGGCGCTCAGCACGCCGATCCGCGATGAACGCCGGGTGGTGGGGGTGATCAACGTTACCGACAAACAAGGAGGGGTCGATCTGTTGCGCGACGACGCCAGCTATCTGCTCGACTTCTCCTCCCTCGTCCTTTCCATCGTGGTGCAGGAGCGGCTCACCGCCACCTTGCGCCGGCAACGCAACACCCTGGCGCGACGCAACGAAGAGCTGAAACGGATCCAGGCGCAGCAGGCCGATTTGACACGCATGCTGGTCCACGACCTGAAAGGTCCCCTTTCCGAGGCCATAGCCAATCTCGACATCCTCTCCTACTCGGTTTCCGAGGAACAGCGGCCGTTCGTCGAAGCGGCGCAGGCGGCCTGCGACCGCGCGGTGCGGATGGCCAGCAACCTGGGCACCATCGCCCGCATGGAGAGCGGCGCCCTGCCCCTGATCCCCGAAGAATGCTCGCCAAGGGCCCTGGTGGAGGAGGCGGTGCTCAACATCTCCGGCTTGGCTCGGGCCAGCGGGGTGGCAATCTCCACCGAGGTGGCCGACGACCTCCCAACGATCCGCGCTGACCGGCAACTCATCGACCGGGTGTTGCAAAACCTTCTGGTCAACGCCCTGGGCCATGCGCCCGAAGGATCGCAGGTAACGGTCACCTGCCGGTTGCTGCCCGAGGAAAAACAGGTAGAGTTCGCTGTAACCGACCAGGGTCCCGGAATCGCGCTCGAAGCGCAGGCGGTCATCTTTGAAAAGTACGCCCGTCTCAACAAACGGGAAGACCGCCTGATCGGCACCGGCCTTGGGCTCTACTTCTGCCGCCTGGCCGTGGAGGCCCACGGTGGTGTCATCGGCGTGGATTCGACGCCAGGCGCCGGCGCCCGGTTCTTTTTTCGCTTGGCCGCCGGACGCCCCGCAGCCTGACATCCCACCGCCGGCCGGCCATCCTTGCGAGATCCAACTTGCCAATGCACACCGAACTTCCCGAAACCCTGCACATCCTGATCGTGGACGACATGAAACCCATGCGCCAATCGCTGCGCGCCATGTTGAAGCTGATCCGCCCAACATGGCGCATCGTCGAGGCGCCGGATGGCCGGGAGGCATGGCGGATGATCGAGCGGGGAGAAGCGCCGGTGGACTTTATCGTTTCCGACTGGAACATGCCCCATCTCAGCGGCACCGAGTTACTCCACCGGGTACGCAGCAACCGCGCCACCCGGCATATCCCCTTTTTGATGATCACCGCTGAGGCGAACAAAGAGATCGTGGCCGAGGCGGCGGAAAACGATGTGGACGCCTACCTCACCAAGCCGTTTGTCACCGCCACCCTTGAAAAGAAAATCGCCGAACTGCTGTACAACGCCGCCCATCCCAGTCCCCTGGCTCGGCTGCTGCAACGTATCGAAGAGCTGGAGGAGGCGGGCCAGATCGACGAGGCGGTGAAGCTGGCGGAACAGGCGGTGGCCCTGGGCAAACGCTCGTCGCGTCCCTACCGCATCCTCGGCCGCCTCCACCTCAAGCGGGGCGACCGCGCCACCGCCCGCAAGTGGCTGGAAAAGGCGGTGGCCATGAACCAACTCGACGTTGCCTCCTTCCATCTTCTCGGCCGGATCGCCACTGATGAAGGCAACCTCGACGCAGCCATCGGCTACTTCGCCCGGGCGATGGACATCAATCCGCGCCATGCCGACCGGGCCATCGAGTTCGCCTCCCTGCTGGCGCGAAAAAAAGAACACCGCCGGGCGGAAAAGGTCTTCCGCCTCGTACTGCGGGCCCACCAGCACGACCCTGACCGCTGCCAAGAAATCGCCCAGCACTGTTTCGATCTTGGCCTGTTCGATTTGGCGGCCAAGGCGTATGAACACACCTTGCGTCTCGATCCCTCCCGCAGCGATCTCGCCAAGCAGCTCGGCATGGCCCTGCGGCGCAAGGGGCAACCGCGCGAGGCCCTCCCCCATCTGGAGCGGGCCCTGGCGGAGGACGCCGACAACATCGATCTGCTCCTTGAGATCGCCCATTGCCACCTTGCGTGCCGCAAGCCCATTCCGGCCGAACGGTACGCGGTCAAGGTCATCCGTCTCGATCCGAACAACGCCGAGGCGCGCAAGATCCTCGACGCCATCGACCAGTGACGATCAATGGCCAAGCCCAAGCCCAAGGAAACCATCCTCCTTGTCGTCCATCCCCTGGCCTATCAAGGGGCACGCCGCTTCGCCGACTGGGAGGAGTTGGTCGATCTCTTGCGGGAACGGTTACGGCGCACCGCCATTGAGCTTCCGGGCTCGACCAGGCTCCTCTTGCTCTTCTCCTTCAACCATCCCCGCACCGCCCTGGCCTGTGTCACGGAAATCTTTTCCGCCATCAAGCGCCGCTTCCCCCGCGACAAACATCCCGATGCGCCGCTGCCCGTCCAAGTCATCGTCCACGTCCGCCGCCGGGATGGCGGCGGCGAGCCCTTCCTCGACCCCAACGCCGATCTCTGGACCCGCCTCGCTCCCGGGGCCATGCATGTGACCTCGGCCCTGCGCTACCGCTGGGAGGCGCTGATGGCCGATGAGAACCTGCCGCCGCACCATTTCGAGCAGGCGGCCCCTGGCCTGTTCCGCTTGGAGATAGCAGAAGGCGCCACGATCACCGCGCCGCGCCTCTTTCCCCATCGTCACCTGCTGCACAAAGGATCACACAAGCCTTGCTTCTACTGCGGCATGCGGCAACACCCGCCAGGGGCATGTCCCAGCCGCCAACTTCCGCCCCAGGCCTACGCCCTCTCCATCCTCGGCCACCTGCCGGTTGGCGAAATAGGGGATCGCCTTCATCGGGCGCTGACCGATCCCAAGCCGCATATCGACCGCATCAAGGCCGGCGTCCAGCCCCAGGACCTGCGCCATGACGCTGACCTGGCGGTCTATGTCGGCTACTTCGACTGTTTCCGCATCTTCCAGCCACGCTTCCTCATGGCCGCCGCCTTCACCCCTGGCAGCCGGTGGACCGTGGCCTGCAGCGAGCGGCTGAAAATCGACAACCACAACCTGCACGTGGGACTGGACTGCCTGCGGGTGGGCAATCACGGCCGGGCGGAAGAGCTCTTTGAAAAAGAATACGGCAAGACGGCCGGCAAGCACGCCTTTGCCCTCATCGGTCTGGCGCTCACCGCTCTGGAGCGCGGACGGACGCAGGACATGGCCACCTACCTCGACCGGGCCCGCTCCATGGCCCAGACGGAAAAGGAACGCATCTACGCCGGGCTGCTCCTCGGCCGCTACTACCTGCTCGTGGCCCCGGATTACTACAAGGCCAAGGAGACGGCGGAGCTGGTACGCAAGACCCGGCCCGACTGCCCAGACAGCCGCTATCTGGATATCCTGGTGGAGGTGCAGAAACGGGTGGAGCCCCACACCCTGGAGGCGTTGCGCAAACTGCTACGCGACGAGCCGGAGTTCTTTCTCACCGCCATGCTCGACCCGTTTCTGACGCCAGTGGAAGGCTTTGTCGAAGAGATGCAGCACGGCCTGCTCGCCGACCTGCAACAGCGGGCAGACCATGCGCTTGGCGAAGCAAAGAGGGCGTGCGACGATCTGGCCGGCTGGCTGCCAGCCGATGACGACAGGCTGGCGGAACAGCGGCGCACGGTAGCAAGCCTGGAGGAAGAACGCCAGCAGCACTCGTACTACGGCCTGTTGGAGGTGGAAAGCATAGCCAACGGCGTGACCCAAGGGTGCCAGCGTATCGTCAGGGAGGTGCTCGCCGAACGGCGTAAACGGCTGCGGGAAACCATCGACCGCTACGACAAGCTCCTGGCCTACTGGAAGCAGTACCCCTACCCAATGTTCTTCCGCCGCTGCGTCCATTTGCTCCACGAAAGCCGCACCCTGCTCACCGAGGCGCAGGCCGCCCTGGAGCAAGAAAAAGGCAAGGAGTTCCGCCGGGCGGGAGAGCTTATCGACCAGGCAGCGCGGCTACTCGACGCATTCGCCGACAAGGAAGGCGCCATGCGCTGGCTCCAGGCGGCGCTGGAAAGCGGCCGCATCTTTGGCCTGCGCCTCTTGGGCTGCGAGATCGCGGTGGGTCTCGCCAGCGTGCTCCTGTTCGCCCTGGCGCCCTATCTGCCCCTGCCCAACGGCCTGGCCCGCCTGGCCGACGATCCTGTGCTCCGCCGGCAGACCACGCTCGTCGCCATGCTGATCTTTGGCCCGGCTCTCGCCTCTTTCCTTACCCTGCTCCGTCTCCGGAGCAGATGACCAGCCCCTCCGCGGAAACAGACCACCTCCCATTTTTACGTTCGTTACAAGGACACCGCTTCCCGGTCGGCGCACGGCCGGCAAAGAGAACGATCTTGCCAGCGGACCACCCGCGGCGCCATCACCCGCTCGCCGCAGCGATCGCAGGCCACGGTGGGATGCACCCGCGCCCGCTCTGGCAACGGCTCCTGGGGCGGGCCAAAACAGAAAAGCTTTTCTTCGGCGGCGGCAAGGATGGCCGCCATCTTGCGCTGCCGCGTCTGCTCCACGATCCGCGCCACCCGGTTGGACCGGTCCCCCGCCAAGTAGCGCCGCCAAGCCTCCTGCTCCTCCTCGCTCTCAGAAACGCCCGGCCAGCAGACCGCCAGACGCACTCCCTCCTGGCGGCGGCGGTCAAAGAGCGTATACACCTGTTTGCCATAATCGCGAAACACAAGATTTCCCTTGCCAAAGGTACAGCCGGCAACCACCTGAAACCCATCCACAGCGCAGGAATCGTTCTCCACCACAACCACCAGATCCTCATCCTTCGCGCGCGCAAGGCCGAGCCGGGTCATGGCCGCCACGGCAGCCCGGTATCCCATCGCCAAGCCGGGACAACAATGCCCATGAAACGCGACGACAGCCGCGAAATCAGCAAGCGCCATCTCTCATCTCCTTACCAGTCCGTCGAAAAAACCATTCTTGCCTCTCTCAGAGCCGCAGAATTCGGCGGCACGTCCTTGCGCCGCACACAGCCCGTTTTTGCAACGGGCTGTCACGCATCCTGCCAGACCACCTGGTTGCGCCCCCTTCTTTTGGCCGCGTACAACCGGCGGTCAGCCACGTTGACCAGCTTCTCCGGCACCAATTCCTCCAGCTCACTGGCCGCGGCCACACCAATGGACACGGTCACGGGAATCCGCTCTCCCTGCCAACGAAAGTCGCTCTCCTCCACACTCCGGCGCAGCCGCTCGGCAAAACGGCGGCCGCTTTCCAGCGATCCATGCGAAATGCCGTAGAACTCTTCCCCTGCGTAGCGGCCGATCTCGTCCTCCTTGCGCTTCATCGACGCCAGGGCCTCGGCCAGGGCGGCCAGCACATGGTCGCCGGCCTGGTGACCGTGCGTGTCGTTGATCGTCTTGAAATGGTCCACATCCAGCATGAGAAAGACAAAATCGCTCAGATGCCCGCGTTCCACCTGGCCGATATTGACATCCAACAGGCGGTGCATGATGCCTCGCTTGGGAAGCTTGGTCAGCTCGTCGAAGTAACCGATCTGTTCGAGCAATTCCTTGTGGTCCATCTCCTTGGTGACATCGGTGAGAGTGCCACACGAAAGATAAATACCGTCTCGGGCGAAATGCTCGCTAACCGCCCAGTCCTTGAGCCAGACGATCCGTTCCTCGGGCGTGGCCACCTTGTACACCGCCTCCACCATGCCAGAGGCCGCTTCCTTGCGCAGACCGCTCCAATATCCCCCAAGCTGCTGCCGGGTGATGATCTCCTCACGCACCGCCGCTTCCACCGCAATGTATTTGTACGAACGGCGATCAATGAGGCAGCGCTTAAACGTGGCCGCCAACTCGGCGGGCTGGCAGCGGAAGAGGGTCGCCAGCCGCTGGCCGACGAATTCATACCAGATCGTCGGGTCGTCCGTGCGCCACGCCGCGATATACGGAAAGACCCGCGGCGCGAGCTCGGTCAACGGCCCAAGGGCTGCAATGGCCTGACGCAGCCGCTGCTTCAGGGCCGGAGAATAGTCGCCGTGCAAAATTTTGCCCACATAGGCGCCTGCTTTGGCATCCATGCGCTCCTCCTCATCCTCAATCAGTGCGAAAGGGGGCCGCGGACGCAGCCTCCGGCCCAACATCGCCGAGGGTGCCGGCATTGTCAAGGCCAGCCTCCGGCCTGTCAAGCGGCTGGGCCGCCGTCCCGCCGGGCCAAAGGCACCAGCTCCACCGCGCCCACCGCCCCGATCCGCTCCCCAACCACCACAACAGCGCCCAACACCCCAGGCCGCTGTTGCGTCCAGGCCAGGACCGCCTCAACATCCTCTGGCCGCCGCACCCGGTTACCGGCCGCCGTGGCCACGGCGTCGGCGACCGCCGTGTTCTTGGCCACCACGGTTACGGCATCGGCGCGGCCGAAACTCAACGAATGGCCCACAGACGCCGATGAGGTGCAGACCCCCACCGGTTGCGCCTCCGCGCGCAACAACAGGCCAATCCGACCGCTCAACACCGACTCGCCGGCAAAGATGGCCAAAATGGCCGGTTGCTTTCGGGCGACAAACACGTCCCCCCCGTTTTCCACGATCACCTCCCTCACCCCCAAGGCCAACAGCCCGCGGCCCACCGCCTCGGCCATAGCCCCGGCCACGGCGGCCAGCGGCCCGACGCCCGCCACTTGCCCAGCGGCGAGCATGGTCTTGACCAAGGAGGGCGCCAGAGGGTCGTTGGGAAGGGGCGTCAGGGCATCGAAAAATCCATCATGCACCGCGCCATACGTCTCAAGCTGAGCCCGGAGCTCGACCACCAGATGACGCGCTTCCCGCCGCACGTCACGGTCGGCGAACAGCAACAAGTCGGTCTGCCGCACCTTGACCGCGCTCGCCACCAGCCCCTCGGGGGCGAGATCGTGGCGGTAGATCCGGTGCCGGTAACTGGCCGGCGGCCGCCGCAATCGGCCAGGGAGGGTCCAGCGCCCTCCTGAGACCTGAGGGCGGCGTTGCCGTTGTTTCCTCTTGCCAGGCATAAGAATCCTCGCGTTGGGCGGCAAAAACAAAACGGCCTCCGGCCAGCCTATCAGCCCGCTGGCGCCGGTCCGCTTGCCCACAGGCGGACGCCCCGTGCTTTTCCCCATGCAACACAAAAAGAACGTGCTACAATAGCCGGCAGTGCCATCACGCCAGGAGTACCCACGCCCATGTCCCGTCCCCTGCCGTTAGCCCCGACCCGCCGGTGCCTGCTCTTTACCCGCTTTCCCCGAGCGGGCCTGACCAAGACCCGCCTGATCCCATGCTTGGGGCCCGCGGGCGCGGCCAACCTGCAGCAGAAACTCACCGAACGCACCGCGCAACTGCTCGCCGCC
Source organism: Deltaproteobacteria bacterium (assembly GCA_015488275.1). Taxonomy (GTDB): domain Bacteria; phylum Desulfobacterota; class Desulfobulbia; order Desulfobulbales; family S012-135; genus S012-135. The sequence continues at coordinate 20,227 of WFOD01000068.1, forward strand.
CTGCCCGCCGCCATTGGCCGGGAGGTCTGGTATACCGGCGGCAGCGCGCAGCAGATGCAGGCATGGCTCGGCCGCGGATTCTCCTACCACCGGCAGGTCAACGGCGATCTGGGGGCCCGCCTCTTCGCCGCCTTTGCCAGCGCCCGCCGCCGGGGAGCAAAACGGATGGTGCTCATCGGCGCCGATTGCCCAACGCTGACCACTAAGGACATCGAGCGGGCCTTTCATCTGCTCGAACACTCCGGGCTTGTCATCGGCCCGGCCCAGGACGGCGGCTACTATCTGCTCGGCCTTAGGGCGTCCGCCGTTCGGCAAGAGCTCTTTTGCGACATCCCCTGGGGCAGCCACCAGGTACTCGCCACCACCCTCGCCGCCGCCGCTGGCCTCAACATCAAAACAGGCCGGCTGCCGGTGCAACCGGATATCGACCGGCCGGCCGACCTCATGCTTGTTGCCAACCTTTCACAACCAAAAGCGGCCAAATGATGCGCGATCTGGCGGTGATCATCCCGGCCCACAACGAAGAACGCGCCTTGCCGGCCACGTTGGCGCGGGTCTTGGCCGAACCAGTGGCCGAGGTCATCGTTGTGGACGGCGGCAGCAGCGACGCCACGGTCAGGATCGCCCAGCGCCACGGCGTCACGGTGCTCGCCAGCCCCCCGGGCCGCGCCCGGCAAATGAACGCTGGCGCCCGGGCGGCCACGGCCGGCCATCTCTTCTTTCTCCATGCCGACACCAGGCCGCCAGCAGGCTATGCCGGCCACATCCTTGCCGCTCTTGCCTCACCCAACATCGTTGCCGGCGCCTTCACCCTGGCCATCGACGCGCCGCAGCGCCGCTACCGGATCATCGAATTCCTCGTGGCCATGCGCTGCCGCTTCTTCAGGCTGCCCTACGGCGACCAGGGGCTTTTCCTTCGCCGGACCACCTTTATGGCCACTGGCGGTTTTCCCGGCGTGGACTTTCTCGAGGACCTGATCTACGTCCGGCGGCTCGGCCGGCAAGGACGGCTTGCGCTCTTGCCCCAGCGGATCACCACCTCGGCCCGCCGCTGGCAGCGCCACGGCGCGCTCCGCACCACCTTGATCAATCAGGTCGTCCTTCTAGGGTACACCTGCGGCGTTGCTCCGGATCGGCTTGGGCGGCTCTACCGGCGCGGGTGAGCGACGGCCTGGCGACAAGATGGCCGGCGGCCGCGGCAGCAACCGCTCCCGGGCCTCCCGGTCCTGGAGGATAGTGGTGAGCAACTCGGCCCCGCGCCGCAACCACGGCGCGGTGAACGATTCGGTGAACACAGGGCTGGCGCCAGAAAGAAAGACCGCAAGCCCCATGTAAAGAAGCACTGCGAGGAAAACGGCCTTGGCGCCGCCGAGCAGGCCGCCGACGAGCCGGTCAAACCAGGAAAGAAACGACACCTGGAGCACCTTGCGCAGGCCGACGCCAAGGAGCATCACCGCCAAATAGACGACAAAAAAGACGATCAGGTAGGCAACAAAAAACCGTAAACCAGCATTGGCGATCCAGGAGGAGAGAAACGGGGCCACCACCCCTTGGTACCGGCCGGCCAAGAGATAGCCAAAGGCGAGCGCAAGGACAAAGGCCAACTGGCGGACGCAACCGACAAACGCTCCCCGCACAAGCAGACCGACGAAAAGGACGAGCACGATACCGTCGAGAAAGTTCATCGGCTATCTTCTCCTTGCATGTTCAGGCAAAACGCAGAACGGCCAAGGGCCACACCGCCGCGCTCAGGAGCCGCCAGCCGGGACGGGGCCCCACCGCCGTAACCCGCGGCCCTGGGAAAAAACAGCGCGCCCCCAGCTCACCCTCCACCCTCCTGCGCCAGTATACCAAAAAACCATGATTCCACCAGCAAGCCACCCTCTTTTCCCCACCGGCACGCCGCCAGCCGGCCTCACGCTCACTCCTGTCGCCTTGACCGGCCGCCAACTGGTCCTCGCCGTCTGCCGTCTTTCTCTCCTGGATGAAGCGGCCGTCACCCGCCGACTCGGTGATGAAGAGCGCCAACGCCTCGCCGGCCTGCGCCATGCGCGCCGCCGGAGGGAGTGGCTGGGCGGCCGCCTGGCGGCCAAAGAGGCGCTGGCCGGGATCTTGCTCTTGGCCGGCGGCATCCGGCATGGCGCCGACATTGAGATCAGGACCGGCAGACATGGGGAACCCCAGCCAGCGGCCCCGGCGCTTTTTGTCTCCATCTCCCACAGCGGCGACTACGCCGCCGCCCTGGCGAGCCGGCAGTGCCGATGCGGCCTCGATCTCCAGGTCCTCACCCCTTCCCTGGAAGCCGTCCGGAGCCGGTACTGTGGCGCGAACGAACTGCGCCTGCTCGCCCGGCTCGGTCGCCACTTGCCCCCTTTGGCCCGGCTCGGTATCCTATGGACGACCAAGGAGGCGCACCGCAAAGCGGCCGGCGGCTGGCCCCTGCCCTCCTTAACGGCCATCCGGGTGGTGGGCGGAAGCCTTAAGGCCCGTCATCTGGAGCTCCATGTGTGTGACGACGCAGAACGCAGCGCCTTGACGCGCGCCTGGCTGACCGACGACGCGGCTTGGGCCGTGACCTGCATCTCCTTGCCAGGGACGGCTTTTCGACGGACTGTTAGGCCCGCTTTTCCCGACCTTTTATCCCAGAAGTGAGGCCTTCCATGCACGACATTCTCCGCCAAGTCCCCCTGTTCAGCAACTTGGCGCCCGATCATTACGAGATTCTCGCCGCTATCACCAAGGAACAGCGGGTGAAACGGGGGGAGACGATCTTCAGCGAAGGCGATCCAGCCAAGCAGATCTACGTGGTGGCCAGCGGCCGGGTCAAAATCTTCAAACTCTCCGCAGAAGGCAAGGAGCAAATCCTCCACGTCTTCGGTCCGGGAGAGCCGTTTGCCGAGGTGGCGGTCTTCATCGGCGACACCTATCCGGCCCACGCCATTGCCCTGGAGCCCTCCCATCTCCTCATCATTCCCCGCCAGGAGTTCGCGCACCTGATCGAAAAAGATCCCACCCTGGCCCTGGAGATGCTGGCCTCCCTTGCCCAGCGGCTCAAACAGTTCGCCGCCATGATCGAATCTCTTTCGTTGCAAGAAGTGCCGACCCGCCTGGCCGGCCATCTGCGCTATTTGACCGAGGAACAGCAATCGTCAACTGTGCGCCTCGACCTGCCCAAGGGACAGCTCGCCGCTCTGCTCGGCACCACACCAGAAACCTTATCCCGTATCTTCAACAAGATGAGCGCCACCGGCGCCATCAAGGTAAACCGCTCGACGGTCACCATCCTCGACCACGCCTATCTGGAAGACCTGGCCGAAGGCATGGCGCGGCTCTGACCCCCAGGGCTCCCGTTCATCCGCGACGCTGGAACTACAGGAGAGGCAAAGCATGACCACAGCACCAGAGGCGATTCCAAAAACCATGCGGGCCATGCTCCTCAACGGCCCCGGCCAACCGCTCACCGCCGCCGAACTGCCCGTGCCCGCGCCAGGGCCTGGACAGTTGCTTGTGCGGGTGGCGGCCTGCGCCGTCTGCCGCACCGATCTCCATATCGCCGACGGCGACCTCCCCTTTCCTGGAGGTCCCGTCATTCTGGGACACGAGATCGTCGGCGTGGTGGCCGCCCTCGGTCCGGACACGAACGGGCCACCTGTGGGGAGCCGGGTGGGTGTGCCCTGGCTGGGTCATACCTGCGGCGTATGTTCCTTCTGCCGCAGCGGGCAAGAAAACCTGTGCGACGAGGCCCGGTTCACTGGCTATCATCTCGCCGGCGGCTTTGCCGAGTACACGGTCGCCGACGTCCGCTACTGCTTCCCCCTACCGGGTGCGTACAGCGACACTGCGGCCGCGCCGCTCCTCTGCGCCGGCCTCATCGGCTACCGCGCCCTGCGTATGGCCGGCAAGGGAAAGCGGCTTGGCCTGTACGGCTTTGGCGCCGCGGCCCATATCCTCACCCAGATCGCCGTCCAGCAGGGAAGGGAAGTGCACGCCTTCACCCGCCTGGGCAAGAAGAGGCCCCAGGACTTCGCCCGCTCGCTC
>WFOD01000069.1 GCA_015488275.1 Deltaproteobacteria bacterium
CATCATGATCACCGACATGGCGGGATCCAGGGCCTTGGCCTGTTCCAGGAGGGCGAGGCCGTCCATGCCGGGCATCTTGATGTCGGAAAGCACCACGTCCGGCCGCCACGTCTCCATGATGGCCGCCGCCTCCTCCCCCGACTCGGCCAGCTTGATGGCGCAAGAGCACTTGCGGCCGATGACCAAGGCCAGCATCTCCAGCATATCCCGGTCGTCATCGACGATCAGGAGCCGGGGTAACGCCTTGCCATCTGGACCGGCGAAATCGTTTTTTCCGTCATTCACCGGTGTCCCCCCCATTGTCAAATGGCCGCAAATGCGGTACCGACTTACTTGAACGGTCCGGCGAAAGAGCCATCCCTCGCTTTTTCGGCCAACCTCACGAATTCCTTGGCTCCTTAGACAACTACCACACCCAACCGACCATGCGCAACATCCGTTCCATTCGCCGCAAGACCGCCTTGTTGCGCTCCGGCTTGCCGGTGCTCCTGCTGCTCCTTCTCTCGCCGCGGCCGGCCCAGGCCATTCAGATCCACGGGCCGCCAGAGGGGCTGTACGCTCATCTCATCGGCCACTTCATCTTTTTCTGCGCCCTTGTCTTTCTCCTCTACGTTCTCGAGAAACGGCCATTGGATAGCAGCCGGGGCTGGCTCCCCCTGAAACTCTCGCTCATCTTCTTCTTGCTTTGGAACGCCGACACGTTTGCTATCCACCTGCTTTCTCTCCACATGCCGGACAGCGCCCTGTTCACTGGCTCGAGCGACTTTTGGGAACACCGGCTCGCTCCCCCCATCGACGGCGAGCGACTTTTGTACTACATCGGCCGATTCGACCATCTCCTTTGCGTGCCGGCCATGTGGCTCTTCTTGCGCAGCCTGACGATCTTCGCCAGGGAGGCCGAGCAGCGACGCGCCAACGGGGAGACGTCATGACCGATACCGGCCTGCCGCTTTTCTTCCTTTATCTGCAGGACTTTGCAGGCGCGCTCCTGATGATCGCCCTTTCCCTCGGCGCTCTCTTTTACGCCCGACGCCTCACCCGTTTGGAGCCCCAATGTGTTCTTTGGACCTACCTGCTCTGGCTTTCGGTGGCCCTGGCCGCCTTCTCGATATCACGATCCATCGGGCATGTGCTCCGCTTCATTCTCATTTGGAGCGGTCGTCAAGAGGTGTGGACCCGTTTGGCGCCGTTCAGCGGCGGTATGAACAGCCTCATCTTTGCGGCCGCCGCCGCCCTCACCTTCTACTACCACGCCATGCACGCAATCATCTCCCGCGTTCGCACCGACGCCGAGGCATTGCGGAACGCCAATGAGAACCTTCTGGCCGCCCACGAGGCCCTCCATCTGCTCAACCACACCCTGGAAGAACGGGTGGAGGCCAGGAGCCGGGAACTTTTGCTCTCTGAACAGAAGTTCCGCCATCTCTTTGAAGGATCCAAGGACATGATCTTCTTTTGTGATGCGAACGGCAGGATCAGTGATATCAACGCCGCCGGTGTGGAGCTGTTGGGCGCCACTGACAAAAAGGAGATCGTCGGCCGGCGCTTGGCCGACTTCTTCGCCGCACCAGAGCTCTGGCAACGCTACTGCGCCGCTCTTTCCAACCACGGACACGTCAAGGATTTTGAAGTCGATATCCGCCGCGCCGACGGCACCATCCGCTCCATCATGCTCACCGCATCGGCGATTCTGGACGAGAACGGCACGGTGCAAGGATGCGAAGGGATCGGCAAGGACCTCACCCACTTCAAGCAGGTGACCAACCAGCTCATCCTGTCAGAAAAGATGGCCTCGGTGGGCCATTTGGCCGCTGGCGTCGCCCACGAGATCAATACCCCGCTGGGCATCATCCTTGGCTACTGCCAGTTGCTGACAGAAGATTTGGCCGACCATAAAGAGGCCCTGCCCATCTTGAAAATTATGGAGAAGCAGACCAAGAGCTGTAAACGGATCGTTGCCGATCTGCTCAAGTTCTCCCGCCACACCGCCGAGGAACACCGCGCTCCCACCGACGTCAATCAGTGCGTCCGGGAGGTGGTTTCCATCATGGACCACACCCTGGAGATGGACAACATAACGCTATCGCTGTTCCTGGACGAGAATCTGCCGCCCGTGGTCCTGGACGCGGAAAAGTTCCGTCAGGTGCTGGTCAACCTGATCACCAACGCCCAACACGCCATCAACAAGGATGGCCTCATCGCCATCTGGAGCAAACGGCGCGGCGGCGACACGGTGGAAATCATCGTCGCCGATAACGGCACCGGTATCGCGCCGGAGATCATCAACAAGATCTTTGATCCGTTTTTCACCACCAAAGGGGTTGGCAAGGGGACCGGCATGGGGTTGGCGGTCTCCTTCGGTATCGTCAAGGATCATGGCGGCGATTTGCAGGTCTATTCGCCTCCTTGCGATCCCCAATGCCGCGAGGCCGGTATGCGAACCGCCTTCCACATCCTGCTGCCGGCGGCCGCGCCGGAAGGCTGACGCGCCGGGTGATTGGGAAGGTGATGGGAGTGCGCTTTCGCTGGCCTTGCGGGAGCGTGGGAGGGGAGAGGGGGGCGGCGGCAACAAGTCGTCGCATTGCAGGCCGGCAAGAAAGGGATTCTAAAGAATGCGTGGGCGAGGGGAGAGGGCGCCGTGCGCGCCGGTTCCGCCCTCGGGCCGGCCGGTGGCCGTGTGCGGGATGGCGGCATAGCTTTGGTGGGCGCAACGGCGCAGCCCAGAGAAACATTTCTGATTGCATGAAAAATAGTCCTGTAGACCGGGGTGTCAGGGATTGGCGAACGGTTTTTTTCTCTTGACTTTTGCTGAAAAATACAGCATTCTCGCCAGGAATGTTGTCTTTTGCTAGTTTAGGTTCAATAACTTTCGGCCCCTTTCGAAGGTGTGATGGGGCTCTTTTCTGCCTCAAGGCGGAAGATTGTGTTGCTGTCAGTTTGTTGCCAGTATCAGTCATGGGGGAGGAGCTGAAGCATGAAAAAGAAGCAGTGTTTCCTATTGGTTGGCATCTTTGCAGTCGTGGCGTTCCTGTCGCCCATCCAGCCGGTCGAGGCTGCGACCCTGTACGTGAAGTGCGAGGAGGGGTATTCGGGCGGCACGGGCACTCCGGAGGCCCCCTATGCCTCCATCGCCGCCGCCGTCAGCAGCGCCTCTTCCGGCGATACCGTCATGGTGATGGCGGGAAGCGTGTGTGACGAGACGGTGGATCTCAACAAGAGTCTCCGGTTGTGGGGCGAGGACCCGGCCCGGACAGCGGTCCGGTCGGGCGGGAGCACGATTACGGTGAATGCCTCGGACGTGGAGATCGGAGGATTGACGATCTCCGGACAACAACATGGCATTCTCTTTACTGACAACAGGCATAATGTCTATGTCCGCAACAACATATTTACGCAGTCAACAGCAGGGATAACGACAAGCACACGCAATCAAATAGTTATTGAAAACAATGTGTTTTTCGGTGTGTCTATCGCAATACAATTTGCATATACGAGGAATAGTTCATACTTCTCGCAAATACTTATAAGCTCAAATATTTTCTACAATATCATCACAGGAATAGATAGGCATAGCGGAAATAAAGCTACATTTATATACAACACATTTTACAATGTATCCACGCTGGATATGTCTGACGTAAATGGAAAAAACGTTGATTGGTACAGCGCCCACGACAACCTTTACACCGACCCCCTTTTCGTTGATCCCGACCGGGGCGACTTGCGCTTGCAGAACGATCCAGGCGCCGGCAAGATCTCTCCTTGTATCGATGCCGGTCCGCCAGTGGCCGTGCTCCTCGATCCGGACGGCACCCGTAATGACATCGGCGTGTACGGCGGTCCGCACGCCGCCCGCTTCTGGCCCTATGCCGGCGGTGCCGGTCCGGTGGTCACCGAACTTTCCGTCTCCAACGTCACTGTTGCCGAACGGGATGCCGACGGCAATCCCACCAAGCTGACCCTCAAGCTCCGGGCCAAGGGCGAAATCCGCTAGCCGCCTCTTCCGGCTGGAGGCAGACGATGAGGGGAGGCAAGGTGTTCTGGACCTGGCTGAGGGCTATGGTCTGGCTGGCGCTGACGGCCGCGGTCGCCCGGGCCGAGGGACCGTTCATCACCCTGGCGCAATACCTGATCGATGCAACGCCAGACGCCACCGCCGCTTGGCACGATGTCGCCGTGCCAGCCGACTGCGCCTACGACGAGGCACGGGAGGAGTTCTACCTGCCCGCCATCGACGTGAGCTCGCTCACCCCGGGAGAGCACGTCCTCTTTTTC
>WFOD01000070.1 GCA_015488275.1 Deltaproteobacteria bacterium
CCGCAAGTATTTCACTCCAGCCAACCTGACCGCCGGCGTCCTGGTACCCGCTGTCATGGCGCCCGCCTTTGACGCCGCCGCCCTGGAGGAACTGGCCGCCAAGGCGGAGGCGGCCGCCAGGGAGCGGGTGCCTTCTGGCCTGGTGGGGGATAGTTATCTCCCGGATCTCTACCGCTTCCGTCTCGCCAACGGCGTCACCCTGCTGGTGCGGGAAGATCCCTCGGTGCCCACGGTGGCGATCCGGGCGGTGTTCCCCGGCGGCCTGCGGGCCGAAACCGACAAGACCAACGGCGTGTTCGCCTTTCTCGCCGAGCTGCTGCCCAAGGGAACAAAAGATCTCTCCTCCCGGCAGATGGCGCTCAAGGTGGCGGACATGGCAGGGGAGCTCGCCGGGTTCAACGGCAAGAACACCTTTGGCCTCAAGGCCGACTTCCTCGCCCGTTTTTTCGAGCCAGGGCTCGAACTGGTGCGCGATGTGCTCCTCTCCCCGGCCCTGGACGAAAACGAGGCGGAGAAGATCCGGCCCGAGCTGCTCGACCAGTTACGCTACCAGGAGGATTCCTTGCCAGCGGTCGCCTTCCGGGAGTTCAACCGCATCCTCTTTGCCGGCCATCCCTATGGCCTCAACTCCCTGGGCCGGCCAGAGGTGGTGCGGGAACTGCCGGTGGCCGAGTTACGGCGTATCTACGAGGAGCATGCCCGGCCAGACCGTTTGGTACTCGCCGTGGTGGGCGATGTCAAGGCCGCCGCCGTGCGGGAGCAGGTGGAGCGGCTGTTCGGGGACTGGCGGGCGCCGGCCGAGGAAAAGGGCCCCGTGGCCGAGGAGATCCTGCCTCCCACCCCGCCGGCAACGCCCAAGGAATACCGCCTTGGCCGCGACAAGGAGCAGGTGCACATCATCATCGGTTTTCTTGGCGCATCGCTCACCGATGCGGACCGCTACCCCTTGGAGGTGCTGGACACGATCCTCTCTGGCCAGAGCGGCCGGCTGTTCGTGGAGTTGCGTGACCGCCAGAGCCTGGCCTACAGTCTTTCTTCCTTTTCCCAGTTCGGGATCGACACCGGCGCCTTTGGCGTCTATATCGGCACCAGCCCGGAGAAGCGCGACCAGGCCATCGCCGCCCTGTGGGAGCAGATCGAGCGGGTGCGGCGCGAGCCCGTGGCGGTGGCCGAGCTCGAGCGGGCGAAAAACATCCTGATCACCAACTACGAATTGGGCCTCCAGACCCATAGCGCCCAGGCCCTGGAGATGGCCCTGAACGAGACCTATGATCTCGGTCAGGATTTCGGCCGCCGCTACAGCGAAGCGATCGGCGCGGTCACGGCCGAGGATGTCCTGGCCGTGGCCCGCAAGTATCTCCAGCCCGAACATGCGGTGTCGGTTCTGGTGGGCGCCGTGGCCCTGGAGCCAGGGACCCCTCAAGGCGCCACAGCCGCGCCAGGGCCGCCAGCGCCGGAGAAGCAACCATGACCGACGCCCTGCCCCAACCGTTTCTCATCGCCCCCTCCATCCTTTCGGCCGACTTCGCCCGGCTTGGCGAACACGTCGCCCAGGCGGCGGCCGGCGGCGCTGATGTTATCCATGTGGACGTGATGGACGGCCGTTTCGTGCCCAACATCACCATCGGCCCCTTGGTGGTCAAGGCGCTGGACCGGATCACCGACCTGGCGCTGGACGTCCACTTGATGATCGTGGAGCCGGAGCGGTATGTGGAGTCCTTTGCCCGGGCTGGCGCGGATTGGATCACCGTGCATGCCGAAGCCTGCGTCCATTTGCACCGTACGGTGCAGCAGATCAAGGATCTGGGCTGCCGTCCCGGCGTGGTGCTCAATCCCGCCACCCCGCTGGGCGTCCTGGAGGAGATCCTGGAGGAGATCGATCTCGTCATGCTGATGAGCGTCAACCCAGGATTTGGCGGCCAGTCGTTCATCCCCTCTTCCCTGGACAAGATCCGCCGCCTGCGGCGTTTGATCGGCGAACGGGGGCTTGCGTGCGACATCGAGGTGGATGGCGGGGTGTCGCCAGCCACCATTGGCCGAATCCGCGCTGCTGGAGCGAATATCTTTGTCGCCGGCTCGGCCGTGTTTGGCGCGGATGACGTGGCCGGGGCCATCGCCGCCCTCCGGGAGGCGGCGGATAAGGAA
>WFOD01000071.1 GCA_015488275.1 Deltaproteobacteria bacterium
CTCCCACCCCTCCGCCGAGCGGATCGCCGACACCCTCACCGGCTGTCTGTTCGGCCATGAGAGCTGGCAGAGCCTGATCGGTTTCGGCGACGGGACCCTCGAGGATGGCACGGATGCAAGCTCCTTCGAACACCGTCAGACCTTCATCGCCGTGGACCGCTTCACCGGAGGGGTTGCCGAACAGAAGCTCTACCAGGTGCGGGCCGTTCAACCGGGGCTTCGTTTCGCGGTGCCGGTCTGGTGTCGCCGGCCGGAGCGGATGGAGGACTGGATGTGCGGGCTGCTGGCGCTGGTCTTGCGCGACCTCCACCACGGCAGATTCACCCTGGGCTGGGGCGCCCATCGCGGCTACGGGCGGTTCGGACTGTGGTGGGAAGAGGGCGATCTGGAGCAAACCATCGTGGAGTTGATACAGTCATGGCAGGAAAAAACCGACAGGGGGAGCAGCGCGCTCCTGAAAAAGTGGGTGAAGAGCCTCAACGAAAAGGTGAAAAGGGAAGCGCAGGAGGAGAAAGAGGCGGCCGCAAAGGGGGAGACGGCGGCCGGCGGAACGGAGGAGATCGGGCCGTGAGCAGGTTCTACAACCCCTATTTCTTCCTGCCCCTCCTCGAGGGGCGGGACGACGACCAGTGCGTGGCGTTCGACACCATCCGCAGCGGAGCGCATGACCACATCCGCCACGACCTCTACCATCCGGATTGCAACACCGGCACCATCACCTGCACCATCACCACGAAAACCCCCACCCTCGTCGGCAATCGGCACATCAGCGGGCGGAAGAACGAAAGCCCCGGAGTGGTGGAGCCCTACGAGGTAGCGGGAAAACCCGCCTTCCCCGCCAACAGCCTCAACGGCATGATCGGTAGCGTAATGGAGGCGCTGAGCAGATCCTCGCTGAGGGTGCTGGAAAAACGATCGCTTTCACGCAGAAAGAAACCCAGGGAGGCACTGAGCGCCATCGGCGAGATTGTCCAGGGCCCGAAGAATGGGTTGATGCTGAAGCCGTTGACCATCCCAACCGCGCGATGCCGTCCTCATGGCGGCAGGGTAGAGTTTCGCCTGGAGGAAAAGTGGGCAGCACTGTTTGATGGTGTGCCGCTGAAGGAATGTCTTTCCATATATGTCCCAAAAAACTCTGATGTGGCGAAAGAGTACGCCAAATACCGCTATGCCCGGATTCCGATAGATGAAAGCCAGGTTGTCAAAAAGGGGAAGATGACCATTTCGAGTGACTCTCTCAAAATAAAAAAGGCGAACGAAAATTCATATTTTTTGCTCGGGTGGTTGTTCAGGAAAGATGAGAAAAACGGCCCGCCGACCTTGGATATTTCCGAAGTCAGCGAGGCTGGATATGCGGAAGGCAGAATAAAAAAACTGGAACTGGAAGGCTTGACGGCTGATCAGAAGAAGATGCACCGTTACGAACGGTTCGTTCCCACCGGCAACGGAATCGATCCCATCCCCATCCAGGAGGAAGCCATCGAACGGTTTGCGGCCCTGGCGCAGGAGGCCAACCAGAGAGAGCCGCACTTTCCATTGACGCAGCCGGAATTCGAAGAGCACAAGGTCGAGCTCAAGCCCGGCATGCTGGTTTTCTTCGATATCGAGGAGAAAAATGGCGCGATCGAGGTAAGCGAGATCAGCCACTCTTCCATCTGGCGCAAGGTTTTCGATATTCGCGATACCCATGCCGCGTTTGGCGGTATCCGGAAGAATCTGCTGCCCTGGAAGGGGGAGCGCACCCACCTGACACCCGCCGAGCAGATACTTGGCGTGGTCGCCGAGGAGGATGAGGGCGGGAGTGGCCAGGTGAACGCCCTTGCCGGCCGGGTGAGATTCTCGGACGCCCTGCCGGAGACGGAGGAGGTGGCCTGGCTGGAGGAGATGCAACCGTTCAGAATCCTGGCCTCTCCCAAGCCGCCGTGCCCCCGGCTCTATTTCCACCGGGTAAACGGCAGGCAGGGATTGCAGCCCAACGGCAGAAAATACTATCTGCACCATAGAAAGGAAGAGATGGAGAAACGAACCGGAACGGAGCCGGATGAAAGGCGTTGGTGGGAGACCAAGGAGACAGAGGGTACGGATGAGTGGGAAAAAACCATCCACCAGAAGATCAAATGCCGATTGATAGACAAGGAGCAGAAATTCTCGTTCAGGATTCGCTTCCACAACCTGACTGACGCGGAGCTCGGCCTGCTGCTCGCATCCATCGAGCCGCTGCGGGCGGCGGCCGTGGTCCCCGGCGGGAAACCGCAGGCGGAGGAGTGCTCCGGCGGGGAGTTCTGGCACCGCCTGGGATTGGGCAAGCCCCTCGGCCTGGGCTCGGTGAAGGTGGAGCTGGAATCGCTGGAGATCGAAGAGATCGAGCAGGGTTATACGCAATGGAGCGCGGAACCGCCCGTGGCGAAGAAAAATCCGGAGATGGATGGCTATCTTCGAAGCGCAATAGATGCTGGACTGATTGACGAAAAGGTACTGGAAGTGCTGGTGGCGCTCGGCGATCCCGAAAAGGTCGATGCCGTGGTCACCTACCCGGTCACGCAGCGGCAATACGAAGCCCTGCAGAAGGGCGAAGCAGGGGGAGAACGGGAGCTGTTCAAATGGTTCGGCAGCACGGCCGAACAGCTCGTGCCGGACGGCTTCTGGCAGACCCCGGGTGGTTTCCATCTTTCCGGCCGCAAGTTGACGGCTCATGCAAACCCTGGAACAAATGGGGGTGGCGGTGGCCGCCGGGGCGGGGGAAACAGGCAGGCGGGCCGCGGTAGCGGCCGTCGTCCATCCGGAAAGAAACAAAGATGACCTATTGGGCCTCCCTCCTTCCCCTGCGCGGCATCGTGGTCACCCTGGAGCTGCTCGAGCCGGCGCGGTTCCGTATCTACCACCACGCCGCGCTCACCGCCTTTCTGCGCCACCTGCTCGGCTCCCCGAAGGGATACGAGAACCACCTGGTGGTGGACGCCCCGGAGTCGGGCCGTACCCACTACCGGGCGGGGGATCACTACACCTTCACCCTGCTGGCGCTGCGGGGCGGCGAGCCCCTTCTGCAGCAGGCGCTGGACTCCCTGCGGCGGCTCCCCTTCAGCGCCGTGCGGGGGGAGCCGTGGATCCCCCTGCGCGACAACCTGCGTTTCGTCCGGGTGCAGGATCTGCTCACCGGCGAGCGGGTCGCCCGCATCGCCGACTGCATGCCCTACAGCCAGGACTCCCTGGCCATCGAGGCGCGCCTC
>WFOD01000072.1 GCA_015488275.1 Deltaproteobacteria bacterium
CCCTTGGATGTAAACATGGTGCCGAAGGCCGGAGTCGAACCGGCACGGGCGTAGCCCACTGCCCCCTCAAGACAGCGTGTCTACCAATTCCACCACTTCGGCTTGTATGCTCCTAGGTTTTCTGAGCTTTCCCCCCTTATCGCTCTTGCTCGCTTGTTGGCTGATCCGTGGGAGCGGCGGCCGGGGCCTCGCCTTGGGACGGCTGGCTTTCCTCGGCCGCAGGCGCGGGTTGACCGCCAGGAAAGCTTTCGCTCGTCTCGGTCGTCGCCGGTACGGCCACAGGTTCAGCCGGCGTAGCAGGAGTAGGCGCCGGCTCTGTGGCCGGGGCAGGAGCCGGGACCGACGGCGGGGCCACTCTTCCCATGACCGAGCCCTTGCCGGGGTGGGCCGAGAGATAGGCCAAGGCGAGGGATGTGGCCATGAAGACGACCGCCGCCGCTGTAGTCACCTTGTTGAGGAGCGGCAAAGGCCCTTCGGTGCCAAACAAGGTCTGGCTTGCGCCGCCGAACGTGGCCCCGATATCCGCCCCCTTGCCGTGCTGCAAGAGGACGATGACCACGAGAAAGACGCTGACCAGGATATGGATGATGGTGAGGATCGTCGTCATAGACCGGAGAGTATACTCCTTTTCTCATATCCTGGCAAGCGCTTCTTGCGTTGACGCCTTTTGGCCACCGTGAGCGGTTGCGTAAAGGGATTGCGTCTTATCAGCCAGCTTTTCACCGGGCTGTCATTGAAAGTGGATAATGCGGGCAAAGGACTCGCCGTCCAGGGCCGCTCCTCCCACCAGAGCGCCGTCGATGTCCGGCTGGGCCATGAGTTCATCCACATTGCTGGGTTTGACCGAGCCGCCGTACAGGATGCGGGTGCGGTCGGCGGACTCCTGGCCGTGCAGTTCGGCCAGCAAGTTGCGGATGAAGGCGTGCGCCTCCTGCGCCTGGGCCGAGGTGGCGGTCTTGCCCGTGCCAATGGCCCACACCGGCTCGTAGGCGATGACCACTGGGTTCTCAGCCGTTGTGCCGGCCAGGCCGGCCCGTACCTGTCGCTCGAGCACGGCCAGTGTCTGCCCCGCCTCCCGTTCGTCGAGCGTTTCGCCCACGCAAAGCACAGGGGTGAGACCATGCGCCAGGGCGCCGGTCAGGCGGCGGTTGATCAGCGCATCTGTTTCCCCAAAGATCTGCCGCCGTTCCGAGTGGCCGACAATGGCGTAGCGGCAACCGATGTCAAGGAGCATGGGGGGGGCGATCTCGCCGGTAAAAGCGCCCTTGGCTTCCCAGGCGACGTTTTGCGCCCCAAGGGCCACCTTGGCGCCCGCCACGGTCGCGGCCACCGTTGCCAGGGCGGTGAAGGGCGGGGCGATCATCACCTCCCGGTCCTGCAACCCCTCGCAGGCCTGGACGACGGCGCGGGCCAGGGTTTCAGCCTCGGAGCGGATGGTGTGCATCTTCCAGTTGCCGGCGATGAGCGGAATGCGCATGGGGAAGGCCTCCTTGAGTTTCAACGGGGGTGTTGTTCGTCTTTCGCGTTCAGGGCTGCGACGCCGGGCAGCTCCTTGCCTTCCATGAGCATGAGAAAGGCGCCTCCGCCGGTGGAGATATAGGAGATGTTGTTCGATTCCCCAGCCTTGTGTACTGCCACATCGGTGTCTCCGCCCCCGACGATGGTCAGCGCATGGGAGTTGGCCACATGGCTCACCATCGCCATCGTGCCGCGCGAGAAGGCGTCCATCTCAAAGGCGCCCATTGGTCCGTTCCAAATGATGGTCTTGGCGTTCTCCAGAGCCTCGGCAAAGAGCAGGGTGGTGGCGGGACCGATATCAAGAATCATCCAGTCGCGGGGCACCTCCTGGGTGGTGGTGCGCATGGTTTCGGCGTCTGGCGCAAAACGGTCGGCAACGATGCAGTCCACCGGCAGATAGAGCTTGATCTTCTGCTGGCGGGCCTTGTCCACTAACTCGTTGGCCGTGTCGATGAGATCGTCTTCCACTTTGGAGCGGCCCACGTCAAAGCCGCGGGCCTTTAAAAAGGTATTGGCCATTGCGCCGCCGATGACCATCTTGTCCACCCGGTCGAGCAGGTTGCGCAGGGCGCCGAGCTTGCTCGACACCTTGGCGCCGCCGATGATCGCCACCAAGGGCCGGCGCGGATCGCTCACCGAGCGATGAAAGTAGTCCATCTCTTTTTGCAGGAGAAAACCTGCCGCACAGATAGAAAAGTATTCAGTCACCCCCACCACTGATGCATGCGCCCGGTGGGCCACGGCAAAGGCGTCGTTGATATAGATGTCGGCAAGCGCGGCGAGCTTGCGGGCGAATTCAGGATCGTTCGCCTGTTCTCCTGGATGAAAGCGCAGGTTTTCGAGGAGAACGATGTCGCCGTCCTGCATGCGGGCGACCATCTTTTCCACCTCTGGGCCGATGCAGTCTGGCGCGAGCTGCACCGGTTTGTCCAGCAGGCGGGCCAGGCGTTTGGCCACGGGCGCAAGGGAGTATTTTTCCTGCCGCTCTCCCTTGGGACGACCCAAGTGGGACATGATGATCACCTTGGCGTGCTCGTCCAGGGCGTAATTGATGGTTGGCAGCACGCCACGGATGCGGGTGTCGTCCGTGATGTTGCCTTGCTCGTCCAGGGGAACGTTGAAGTCCACCCGGATGAGCAGCCGTTTACCGGTAATATCGATGTCTCGGATGTTTTTCACAGAATTCCTCCTCCTTCAGAAGAACCGGGCCGGGCTGCTGGAGGCATCTGGTCCCAAGGCGTCCCATCTGCGGCGTCATCAGCGCCTCTGGGCATCCTGTAACCAACCAGATACCCGGTCCGCAAAGTCGCGGCTTCGGCAGACGAAGGCGGCCCCCTGACCAGTTACTGCTGGAGGTCAGCCCGGCTGGGGGCAGGAAAGCCCGCACTGCGTCTCCCCGGCCTCTTCTTGTACGTCATTCACTGGCCCCAGATCGACCGGACAAAGCGGCGGTAGGGCCGGCAGATCGATGGCCAAGAGCAGGGCGTCGTCCGTGGGCTCCCGGTAGTAGTTGCGCCGCCGCCCCACAGCGCGAAAACCGCAGCGGCGGTAAAGGGCCAAGGCGGAGGCGTTGTTGGCGCGCACCTCGATGAAGCAGTAGCGGGCCCCTTGGGTCGTCAAGCGGTGGAGGCAGGCGGCGAGCAGCGCCTTGCCAATGCCGCGCCGCCGGAGACCGGGGGCGACGACCAGGCGATGGATCTCCGCCTCGTCTGCCACCAAGGTTCCAGAGGCGTAGCAGCAAACCTGCTCCCCTGTCTCGCCCACCATTTGCCAGCCGCGCTGCTGCGCCAGCGCCTCGGCCAGCAGGGCCGGCGGCCAAGGATGAAGCATGGCGCTCTCCAGCCCCGCCACCGCCGTTAGGTCGGAGGCACGCATGGAACGAAAGCGCAGGCGCAGGGCAGGAGCGCGGAGCATGGTGGGGCTTTAGACCATTTGTTCGGCGATGGAGACCGTGCGGTCGGCCAGCATATTGGTATAACTGCCAAGCTCGTTGTCGTACCAGCCGTAGATCACCGCCTGGGTCACCGGCACGTCGATTATTCCGGAGCCCTTGGTCTCGGGCAGCCGGTCGAGGTTGACCCGGATGGAAGCGGTGCGGGTGTGGGTCTCGGTGCCCTCGATGATCG
>WFOD01000073.1 GCA_015488275.1 Deltaproteobacteria bacterium
ATCGCTGGCCACGGGCTCCACGCCTTCCTCGCCGGGGACGATGAGCAACAGCGGCCGGCCGGTCTTTTTCGCCACTTCGGCGGCGAAGAGGGCGATGGACGCGCCCCGCAGGCCGGTGACCCGTAACGGCTGCTGGAGATCGGTGATGTCGTCGGGACGGAGGATCACAAGAGCACAACGCCAAGCGCCTTGCGGCCCGCTACGCGGCAGCGGACCGGCGGAAAGTCTGTTGGGCGGCCGGGCGGCGGCCATGACCCGGCGCCCAAAAGATCAAGGATGGCTTTTTCAACGGGCTGTTAGAACGAGCCGCCGATACTGAAATCCCAGTTGGAGCGGTCTTCATCGCCCACAGGATCGAGGTTGTAGCCCCATTCCAGGCGGAGGGGACCGAGCGGGGACAGCCAACGCAGGCCCAGGCCAACGCTGCGTTTGAGGCGGGAGAAGTCCCAGTTGTCCGAGGTGTCGTACACGTTGCCCGCATCGAGAAAAACGACGCCGAGCAGGCCGTTTTCCTCGAGCAGGGGAAAGATGATTTCCTCGTTGATGAACCACATCTTGGCGCCGCCGATCCGGTCGCCGGTAAGCGGATCCCGTGGGCTGATCTGGCCGTTTTTGAACCCACGGATCGTATTCATGCCGCCCAGGTAGAACTTTTCGTACACCGGCAGTTCGCCGCCGGTGTTCTCGGTGACAAAACCGGCCGCGGCCTTGAGATGGAGGGTCGTCTTCCAAAAGAAGGGAAAGTACCAACTGGTCGAGCCCTTGACCTTGGTGAACCACGAGTCGCCGCCGAGCGGCCCGCCGGCGTACTTGAGCTCAACGGCGTGGATCGAGCCTTTGGTCGGCGCGTAGCGGTGGTTGCGGGTGTCCCGCGACAGTCCGACCCGGACGTAACTTGTGACGTTGATATCCAAGGAGTCACGGATGGCGGAGGACAGGTTGGCGTAGTCCAGATCGGTGAGATTGGTATGATCGTAGCCATAGCTCCACGAGAGATACCAGCGGTTCCAGAGCGGATGGCCAAAACGGAGGGCGAAGCCCGTGGAGTCCTTGGTGTAGTCGTCGTATTCGCGGGACCACTTGTAGAGATCAACGCCGAACAACAGGTCTGAATCGGAGAGGTTGGGCTCGGTAAAGCTGAAGTTGTAGCGGGTGCCCGAGCCGCTGATGTCGGCCTGCAGGGCGAGGCGTTGGCCTTTGCCCATAAAGTTGTCTTGCGAGATCTCGCCCATGAACATGAAATCGTCCACCGACGAGTATCCCGCGCCAATGGAAAAGGTGCCCGTGGGCTTCTCCTTGACCCGCACCACGATATCGAGCAGATCGTCGCCCGCCGCCGGTTCGGGCGAGATCTGCACGTCCTCGAAGTAGTCGAGCCGCCGCAGGCGCTTGCTGCTCTTGCGCAGGGCGGCGGCGTTGAAGATCTCCTGCTCCTTGATCCGCATCTGCCGGCGGATCACCTTGTCCCGTGTGCGGGTATTGCCCTTGATGACAATACGGTTGACGTGCACGAGCATGTTTTTTTCGATCCGCAACGTCACGTTGACCACGCCGGCCGCCTCGTCTTTGTCGATGCGCGGCAGCACGTCGGCATAGGCGTAGCCGCGGTTGGCGTAGAAGTCGGTGAGGCGGGTGATGTCGTCGTGCAGGACCTTGCGGCTGAACGCCTCCTGGCGCGGCAGGGCGAGGCCGGCGAGGAGCTTGGCCGCTGGTTCGATGAGATCGCCGTCCAGCCGTACGGCGCCCACCTTGTACCGCCGGCCTTCGGCCACGGGAAAGATCACCTCCAGGCCGTCTTTCCGCTCCCGCACCTCGGGCGTGCCCACGCGCGCGTCCACAAAGCCGTGGTTGTGGTAGAAGGCCGCCAGCCGGGCGGCGTCCTGCTCCAGCACGTCCCTCCGCAGGATGCCCGACTCGGTGAGCCAGGAGAAAAAGCCCTTTTCCGACGTCTCGATGACCTCCTTGAGATCGTCGTCGTCAAACGCCTTGTTGCCCTGGAATACGATGGAGGTGATGTAGAGTTTCTTGCCCTCCTTGATGGCGAACTCCACGTTCACCCGGCCGTTTTGCACCTTGGTGATCCGGCTGGTCACCGTGGTGTGGGAAAAACCCTTTTCCTTGTACAGCCGGCGGATGGCGGCGGCCGACTCCTTGACCTTGCGCTCGTTGACGATCGTGTTCGGCGCCACGGTCACCACCTCGCGCACCTCTTTTTCCTTGAGCTCATCGGTGCCGGTGATGCGCATCTGGTTGATGATCGCCTTTTCCTTCACCTGAAAGACGACGCGCTTGCCGTCCTCGGCCCGGCCGGCGTAAACCCGCACATCGTCGAAATAGCCCATGCGATAGATCGCCTTGATGTCCTCGCGCAACCGCTTTTCGTCGTATCGGTCGCCCACCTGGGTGGAGACATGCCGCAGGATGGCGCCGGTGTCGATCCGGCTGTTGCCCTCCACGGCGACGGAGCGCACGAGGGGATAGCGGCCGGTGGAGGCCAGGACCTCGCCCACCAGGTATTGCAAGGCGTCGGCCAGCTCATTGGCGCTGGCCACGGTGCGGTACCAAGAGCGGGAAGGCTCGCCGGTGAGCGAGTGGAGCACGAGATCGATGCTCAGGCTGCGGCCGATGCGGGTGATCGAGCCCACGGCCACCCAGCGGAGGCCGAGCTTGCCCAGGACGGGCGCCAACAGGCGGGGCGGGGGCGGCCACGGCCCGTTGAGCAGGGGCGCGGCCAGGTCGCGGGGGTAGCTCTGGAGTTGATTACGCTTGAGGATCGCATCGAGCCGCCGGTCGGCGAGCCGTTCGATCTGCTTTTGCTCGCCTGCTGGCGCCAGGATCTTGAACGGCAGAAAGACGGTCTTCTGGCCGGCGGCCGGCCGCCAGTCTTCCACAGCGGATGCGCCTACGGACAGCAGAGCAAAGCAGCAAAGGACCGCGGCGAGAACGAGTTGCAGCGGCCGGGTCTGGGACCGGATACGGCGCATGGTGCAGCTCCTTGTCTGGGGATCGTGCAAAAAAGAATATGCAAGGCTGTTTACGCGATTCTGCCCTGCGCTGTCAAGGTTTTCTCATGGCGTAACTGGCTGCGGGCGCTCCTTTGTCTGCCGAAGCCGCATCCCCGCGGACCGGGTATGCGGCGCGCGCCAGGAAGGGCGGCTCATTCCAGCGGTCCGGCCTCGCGCAGCACGCCATCGGCAAGGAGAAGACAGCGGTCCATGCGGCTGGCCAGATCCCGATCATGGGTTACCACCACCACGGACAAACCGTGGTGGGAGACCAGCCGCTCCAGGCAGGAAAAGACCTTGCGGCCGGTGTGGGGATCGAGATTGCCGGTGGGTTCGTCGGCCAGGAGGACCGCCGGCTCCATGACCAGCGCCCTGGCCAGGGCCACCCGCTGCTGTTCGCCGCCCGAGAGTTCGCCGCTCTGGTGATCCAGCCGGTGGCCGAGTCCCACCTCGGCGAGCAGGGCGCGCGCCCGCTTTTCGACTTCACGCCGCGGCCGGCGGGCGATCAGGCCGGGCATGACGACGTTTTCAAGGGCGGTGAACTCGGGAAGCAGGTAGTGAAACTGAAAGACAAAGCCCACGGTGCGGTTGCGCAGGCGATCAAGATCCGTGCCCGGGGCGTGAATGTCTTGGCCGAAATAGGCCACCGTGCCGCTGGTCGGACGGTCCAGGGCGCCGAGAATGTGGAGCAGGGTGGTCTTGCCCGTGCCCGAACTGCCGACCACGGCCACGGTCTGGCCGGGATAAAGGCGCAGGTTGACGTCCCGCAGCACCTCGATCCGGCCGCCGCGGTCGAAACTCTTGGCCAGATGACGCGCCTCCAGGCAAGGGGTGTCGGTGGTGTGGCTGGACGGCCGTGTCTTGTTCATTCGTAGCGCAAGGTGGTGGCCGGCTCCACCCGAGCCGCCTGCCAGGCCGGATAGATGGTGGCGGCGAGGGAGATGAGGATGGCGGTTGCCGCGATGGCGAGCACGTCGGCGGGCACCACCTCCACCGGCAGGGTGGAAAGGGGATAGACGTCGGGCAGCTTGATGAAACGGTATTTGGCCAGCAGCCGGCAGGCGGTCAGGCCGCCGGCCACGCCCAGGGCGGTGCCGGTGAGGCCGATGATCAGCCCCTCGAACACGAAGATGCGCATGATCGCGCCGGCCGACGCCCCCATCGCCTTGAGCACCGCTATGTCGCGCCGTTTCTCCATCACCAGCATGATCAGGGTGCTGACGATGTTGAAAGCGGCGACGATGACGATCAGGGCCACGACAATGGACATGGCGGTTTTTTCCAGGCGCAGGGCGGAAAAGAGGTTTTTGTTCGTTGAGATCCAGTCGCGGGCCACATAGCGGCGGCCGAGCCGGGCTTCGATCTGGCGGGCGATCTCGCCGGCGCGGTCGATGTCCGTCACCCGGATCTCCAGGCCGTGCACCGCCTGGCCCAGGTCGAGAAACCGTTGGGCCGTGCTCAGGGAGACAAAGGCGAACACCGAGTCGTACTCGTACATCCCTGATTCAAAGATGCCGACCACCCGGCAGGTCTGCACCCGCGGGATGATGCCGATGGGGGTCAGGGGGCCGTCGGCGAGGATCAACCGCACCGGATCGCCCTGGCCCACGCCGAGTTGGCGGGCCAGGTCGCGGCCGAGAATGATCGCTGGGATCCGGCCGTCGGCCCCTGCTTCCGCCAGCTCGGCGGCCCTGCCGGCGAACATGTAGCGGTCGAGGTCGAGCACCTGGCCGATGGAGCGGGGATCAATGCCGCGCAGAACGGCGCCGGTGCCCCCCCTGCCGGCCGAGATCATGGTCTGGGCGTAAACGTAGGGAGAGACCCCGGCGACGCCGGCGATCTCCGCGACCTGCGCGGCGAGGCGGGCGTGGTCCTGGATCCGGCCGTCGAGGGTGCGCAGCACGATATGGGAGTTGATTCCCAGGATCTTGTCCCGTAGTCCTTTGGAAAAGCCGGTCATCACCGCCAGGACGATGATCAGGGCCATGACGCCCACCAGCACGCCGCCGATGGAGATGATGGTGATGAGCGACAAAAAGCCCTGGCGCTGTTTCGCCCGCAAGTAGCGCTGACTGACGAACCACTCAAAGTACATGCGTTTGTCTCTTGCCGTAAGGCGCTCGGGCGGAATCCGGCCGCAAGGCGGTCCTGCCGCCTTCCAGTCTGCGGCGTGCGCCCCTTCCTTGCATCCGGGACGCCCTGTAACTCAGATACCCGGTCCGCGAGGCCGCGGCTTCGGCAGACGAGGGAGCAAGCCCGTGACCAGTTGCCTCGGGCGGGCCGCCGGAGCCCGTTGCCGGATCAGGACCGGGCCGCCGGGCTCAGCCTTTTTCCGGCCGCAGATGGGGAAAGAGGATCACGTCCCGGATGGATGGCGAGTCGGTGAGCAGCATGACCAGCCGGTCGATGCCAATACCCTCGCCGGCTGCTGGCGGCATTCCGTATTCCAGGGCGCGGACAAAATCGCGGTCCATCTCTGGAAAGATCTCCTCGTCGTCGCCCCGCTCGGCGATCTGTTTTTCAAACCGCTGGCGTTGGTCCAGGGGGTCGTTGAGCTCGGAAAAGGCGTTGGCCATTTCCCGGCCCGTGATGAACAGCTCGAACCGGTCGGTGATTTCTGGATTGTCGGCGTTGCGCCGGGCGAGCGGCGAGACTTCGGTGGGATAGGCGGTGATGAATGTAGGGTCAACCAGGCGCTCTTCCACCAGGAGCTCAAACAGTTCGGTCTTCGCCTTGCCCGGCCCGGCGGTAGGGGGCAGCTCGATCCCGCGTTTGCGGGCCTCGGCCAGCACGGCATCAGGGTCGGCCACCACGGTTGGCTCGACGCCGCCGATCTCCACAAGGGCCTGATCCATGGTCAGGCGCCGCCAGGGCGGGGTGAGGTCCACCGTGGCCCCCTGGTAGGAGATGACCATCGAGCCGCAGACCTCGGCGGCGATCCAGGAGATCATCTCCTCGGTAAGGTCCATGAGGTCTTCATAGGTGGCGTAGGCCTGGTAGAACTCAAGCATGGTGAATTCGGGGTTGTGGCGGGTGGAGAGTCCTT
Source organism: Deltaproteobacteria bacterium (assembly GCA_015488275.1). Taxonomy (GTDB): domain Bacteria; phylum Desulfobacterota; class Desulfobulbia; order Desulfobulbales; family S012-135; genus S012-135. Next base: position 6,052 of record WFOD01000073.1, read on the forward strand.
CGTTGCGGAAATTGCGGTTGATCTCGAACACCCGCTCAAAACCGCCCACCAACAGCCGCTTGAGGTAGAGCTCTGGCGCGATGCGCAGGTAGAGGTCCATGTCGAGGGCGTTGTGATGGGTCTTGAACGGCCTGGCCGTGGCCCCGCCGGCAACGGGATGCATCATCGGCGTCTCCACCTCGAGAAAGTCGCGGTTGGCCAGGAATTCGCGCACCAGGCGGATGATGCGCACCCGTTTGCGGAAGGTCTCGCGCACCTCGGGGTTGACGATCAGGTCCACGTAGCGCTGGCGGTAGCGCGTCTCCACGTCGGTCAGGCCGTGGAACTTTTCTGGCAAGGGCCGGAGCGATTTGGTGAGCAGCCGGAACCGGTCGGCCTGAATGGTCAACTCACCGGTCTTGGTGCGGAAGAGGGGGCCTTCGAAACCGACGATATCGCCGATATCGAGTTTTTTGAACAGGCTGTAGGCCTCTGGGCCCACCACGTCCCGCTTGACGTAGATCTGGATCCTGCCGCTTTCGTCTTGCAGGTGGAGGAAGGCGGCCTTGCCAAATTTGCGCAGGGCCATGATGCGGCCGGCGACCGAAAACCGTCCTTCGGGCAGATCCTCGGCCGGCCGGTCATCGGCGGCGGCGAGAATGTCTTTGATGCGGTGGGCCGGGGTAAAGGAGTTATCGTAGAGGATTACGCCCTGCTCGGCGAGGTCCCGCGCCTTTTGCAAACGTTGGCGAAGAATCTGGTTGGTGTCGTCCATCGTCAAGGTGTCGCTCGTTGTTGGAGTTGCCGTCTTCCGTAATTGTTCCGGTGGCTGGGGGCGGCGCGTCAGGCGGCCGGCAGAAACCGCTGGCGCAGAATGCGGGATGTTTCCCTGGTGAGCGCCAGGACCCGCACCGCATGGTCGAGGTCCAGCGAGCCGGTGCCGCAGCTTGGGGTCACGAGGGTTTGGGCCAAAAGGCCGGCGAGATCCCGGTCCGGACCAGTGAGGGCGGCCATGTGCCGCTGCCAGAGTTCGGCGAGCCCCTCGGGGGTCTGGTTGTCGATCGCCGCCGGATCACCGGTGGGCACTCCGCCCCAGGCGATGATCCCGCCCCGGTCGAGAAAGCGGGCGATCGCCTTTTTGCTGGCCACGAATCGGTCGAAAAAGCCAAAGGCATCGAAGTTTACGATGTCAAGATCCAGGGCCAGGATCAGGTCCCAGTCGGTGTTGGCGCATACGTGGATGCCGGCCAGCCCCCCGGCCCGGTGGATGGCGGCGATCACCTCGGCAAGATCGGCCTTAATGTCGTCCTTGGCGATGCTGATGTACGCCGAGGAGCCCAAGCCAGCCAGGGCCGGCTCGTCGAGAAAACAGATGGCCGGCCGGCCTGTCTGGCGCAAAAAGTTCACCTGCCATGCCGCCTTGCACGCCGTGCCCTTTACCAGCATCTCCCGCAGGGTGGGATCGTAGTAGGCCAGGCGTCCCTCCTGGTCGGTGATGCCCACCAGCAGGGTGAATGGGCCGGTGGTTTGCCCCTTGACCGCCAGGCATTGGCGGTCGCGGACCGCCTCCACCAGGCGGTAGAGCCCCTGGGCCCGATCGCGGCTGATGGCGAAACGGGAGTCCGCCAGGCGGGCGAAGTCCTCCTCCACGGCGAGATAGTCCTCGAAAAAGGCCAGTATCCCTTCCTGGAACGGACCGCTCTCCGTGTCGATGCGCGGCTTACCGCTCTCCTCGTCCACCCCTGGGAAACCTTCGAGAAACTGCACCAGCATCCCTTCCTGGGCGAGTCCTGGGAGTTGGGGCCACAGCGGAATCTCGGGCGTGTACTCGAGCACCAGCTCCAAGGCGCGAGCGTGATCGTCGAGGGGAATGCTGCCGATGAGCACCGGTAGGC
>WFOD01000074.1 GCA_015488275.1 Deltaproteobacteria bacterium
ATCCAGTAGTGCGGCCTGCCCCAGGGGTCACAGGTCTCTTTCACCGCGCCGGTATAGATCCGCCGGCCTTGGCGGGTAAGACGGACGCCACGCGGCGGTTCCAGGGCTGGATAGTTGACGTTGAGCAAGGTGTCGGCCGGCAGCCCGTGCTCAAGAACATAAAAAGCCAAACAGCGGGCGAAACGGGCCGCTGGCCGGTAGTCGTGGGGTGGCTCGCCGGCCAGCGAGAAGGACAGGGCGGGAATGCCGAGCATGGTCGCCTCCATCGCCGCGGAGACCGTGCCCGAATAGTTGATGTCGTCACCGATGTTGGGGCCGGGGTTGATACCCGACGCCACCAGCGCTGGCCGCTGCTCGGCGAGCAGTTTCTCCAGGGCGAGGACCACGCAGTCGGCCGGCGTGCCGTTCACCGCATACCAGTCCTCTGCCAGCCGCTCGACCCGCAGAGGACGGCGCATGGTGAGCGCATGGCCGATGGCCGAGTTGTCGCGTTCCGGCGCGACCACCACCACCCGCCCGAGTTCAGCCAGGGCGGCGGCCAGAGCGCGCAGGCCAGGCGCCTGCACACCGTCGTCATTGGTCAGCAAGAGCAGGGGAGGGCGCATGAAGGGTATCCGCTTGCGATTTATGGTGAAATACGCTAAGAGGCGAAGGAATGGGCGGTTGCCCTGTTGCCAAACAATACCCTAGCCGACTGGCCGTGGCAAACTTTGCCACGTTCGTTCGGCCGCAGATAGCAGCCCGTTGAAAAATTGGCCAAAGCTTGCGCTTTGGCCAACCGTGGTCGAAAAAGCCAGGACGGCTTTTTCGGCGGACTGATAGGGTGAACGGAGCTGTGCCTTGCCCAACCGCGGACAGGCTGGGCGCAACAACAACCGTGGAGGAGGATCATGCCCTACGTCAATATCCGGGTGGCCGGCACGTTGAGCAAGGAGCAAAAGGCGGAAATCTGCCGTCAGGTTACAGAGGCCATCGCCACAGTGGCGGGCAAGCCCAAGGACTCGATCCTCATCTTCATCGACGAGGTGACGCACGAAAACATCGCCAGCGGCGGCGAGCTCCTCCAGCCTCCCCAGCGCTGACCGCCAAGACCGGCCACACTTGAGCGGCCGTGGCATACGGACATCCAACCATGCGGCACCACGGGACTTCTGCCGGCAAACCGCTCTCCGCCCCTGCGGCGGCCGCGCGGCACGCTGAACTCGTCCGCCAGATCCTCCACCACGACTACCGCTACTACGTGCTCGACGACCCCGAGATCTCGGACGCCGAGTACGACGCCCTGTTTCGGGAACTCCTCGATCTGGAAAAGCTGTTTCCCCATCTGGCCGGGCCAGACTCGCCAAGCCAGCGCATAGGCGGCGCCCCGCGTGAGGGCATGGCGACAGTCCAGCGGGAAGTTCCCATGCTGAGCCTGGAAAACGCCTTTGCCGAACCGGAGATCGTGGAGTTCGACCAGCGGGTGCGCCGGTTCCTCCAGCTCCAGGGGCCGATCACCTACGTGGTGGAGCCCAAGCTCGACGGTCTGGCCGTGGAGCTGGTCTACCAGGACGGAGTGCTCACGCTGGGCGCCACCCGGGGTGATGGGGTGACCGGCGAAGACGTGACCGCCAACATCCGGACCATCCCCTCCATACCCTTGCGGCTAAGCGAGCCGCTCGCCGGCGAGGCGCGCATCCGTGGCGAAGTCATCCTGCCTCTGGCCGACTTCCACCGGCTCAACCAACAGCGGCTGGCGGCAGGCGAGCCCCTGTTCGCCAATCCGCGCAACGCGGCCGCTGGCTCGCTGCGCCAGCTCGACCCAAAGATTACCCGCCAGCGCCCCCTGGATTTCTACGCCCACGGGGTGGCAGACCCCGCCGCCCTGGGCGTTGCCAGCCACTACGACCTGCTGCAGCGCCTCCATCGCCTGGGCTGCAAGATCCCACCGTTCACCCTGCGGTGTTCTGGGGTGGACGAAGTGCTCGCCGCCTACCAGCGCCTCCTCGAGCAGCGGCAACGCCTTCCCATCGAGATCGACGGTATGGTGGTAAAGGTGGACGATCTTGGCCTGCAAGACCGCCTCGGCGCCAAGGCCCGCTCACCCAGGTGGGCCATTGCGTACAAATTTCCCGCCACCCAGGCGACCACCCGGCTGATCGATGTCCACTTTTCAGTGGGGCGGACCGGCGCGGTCACGCCCGTGGCCATTCTGGAGCCCGTGCTCCTGGCCGGCGTCACCGTCCGCCGGGCCACCCTGCACAACGAAGACGAGATCCGGCGCAAAGACCTGCGTCTCGGCGATACGGTGCTGGTGCAGCGGGCCGGAGACGTGATTCCAGAAGTCGTCAAACCGGTTCCAGAGCGCCGCACCGGCAACGAACGGCCCATCGTCTTTCCCGACCGGTGCCCAGAATGCCGCCATCCCCTCCACCGGCCGGCGGGGGAAAAGGTCCATCGCTGCCCCAATGCCGCGTGCCCGGCGCAGCGCCTGCAAAGCATCATCCACTTTTGCGGCAAGGCCGGTTTCGATATCGAAGGGTTGGGCAAAAAAGCGGTGGAGCAGCTGGTGGCCGCTGGCCTGATCAGCGATATCCCGGATATCTTTCGCCTCGACTTCCAACGCTTGGCCCAACTGCCAGGCTGGGGCGAGAAGTCGGCGGCAAACCTGCAACGCGCCATTGAGCGGGCCAAGACGGCCACCCTCGGCCGTCTTTTGGCCGCCTTGGGCATCCGTTTTGTCGGCGAGGTCACCGCCCAACTGCTGGAGCAGCACTTCGCCACCATTGATGAGCTGATGGCCGCCACCGAAGAACAGCTTCAGGCCATTGAAGGGATTGGCCCACAGACAGCGGCAAGCGTGACCGCCTTCTTCGCCGACCCCCTTAACCGCCAGCTCATCGACGATCTGCTGACCAGCGGCCTGCGTATCGCTCCCTCCAGCGCAAGGGTCAACGCCGGGGAGCGCCCCCTGGCCGGCAAGGTCTTTGTTTTCACCGGCCGGCTGGAGCGGTTCGGCCGGGATGAGGCCAAGGAGCTGGTCAAACGCTTGGGCGGCGCGGTGGCCAGTACGGTGGGCAAACGGGTAACCCACGTTGTTGCCGGCGCCAAGGCGGGCAGCAAGCTCGCCAAGGCGCGCCAACTCGGGATCGAGGTACTGGACGAAGAGGCGTTTCAGCGCCTGCTGACGCAAAGGGAAGACGGCGCGCCGTCCCCTGCCGCTCCCCGGCCCGCCGTTCTTCCGTTCTCAGAGGGGGAAACATGAGCGAGACCCAACGCTGGCATGTCGTGGTGCGCGGTCGCGTCCAAGGGGTCTGGTTCCGGGCCTCTACCCGAGAAAAGGCCATCGAGCTAGGGCTGACCGGTTGGGTGCGCAACCTGCCGGACGGCTCGGTCGAGGCCGAGTTCCAGGGGCCGGCGGAACAGGCAAAGGAAATGCGACAGTGGCTGTGGACCGGCTCGCCCCTTTCCTCGGTGACCGAGGTGTCGGCGACCCCCATGCCGCCTGTGCCGGGCGAGTCGGGGTTTGCGATCCGCCGCTAGCCAACCGCCAGGGAAAAGGCCGGCCCAGAATCCTCCACCGTGGTCAGGCGGGCGGGGCTTGCCCCCACGAATAGCAGCCCGTTGCAAAACGGGCTGTGTGCGGCACATGGACGTGGGGCCGAATTCCGTCGGCTCTTTTTGTGTTTTCCCAGCCGGCTGCCATGCCGAAGGCTCCAAGGA
>WFOD01000075.1 GCA_015488275.1 Deltaproteobacteria bacterium
GCCGCCATCTCCTTTTCTCAACGACATCCCGGCCGATTTGCTCGCCGGCCATCAACCGGTTGCCCGGCCCGCCTTTGACGAGCATCAGGCCGTGGCCGACCGGATCGGCGCCATGCTCGGCAGCCGCCATACCGCCAAGCGGCCGGCGCGCGACCGGGCCGGCGGCCGGGCGGTGGGGGCGGCCCTTGAGGTGGGCTCTACGGTGCGTCATCCGTTTTTTGGCAAGGGCAAGGTAGAGAAAAAGGTCGGGCCCGCCACGGTGCACGTCTTCTTTCCGGCCCACGGCACCAAGATCCTCCACCTCGATTACGCCCGGCTCGAACTCGTGGAGGAATAGCTCGCAGGAGCCGGCTGGCGCGGGACATGAGGCATGGATTATCGCACGGCCTGGAAATACCTGGACGACCTCCAGTTCTTTAAGATCAAGCTGGGGCTCGAAGCCATGCGGGCCCTTCTCGCCGAGTTGGACGAGCCGCACGGGAAGCTGCGGTTCGTGCATATCGGCGGCACCAACGGCAAGGGGTCGGTGGGCGCGGTCCTGCTCGAGGCGCTGTCGCGCCTTGGCCTGCGGGTAGGACTCTATACCTCGCCGCATCTGTCGTCGGTGCGGGAGCGGTTCCGGATCAACGGCCGGTGTATGGACGAGGCGACCTTTGCCCGCCTGGTGGGCCGCATCCGCACGGTTCTCGCCGGCCGGGAGGTCACCTATTTCGAATGCACCACCGCCCTTGCCCTGCTCTGGTTCGCCGAAGAACAGGTGGACTATGCGATCATGGAGGTCGGCATGGGCGGCCGGCTCGACGCCACCAACGTGATTATCCCTGAGTGCGCGGTGATCACCAATGTGGCGATGGACCATGAGATCCACCTGGGGAATACGATCCGCGCCATTGCGGGAGAAAAGGCTGGGATCGTCAAGCCCGGCGTGCCGGTGGTCACCGGCGCTGTGGACGAGGCGTTGGCGGTGGTCGAGCGCCGCTGCCAAGAGCTTGCCTCGCCCCTCTATTGTCTTGGCCGGGATTTTTCGTTTGATCCGTTTGAGCAAGATCGCGCAAGTCATGCGGCCACGGCCTGGCGCTACCGTGGATTCGGGCCCCTGGCCGCTGGCCTTGAGATCCGCCGGCTCGGCCTTGCCGGCCGCCACCAGGCGGCCAATACCGGCCTCGCCCTGGCTGTCCTGGAAGTGCTGGCCGCAAGGCGAGGGCTTGTTCTCGACCCTGAACGCATCGCTTCGGCCGTGGCCGCGGCGCGCTGGCCCGGCCGGTTGGAAGAGCTTTGCGCCGCCCCTCCCTCGGGCGGCCCGCGCCGCCGTTTTCTCCTCGACGGCGCGCACAACCCGGCCGGCGCTGCGGCCCTGGCCCGGTATCTCGATGAGATCCGGCCGCCGGCCGGCCGGATCGTCCTGCTTTGGGGGGCGATGGCCGACAAGGACCTTTCCGATACCTTGCCCGTGGCCGCCCAGCGGGCCGATCACCTGGTGTGCGCCGCCATGCCTTACGACCGGGCCGCTGAGCCCGAGGCGTTGCGCGATCTGGTGGCCGGCCTGCCGCTTTCCATCGAGACCGCGGCCAGTGTGGAAGAGGGGCTTGCCCGCGCGGCCGCCGCGGCCAGGGACGGGGATCTGGTGTGTATCGCCGGCTCGCTCTATCTTGTGGGCGCGGCCCGCCGGTTGCTTACGGGCGCTGATCCCTGTCCAGGGGAGGGATGACGGATGGCGCCGCGCTGGCAAGACGACTACGATCCACTCGAAGGCGTGCCGGCCGCTGTCCTGCGGCGGGAAAAGGAACGGGCCCGGGCCCTTCGCCGTAGCCGTTGGTGGCGGCAGAAGATCGCCGCCGGTGTCTGTCATTACTGTGGCCGCCAAGTGGGACCGGACCGGCTGACGATGGATCACGTGGTGCCGCTCGCCCGGGGCGGCAGGTCCACCAAAGCCAACTGCGTGCCGTGTTGCAAGGAGTGCAACACCCGCAAAAAGAGCGATCTCCTTTTTGAATGGCCAGACTACATGGACGAATGACCGGTTGGGGGCCGGCCGGAAGAGCGGCGTTGGCCGGCCTCGCCCTTGTGCCGGCCATATTGGCCCTTTGGGGGGTGAGCATGACCATGTTGCTCACCGTCAGCCTGGTGCTCCTGGGAGCGGCCTTCCTCTTTTGGCGAGAAATGCGCCGGATGGCGGAGCGCGTGCCGGCCGCCGGCCCGGTCCCCGCCCGTGGCCGGTTGCACGACCTCTTGGCTGCAAGCGAAGACCAGCGCCGCGAACTCGAGGAAAAGACCCAGGCCCTTGAGCGCACCATTGGCCGCCTTGAGGAGTACAAGCGGCTGATCGAGCAGCAGAACCAGGCCCTCAAGGAGCTGGCTATCCGCGACGGCCTGACCGGCATCTACAACCACCGCCATTTCCAGGAGCTGCTGGACCGCGAGGTGGCCCTGGCCCAGCGGCATGACCGGGAACTCGCCTGTTTGATGATGGATCTCGATCATTTCAAAAAGGTGAACGATCTCCACGGCCACCAGTTTGGCGACTTCGTGCTCAAGGAGTTTGTCCGCCTGGTGCGGCGGGAGATCCGCTCCTCGGATATCTTTGCCCGTTACGGCGGCGAGGAGTTCGTGCTCCTGTTGCCGAGCATTTCCCGTGAGGGCGCTCGGCGGGCGGCGGAAAAGATCCGGACCGCGGTGGAGGCGCATGCTTTCCGGCTCCATGAACACGAGCGGCGGGTGACGGTGACCATTGGCGTTTATCACGGGAAGCCGGCGCCTGGCCTCACCGACGCCGACATCCTGCGCTGCGCCGATCGGGCCTTGTATCAGGCTAAGGCCCGTGGCCGCAACCGGGTGTTTCTCCACTTGCCGGATCCCACCATCGGCCTGTGGGAAAAGACCGTGGCGTAACTGGTCGCAGGGTGCCCCCGAAGCGGCGTCATCAGCCCGCTTACCAGCCCGTCGAAAAAGTCATCCCTGCGTAGCGTCCATCCGGGATTGACAAACCCCGGCCGCTTGGGTAAAGCTACATCCCTTCTGGTTTGGCGGCCTTGCGCGCCAGCCGGCCGGGCCGGCGGCAGTGGGCAGCCAGGGCCGGGTGGGGCAGTGTTGCTGCCGCGAGCGCACGGCTGCTCCGCTTTTTTGTAAATGTTTCATGGAGGTGCATCATGGGTAAGGGAGATTTGCGCACCAAGCGTGGCAAACTTTATCGGGGCACCTACGGCAAGTGCCGCCCCCGCAAGAAGAAAAAGCAGGCGGCCGACAAGAAAGAAGGCTGAGGTCTGGTCTTGTCGGCCCGGCTCTGTTGAGGAGCGTCATGGGAAAGACGATAACAGAAAAGATTTTCGACGCCCATCTGCGCGACACCCCTTTTGCCGACAACGTGGTGCTCGATATCGACGTGGTGATGTGCCACGAGATCACCACGCCGCTGGCGATCACCGATCTTGAGGCCCGTGGTCTGGACCGGGTGTTCGATCCGCACAAGATCAAGGTGGTGATCGACCACGTTACCCCGTCCAAGGACTCCAAGTCGGCGACCCAGGCGAAGATCCTGCGCGATTGGGCCCGGCGGCACCATATCCCTGATTTTTTCGACGTGGGCCGCAACGGCGTTTGCCACGCCCTGTTTCCGGAAAAGGGCTTTATTCGTCCGGGATATACGGTGATCATGGGTGATTCCCACACCTGCACCCACGGCGCTTTTGGCGCTTTTGCCGCAGGGGTGGGCACCACGGATCTTGAGGTCGGCATCTTGAAAGGCGTCTGCGCCTTCCGCCGACCGCAGACCCTCCGGGTCGAGATCCACGGCGTACTGCCGCAAGGGGTCTACGCCAAGGATGTCATCCTCGCCGTGATCAAGCGCCTCACGGTCAAGGGCGCCACCGACATGGTGATGGAGTTCGTCGGCCCGGTGGTGGAGGCGATGGACATGGAGAGCCGCATGACCCTGTGCAATATGGCCGTGGAGGCCGGCGCCACCTGTGGCGTGTGCATGCCCGACCGGGTGACCGCCGAATACCTGTGGCCGTTCATTGCCAGTGACTATGCGGACATTCAGGCGGCTGTCGCCGATTTTCAGCGGTGGCATTCGGACCCCGACGCCCAATACGCCGGCACGGTGCGCTTCGACGTGAGCGATCTCGCGCCCCAGGTCACCTATGGGTTCAAACCGGACGAAGTGAAGGACGTAAGCGAAATGGAGGGCGCGCCCGTGGACCAGGTTTACATGGGCAGTTGCACCAACGGCCGGATCTCCGATCTACGGGTGGCGGCAGAGATCCTGGCCGGCCATCGCATCGCCGATACGGTGCGCGGCATCCTGGCTCCCGCCACCCCTAAGGTGTACCAGCAGGCCCTGGAGGAAGGCATTTTGAAGATCTTTCTCGATGCCGGTTTCTGCGTCACCAATCCCACCTGCGGCGCCTGCCTCGGCATGAGCAACGGCGTGCTCGCCGAGGGCGAGATCTGCGCCTCGACCACCAACCGTAACTTCAATGGCCGGATGGGCAAGGGCGGCATGGTTCACCTGATGAGCCCGGCCACGGCGGCGGCCACCGCCATTGCCGGCCATATCACCGATCCGCGACCCTACTTGCGGCGCGAGGAGGCGTGAACCGATGAAGAATTTCGGCGGCAAGGCCCTGCTTCTCGACCGCAACGACATCAATACCGATGAGATCATCCCGGCCAAGTACCTGACCGAGATCACCAAAATGGGACTGCAACCCCATTTGTTGGAGGATCTCAAGCTTGGCGGTTTTGATCCGGCCAGTGTCTGCCGGCAGGGGTATCGGGCAATCGTCACCCGGGCCAACTTCGGCTGCGGCTCCTCGCGGGAGCATGCGGTGTGGGTGCTTGAGGTCAACGACATCACGATGGTGGTGGCCGAGAGCTTTGCCCGCATCTTCCGGCAGAACATGTTCAACAACGGCCTGTTGGCCGTGGAGTTGCCGGCCGCGGATATCGACGCCATCTTTGCCTTGGGGCCGGATGTGGAGATCCAGGCGGACCTTGCCGGCAACCGGCTGACCGCCACGGCGGCTGGCGGCGAGCAACGCTCCTTTGCCTTCCGCCTCAACGAGTTTGACCGTGAATTGGTTCTGGCCGGCGGCTGGCTGGCCTATGCCGATCAGCGGTATTGAAGGCTGGCCTGTTGGAGAAGGGGCCGCAAAGGGGCGTCTACTCTGACCGTTCTTGCGGCTGAGGGCGCAGGGCGCGGGCCACGGCGGCAAGGAGCCCTTCCATAGTGTAAGGCTTTTGGAGAAAGGGCCAGCCGTGGCGGTGGAGGGCGGCCTGCAAACGGGTTTGGTCGGGATAGCCGCTGGTGAGCAGGATCTTGGTCGCGCTCCGGCGCTGGACCTCTTCTTCTGCCAGTTCGTC
>WFOD01000076.1 GCA_015488275.1 Deltaproteobacteria bacterium
GGCAGAGCTGCGCCAGGACCTCACGGCGGCCATCGCCGACGGCACCCGCGAGGTGGTGGGACCGGTCTTCGCCGGCACCGTGGCCACCATCGCCATCATGTTCCCCTTCCTCTTCGTCGGCGACTTCCCGCAGCAGATCTTCCGCCAGCTGATCACCACCCTGATCATCGCCCTGTTGGTCTCCTACTTCCTCTCCATCACCTTCATCCCCAGCCTCTGCTTCTACCTCTACCGCAAGGGTTTTCGGAAGAGCCGGCCGGAACGCTGGCTGGAACGGCTCTACGAAAAGACCTTCGGCCGCCTCATCGGCCCGTATCTCGCGGTGCTCGGCTTCTCCAACCGGGGCCGGGTCGCCTGGCTGCGGCGGCTGGTGATGACCGCTGGCGTCCTGGCGCTCCTGGTGGTGTCGGTGAAGAACGTCATGCCGCTCATCGGCCGCGACCTGATGCCGCCCATGGACACCGGCATCATCAAGGCCAACGTCCGCTTCTCGGCCAACGAGACGGTGGAGAGCGCCGAGGCGCGGCTGCGGCCCTTTTTGCGCTGGCTGCACCATCGGCCCGAGGTGCTGATGAGCTCGGTGAGCCTGGGATCCGAGCCCGGCGTCCTCTCCCTGGGCTCCGGCGCCCTGCCCGCCGAGGCGCGGATGACCATCAACTGCGTCAACCGTTTCGAGCGCGACGAGGATATCTGGCGGATCGAGGACGAGATCCGCTCTAGGCTCATGACCCTGAAGAACGTCAAGGCGGTGGACGTCTTCGATTTCGGCGCCACGCCGATGAGCAGCATCAAGGCGCCGGTGGACACCCGGATCTACGCCGAGGACTACCACCTCCTGCCCGCGGCGGCGAAACGGGCGGCCCGGGCCATGGCCACGGTCAAGGGCTTCACCTCGGTCTCCACCAGTTGGGACGAGGACTTCCAGGAGGCGCGCCTGGAGATCGATCCCAACCGCGCCCTGGCCTACCAGACCACGCCGGTGGAGATCGCGGCCCAACTGCCGCTGGCCGGCGTGCCCGTGGCCCTGGCCGGCAACCTGGTCTCCATGGACACCCAGTTCGTCCGCCTCTACTTCGGCCACGGCTTTGACGGCAGCCTCGACGACCTGCGCCTCATCCCCATCCACACCCCCAAGGGACCGGTGCCCCTGGAGGCCCTGGGCCGGATCACCTATGCCATGACCGTGAGCAAGATCGAGCGCAACCGGATGCTCTACTCGGTGGACGTCTCCGGCTACCGCCGCACCCGGCCCATCTCCATCCTCACCGCCGACACCACGGCCGCGGTCAAGGCCGCCGGGCTTGCCGGGGTGAAGACGGACCAGCAGGGCGACATCTTCCAGATGCGCGACTCGTTTACCCGCATCGCCAAGGCCATCGCCATCGGCGTCGTCCTCTTGCTCCTCTGTCTCGTGGCCATCTACCACTCGGTACGCATGGCGGTGGTGATGATCCTCGTCCTGCCGCTGGCCATGATCGGCGCCTCCTGGGGGATGCTCGCCTTCAACAAGCCGAGCTGCATGCCGAGCATGGTCGGGATAATGCTCCTGTTCGGCATCATCATCAAGAACTCGGTGCTCTTGATCGACTTCTACCAGCAGCACCGGGCCAAGGGCGAGTCGCCCTTCGAGTCGGCCCTGGAATCGGTGCGGGTCCGCTTCCGGCCGGTGCTGATGACCGCCTTCGGCACCATCGCTGGCATGGTGCCCATCGCCCTGGAATGGGCCGTGGGGTTGGAAAAACTCTCGCCGCTGGCCGACGTGGCCATTGGCGGCCTGTTGGTGGGCACGGTCCTCACCCTGATCTACATCCCCATGTTCGCCTACTGGGTGGAGGGGAGGTCCTGACGCCGGCGTCCGTGGTCCGTTGCAGCAGGCGGACATGCGAAACGGGGGCAAATCAGGTACTGTCTGGAAATTTCGCGGCCGGGCCGTGCAGAGTGTTTTGGATGACGAGGTGACGATATGAAGAAGAGAAAGGAACAGGGGAGGGCGGCCCTGGCGGCGGCCGGCACCGCGATCCTGGTGGTATTGGTGCTCCTCGCCGGTTGTTCCTCCGGTCCCGACCAAACCGGCCGGGGCGCGGCCAGCGCCACCCGCCATTCGCCGCCCGGGGTGGCGGTGGCCGGCACGGTCACCGTGGTGGACGCGGGCTCCTTGCACTGCAAGCCCTGCCTGATGATGATGCCCATCCTCGACCGGCTGGAGAAGGACTACCAGGGGAGGGCGGCGGTGAAGTTCATCGACGTCAACAAGGACCCGGACACCGCCCGTGCCCTGGGGGTGGTGACCATCCCCACCCAGATCCTCTACGACCGCGACGGCAACGAGATCCTGCGCCACATCGGCTTCTTCCCCGAGGAAGAGTTGCGCGGCGCGCTGGACAAGGTGCTCGCCGGCAGGGCCGATTGACCGGTCTCCGTTCAGAACAACCACAACGCGCAAGGTGGTACCCCATGCTGTTTGTCGCAGGCTGCATCACCGGAATCGTGCTCATGCTCGCTGTCATGACCTGGTTTTTCCGGAACGCCATGATCCAGACCGTGCCGTCCGTCCACGATTTCGACGAGACGGTGCGCCGCGTGGAGGCGGCGATCAAGGCCGCCGGCTGGGGGATCCCCGGCCAGCTCGATATCAACGCCATGACCGCCAAGAAGGGGGTCGAGATCCGGCCGCGGGTACGGATCATCGAGCTGTGCAAGCCGGAGTACGCCAAGAAGGTGCTCGAGGACCAGCCCCAGTTTTCGGCCATGATGCCCTGCCGCATCGGGATCTACGAACGCGACGGCAAGGTCATGGTCGCCAAGCTCAACACCGGGATGATGAGTCGTTTTCTCGGGGGCGTGGTCCGGACCACCATGGCCCGGGTCGGCAAGGAAGAACACCAGATCCTGGCCGGCCTGTGAGCTGAGCCTCGCAAGGGTATCGTCATATCGTCATATCATGGACCAGCTTCTCGTCACCCTCACCACCTGGCTTCGGGCCAACGCCGTGCTGGCCCTGCCCGCCTCGCTGCTCTGGGGTATGGCCGCGGTGCTCCTCTCGCCATGCCAGATGGCGGCGATCCCGCTCGTCATCGCCTATGTCGCCGGCCAACGTGAGGTTCCGCCGCCGCGCCGGGCGGCCGGCTACGCCGTGCTCTTCGCCCTGGGCATCTTCGTGAGCATCCTCCTGGTCGGGCTGGCCTGCGCCGCCGCCGGCCGGATACTCGGTGACGTTGGCCCCTGGCTGCCGGCCGCGGTGGGGGTGTTCATGCTCTACATCGCCTGGACTCTGTGGCAACCGCCGCGCTGCGCCGTCTCCTCCAGGATCACCGGCCGCTTGCAGATGCAGGGGGCCCCCGGCGCCCTTGTCCTCGGCCTCGGGTACGGCCTGCTCTCCGGCGTGTGCACCTTCGGCTTCCTGGCCCCGATCCTGGTCCTGATCACGGTGGAACACCAGATCAGTACCGGACTCGCCATGCTGGTCCTCTTCGGTATCGGTCATTGCGTGCCCCTGGTCCTCTGCGGCATGTTTTCGGCCCGGGCCGTGGAACTGCTTGGCAGCCGCCGCGGCCAGCGGGCCGTGGCCGCGCTCCGGCGGGGGGCGGCGATGGTCGTCGCCCTCCTCGGCGTCTATTTCGCCGCCGCCCCATTCGTGTGAACCGATCGCAGACCGTGTCTCACGCCACAAGGTTACGTTCTTTGCGGCCGAAGACCGGCCCCGGGCAATGCGCGCCTCGCCCTGGGCCCGGACCAGGAGGAGTTCGGCGTCGGCCCGGGCGGTCTCGGCCCGGATCCGCTGCCACGACTGCCGGGTGGCCGGGTTGTTGGCCAGGGCGAATTGGACGCAATCGGCCAAGGTGAGTTCTTTTCCTGCCAGGGAAGGGGAGGGCGCTACGACCGGGGCCGTTCCTTGCGCCGGCGGGACGAACACGGCCCCGGGCGCGGCCGGGAGCGGTGGCAAGGGCCGCTCCGGCCCCGCGGCCAGGCAGCCGGCCAGGCCGAACAAAGCCAGGATGGCAAGGCAGAGACGCGGGTACAGGGGGGACATCGGCTTATCGCACCACCATGATCATCGGTTTCGCGCCCACCTCGATCCGCGAGGCCAGGGTCAGGGTGCGGCCGTCGATACGCTCGATGGCGCCGTCCGCGGCGTTGAGCATATAGAAGTCGCCGTCTTCGGCCACGTAGCCGGAATGGCCCTCCTTCTTGCCCCGGCCCACGGTGATGTTTCTTGTTATCCGCTGGGTTGCGGTATCCACCACCGTCACCCGGTTGTCGTGGTGGCCGACGACAAAGGCCCGCTTGCCGTCGCGGCTGAAATAGGTGTGGCCGGCGCCGTTCGCGGTCTCGATCGTTTTCACCACCTTGCGGACTGCGGTGTCGATGATCGCAAGGGTGCGGCCGCCCTCGTTGCAATGGTAGAAGAACCTGCCGTCCGGGGTGAAGGCGCCGTGATGGCCGAAGGCCTTTTCGCCAGGGGAAAGGGGGATGGGGATGGTGGCGATGATCCGGTCGCTCTCTGCGTCGAGCACGGCGACGTTGAGGCGGCCCTGGTCGTCCTTGCCCTCGCAGACGTAGATGGTCCCGTCCGGCGCGGTGACGAAGTGGTGCACCGTGGCCCCCAGCGGGATGACGGCGGCGACGCGTCCGGCCGCGGCGTCGATTTTGACCACGGTGTGGTTGAGGTTGTCGCCGGCATAGATGAAACGGCCGTCCGCCGACCAGAAGGGGTGCTTGATCCGCACCGGTTTCTTGCCCGGTCGATCCGGGCCGATGGTGACGGTGGCGCGGACGGTGTCCGCGGCCGTGTCGATGAGGCTCACCGCGAGCGCGTCCCGGTAGCTCACCGCCAGGGTCCGGCCGTCCGGGGAGAGGGCGAGCTGCATCGAGGTCGCGGGCAGGGGGATGGTGCCGAGCACTGCGGGATCACGGCCGTCGATCACGGTCAGGCTGTGCTCGCCGCGGTTGTTGACATAGCCCTTGCCCGCCGGGGTGAAGACCAGGGCGTGGGGTTTCTTGCCCGTGGCCAAGGTCTTGACCACCTTTTCCGTGACGAGATCGACCACCATCAGGTTGGCCGAGCCCTCGTTGGTCACAAAGGCGAGATGGTGGTCGGCCGCTGGCCGCATGGCGGCGCAGGCGGCGAGCAGGCAGAAGACGGCCAGGGTTGCGAGTCCCTTGATGAGCGTCCGCATTGCATTTCCTCCTTTCTTGCTTGGATGGTGATACGGGGGGCATTTACCCCTCTTCCAGCCGCTCGACCCGGATCGTCTTTCCCCGCCTCTGGATCCGGCCCTCGTCCTCGAGCCGTTTCAACCCCCGGTACATGGTCTCGTGGGCCAGGCCGAGTTGGGCAGCCAGATCCTTGACCGGGCCGGAGAGCCGGCAGACCCCGGCGGTATCCGCGTGCAGCCGGAGGTAGTGCAGGATCCGTTCGGGCGCGGAGCGGATCGACCGGATCTCGATCATGGTCCGCAGGTCGCGGACCTGGCGGCTCAACAGGGCGCAGTATCGTTGTGCCAGGGCGGTGTCGGAAAAGACGTCGGCGAAGAGGGCGGCCTCGGCAAAGGTCTCGCCGGCGCTGGCCCGGTAGATGAGGATTTCGTCGCCATCGTCATTGTAGCGCACCATGCGGATGCCGCCGCGCTGGACGCCGTGGAGATGGGTGACCGGATCACCGGGCCGGAAGATGGCCTGGCCAACGGTGAAGGGGCGTGGATTCGGCGTGACCACGGAAGCGAGGAATTTCGAGCAAGGGACCCAGCATGGCACCCACGATACTCCATTCCCACACACCGTGGTATGACCGCAGTCATATAGGAAGAAAAAAGGAGAGAAGGAGCATAACAGCCCGTTGAAAAACGGGCTGTGTGCGGCACAGGGACGTGCCGCCGAATTCCGCCGGCTCTTTTTGGGTTTTCCCAGCCGACCGCCGGGCCGAAGGCTCCAGGGCTGCGGACCGAACCAGGCCGTTCCCAAGGAATATCCGAAAAAGAGCCAAGGAATTCGTGAGGTTGGCCGAAACTTTGTTTTGGGCAACCGTGGTCGAAAAAGTCAGGGATGACTTTTTCGACGGACTGATAAGTGGCGGTTACAGGTCTTGCATTTTGCAAAGGTCTTGCATTCCGCTTCTTCGGCACCGGCTTTTCAACCAGGATGGGATGGCGGGGAGAAAGATATCCTATCTTATTGCGGAACGGGGTTTTTTTCGTCCTAGTTCAGCCAGGGAAATGGTCTGGCACGCTCTTTGACCTTCATGGAAAGGTGGTGGCGGACCGGGGCCGGCGCGGGGCTGGCGTTCCGGGGGCGCGTCACCAAAAATTCCCAACGTAAGGACAAGGAGGAGTGCTGTGAGACAATTGGAGAAGAGAGGCCTCTTGGGCCGCGCCGCCGTACTGGCCGCCGCCAGCGTGGTATTGGCCGCGCCGGCCATGGCCGCGAGCCACATCGCGCCCAACTGCAAGGGCTGCCACCAGGCCGACGAGGAGACCATCTGGGGCACCATCGTCCCGGGGAGTCAGACCGACAGCTCGCTGGAGGTGAGCACCGGTGGTCACGTCTGGAAGGTGCGCTACGACCGGGAGTCCACCCTGGAGGGCTTCACCTCGGCCCGCGACCTGCGGGACGAGAAGGCGGTGATGGTGGCGTTCACGCCCGCTGGCGACGGCTGGGTGCACGCCGAGGCCATCAGCTATAAGCCCAGTTACCACTTCCACACCATGGACCACGTGGTGACCATCTCCGAGGTGGCGCAGATCCTCGAAAAGAGCCCGGAAGAGGGCCACTACATGATCGTCGACGCCCGGGGCTACGACAACTTCATCGAGGGCCACCTGCCAAACGCGATCAACATTCCGTACTATCGCCTGCTGGAATTCAAGGACCGCCTGCCCGCCGACAAGCGCACGAAGATCATCGCCTACTGCCGCGGCTTCACCTGAGGCATGAGTCCCCATTTCACCCGGGTGGTGAAGGAAGTCTACGGCTACGAGGACGTTCGCTACATGGTCGCCGGCCACAAGACCTGGCAGGCAACCATCAACCCCTACTACACCGAGCCCGAGTTCCTCCGCATGGCCCAACAGCACGGCCTGGCCCACGTCCTGGTGGACCTCCGGCCGGCGGCCCGGGCCGCGGCCGGCCACATCGCCGGCGCGGTCAACTTCCCGGCCGAGACCGATCTTGTGGCCGCGGCCAAGGCACTGGATGCGGCCCTGGAGGAGGCCGGCATCAAGAAGAACGCCCGCATCATCTACTACGGTGACGACGACCGGGTGACCCGGGCCTTCCACGACACCATGCACGCCAACTCGTGGAACAACGGCTACATCCTCAACGGCGGCATGGCCGCCTGGCGGGCCAAGGGCTACCCGGTGGACCACGGGCCGCTGGCCGCCAAGCCGGTCTACGAGGGCACCACCGTGTTGCCTGGCGCCATGTCCATGAGCGAATTCGAAAAAATCGCCCTCCACACCCCGCCGGACACGGTGATCATCGACACCCGCAGTCCGGCGGAATGGAAGAAGACCGGCGTGGTTCCCGGCGCGCTTCTCATCCCCATCGACACTCTGGCCCGCCGCCTGGACGAGGTCCCGCGCGACAAGAACATCGTCGTCCACTGCGCGGCCGGCAACCGCGCCCTCCAGGTGTGGCGGATGCTCATCGACCGCGGCTGGGACCCGGCCAAGGTCCGCTGGGTGGACGGCAAACCCCACAAGAGCAAGAAACACATCCTCAAGAAGATGTAGGAGGACCACAACCTTTTCGCGTCCTTCGCGTGTTTCGTAGTTTCTCTTTCTGGAATGCCGGGGAGTTCGCACCCTCCTCGTCCCCCGGCATGGCCGGCCAGCAGGGTGTTTCACCCTGCCGGCCGGTGTTTTTCCGGCTGATACCGATGTCCCTACCATTGCAATCTGCAATCACCCATGCTTCAATAACCTCCATGAGACGGTATCTCTTCTTGTTGTGGGTGGTGTTCGGCTTGGGCCTGCCGCCGGCCCATGCGGCGCCGCTCGTCTTCAGCGTCCATCCCTTTGCCAACCCGGCCACGGTCCATCGCGCCTTCCAGCCGCTGGTGGACTATCTCGCCCGCAAGACCGGCGCCGAGATCGTCCTCCAGGTGGCGCCCAACTACCTGGCCCACGTCCAGAGTCTCGGCAGCGGCAAGGCGGCCCTGGGGTACGTCGGGCCCTCGCCCTACGTGCGGGTGGCGGACAAGTACGGCGGTGTCGAGCTCCTCGCCCGACTACGGCTCGAGGACGAGATCAACGATCAGGTTGTGCTTTTCTGCCGTGATGACGCCGAGCTGGCCACGCTCGCCGACCTTGCCGGCCAGAGCTTCGCCTTCGGCGATCACCAGTCCTTCGGCAGCCACTACATGGCGCGCTGGCTCCTGCACCGGCAGGGGATTGAATTGGCCGATCTCGCGGCCTACGATTTCGTCCGCAGCCACGACAACGTCATCCTTTCCGTGTTGCACGGCGACTTCGCCGCCGGCTGCGTGCGGCTCGACGTCTTCCGCCGGTACGTGCGCCGGCCCCTGCGGGTGCTCGCCGGACCGTTCGCCATTCCGCCCCACGCCATCGTCTGCCGCCGCGACCTGCCCGCCGACCTGCGCCAGCGGCTACGGCGCGCCCTCATCGAGTGCCGTGACCCCAGGGTGCTCGGGGCCATCGACCCGGCGATGACCGGCTTCGCGCCGGTGGCCGACCGCGAATTCGAACTCGCCCGCAGGGTGATGCGCTTCGTGGAGGGCAGATGAGCGCCGCGCCCATCCGCACCATCTTCTTCCGCCGCTTGAACCTCCTGGCCTTGGCGGCGACGCTCCTCTTCTGCCTCTTTCTCTTTGTCGGCGCCCGGCTGCTGCTGGAGGGTGGGCTGCGCGACAAGGGCGAGAGCCTGGGCCGGGTCCTGGCCGCCGTGACCTTGGACGCGGTGATGGTCCATGACTACGCCACCCTGGAACGTTACGTGCGCGATATCGTGGCCGATCCCGCGGTAGCCGCGCTCACGGTCCAGCGACATGACGGCGAGATCCTAGCCGCCGCCGGCAGTCCGCCGGACGATTCCGAGATCCTGGAGGTCGTGGAGCCGGTGGCCATCGGCGACCGCGGCTTCGGCGAGGTGCGGATCCATCTCGCCACCGACCGGGTGCGGCGGATCACCGCCACCCTGCTCCTGGTGGCCGTGGCCGCCGGCGTCATCTTCCACTTCCTGGCCGTGGCCCTGGCCAATCTCGCCCTTTCCCGGGCCGTGGGCCGGCCCCTGGCCGTCATGGAGGCGGCCATCGCCCGCCTGCGCCAGGGCGATTTCAGGGCCCAGGTCACGGTGGCCGAACCCCTGGAGTTCGCCACCATTGGCGCCGCTTTCAACGACATGACCGCCACCATCCGCGACACCATCGCCACCATCGACAGCCAGCGAGCCCGGCTGGAGGTAGAGCAGAACAAACTGGCCACCATCGTCGATTCCATGGCAGACGGCCTTTTCGTCACCGATCCCCGGGGCACGATCACCGCCTTCAACCGCGCCGCGACCGCTATCACCGGCTACACCGAGGACGAGGCGATAGGCCGCCGTTGCGCCGACCTCTTCCGCACCAGCCTGTGCGCCGACGCCTGCGCCCTGTACCATGCCGGTCACATGATCCGTAACCGCGAGACCACCCTCTATACCAAGGACGGCCGCCTCCTCCAGGTGGCGGTGAGTTCGGCCTGCATCCACGACGCCAACGGTGGGGTGGTGGGCGGGGTGCAGACCTTTCGCGACATCACCGAGGACAAGCGGCGCCAGGAACTCTACTGCCACACCGAGAAACTGGCGGCCATCGGCCAGCTGGCCGCCGGTGTGGCCCACGAGATCAACAACCCGCTATCCAATATCCTGGGCTACGCCCGCGCCATTAAACCGGAAGCCGATGCGGCCGACATCGCCCGGCGGGTGGAGATCATCGTCGAGCAGACCCGCAAGTGCAGCCGTATCGTCCAGGGCCTGCTCAACTTTTCCCGCGCCTCGCAGGCGGCTCCGGACCGGTTCGACCTCCGCCGCCTCCTGGCGCGGACCCGGGACATGCTCGCCTACCAGGCAGGCAAGAAGCAGATCGCCGTCCATCTCGCCACCCCGCCGCAACCGCTCGTGGTCTACGCCGACGGCCGCAAGATCGAGCAGGTGGCGGTGAACCTTCTGCTCAACGCCATCCAGGCCGTGAGCGGGCCGGGCAACGTCTGGCTCGAGGCCGGCCGCGCCGGCCGCGCCGTCTATCTCACCGTGGCCGACGACGGACCCGGGATCCCGGAAGAGGTACGGCCGCGGATCTTCGACCCCTTCTTCACCACCAAGCCGGTGGGCGAGGGCACCGGCCTCGGCCTTTCCATTTGCGCCGGTATCGTCGCCGAGGCCGACGGTTCTATCGAGGTGGGCGAGCGGCCCGGCGGCGGTGCCGTGTTCACCGTCTACCTGCCCGCCGCCGCTGACACCAACCCTCCGGAGGAGCCGTGATGCCAGGATACGCGCCGGCCATCTTGCTGGTGGACGACGACCAGCGCCAACTGGAACTGCTCACCGAGGTCTTCACCGACCACGCCTACCGGGTCACCGCATGCAGTGGCGGTGACGAGGCCCTGGTCATGCTCGATGACGGCGGCTTCGACACTGTGGTCACGGATCTCAAGATGCCGGGTCTGGACGGCACCACGGTGCTTGAGGCGGCCCGGCGGGGCGATCCGGAACTGCCGGTGATCGTCATCACCGGTTACGGCACCGTGGACTCGGCCATCGCGGCCATGAAGATCGGAGCCTACGACTACATCGAAAAACCCTTCGACCCCGAGGAACTGGTCTACGTCGTGGCGCGGGCCGTGGAACACTACCGGCTGGTCCGCACCAACCGCGAACTCGCCGCTGAGGTCGCCTCCCTGCGGCCCGAGGAACTTATCGGCGATTCCGCGCCCATGCGGCAGGTCAAAGACATGATCCAGCGGCTGGCGTCCCTGGATGTGCCGGTGCTCATCAGCGGCGAGACCGGAACCGGCAAGGAGCTAGTGGCCCGCCTCCTGCACCGGGCCTCCACGCGGGCCAAGGGCCGTTTCCTGGCGGTGAACTGCGCCGCCTTCAGCGAGCCTCTGCTGGAAAGCGAACTTTTTGGCCACGAGAAGGGAGCGTTCACCGGCGCGGTCTCCACCAAGAAAGGGATCTTCGAGGCTGCGGCCGGCGGCACCCTCTTCCTGGACGAAGTCAACTCCATGAGTCCGGCCCTGCAGGCGCGGCTGTTGCGTGTCCTCCAGGAGGGGGTCTTTCTCCGGGTGGGCGGCACCCGGGAGATCGCCACCGATATCCGCCTGCTCGGAGCCACCAACGCCGATCTCAAGGCCGAGGTGGAGGCCGGCCGCTTCCGCGACGACCTCTACTACCGGCTCAACGTCATGACCATCGAACTGCCGCCGCTGCGCAAACGGGGTGACGACATCCCGCGACTGGCCTACCATTTCCTCCGTCGGTTCGCCGGTGAGTACGGCAAGGAGGTCACTGCCATCGATAGCGGTGCCGTGGCCCGCCTCATGGCCCATTCGTGGCCGGGCAACGTCCGCGAGCTGGAGAACGTCGTCGGTCGGGCGGTGATCATGGCCGCCGGCCCCACCCTCACCGCTGGAGACCTCTCCGCCGTGCTCGATGCCGACGCCCCGGCCGCCACCGACCTGCCCCTGATGCCGCTGGCCGAGATGGAGCGGCTGATGATTAAAAAGGCGCTGCACGTCACCGGCGGCAACCGCAGCCGCGCCGCGGCGCTGTTGGGCATCGACGCCTCCACCCTCTGGCGCAAGATGAAACGCTGGCAGCTCTCATGATCTTTGTCTTGCAGGATGCATGAGCATTGCATTTTGCAATAAGCCGCGATCGGCGGCCGTGCACCATCCTGTCCCCTATCCTGCCGCCCTGCCGTTCTTTCTCTGTTTCGTGGCGCACGACGTTCTGGCGGCACCCTCCTTGCATCTTTATTCCGGCACCAAACGGTACCGACCCGTTCCGGTCAACCCGAACCAAGGAGGAGAAAACC
>WFOD01000077.1 GCA_015488275.1 Deltaproteobacteria bacterium
CATTGAGGAACACCCCCACGCCGCAGGTGCCGCCAGAAAGGTTTCCGCTTTTCCAAACTCGATTCCCGATTACCGAACTAAAAACTCCGAACACCCGCCTCCCCAACACCGCCAACCGGCATGCCACCCACGGCATACAAAAAAAATTTAAAGCAAAGCCGCACTGATAGACCAACAACCACCTTTGCATCACTTGCTCATCACAAAAGAGGGTACAGTTTGTGCAGAAACACGAGCGCGTAGCTTATCCCGAAAAAAACTTTGCGCATTTTCGAAACCCAAGACGAGGGAGATTCCATGAAAAAAATATTTTCCTCCGCCACTCTGATCCTCCTCGCCGGGGCCGTTACGGCCTGGGCCAGCCCCATCACCACGCCTGCGCCGGGCAGCGAAGCCGACCTGCAGGCCTTTTTCGCCGATGACGGCGTTGCCACCAACTATTCCGGCATTAACGCGGCCATCGACGTTTACGCCGACCAATCGGCCGCCGAACTGTTTGCGCTTTCGAGTCCGTCGGCATCGGCCTGGCTCCTGAACATCGAATATTCCGGCGCCTACTTTGAATTCGGTATCTATAACGCAGGCATCAGCGGCCTCCTCGCCGACAGCGACAAACTGGTCCTGTTCACCGCCGGCGCAGACGCTGGCAGCCTTGAAGACATCACCCACTACCAAGACGCCAGCGCAGGGATCGACCTCTACTTTTCCTCTCACACCACGACCGTTCCCTACCCTCCCTTCGTCCAGACCATTGTTGACGACACCTCCTCCCCTTTCGCGCCCTTTGGTTTTTACACCACCGTTGACACCGGCTCTGGCCCGGTCACCGTGTACTCCGAGTCGGATCGCAATCCCGGCGGGATCGACGCCTTTCTCACCTATCACGGCGCCAAGGGCGATACGGTCACCATTGGCGGCGCCGGTTATGCTGACGACGGTCACGTGTACCTCGCCACCGACCTCGACCTCGATGGCGATCACGACGATTTCATCGTGCGCCTGGAAAGCGCGCAGCCGGTGCCAGAGCCGACCACCATGTTTTTGTTCGGCGCCGGACTCGCCGGCCTGGCGGGCATCGCGCGGCGGCGCCTGCGGTACTGACAATTTTTCCGCCGTTGCGAGTGCTGACACTCACTTTGACGCCCTCTCATGTTTCGTGAGGTTGGCCGAAACGTTGTTTTGGCCAACCGTGGCCGAAAAGCCAGGGAGGACTTTAATAAAAAAACAGAATCTAGTAATTTAGGAAGATCATAAGGGAAAGGGAGTTTCTGGGATGGGGACAACGCTGGAGTCCCCATGACAAAGACAGTTGCTTTCGCACTCCTGACAGCATGGTGTTCGGCGGCCCTCTTTCTTGATGTCACTGCCGCGCGAAGCTCCCTCCTCCACGCGCCGCACGACACCGCGCACGGTCTTTCCTGCGCAAGCTGCCATGCCTATTCTCTAGGGGGAGAGGCTTGGCCGCCGGACTTTCCCCCCGCCAGCCCAACTATCGATGACACGCTGCGGAACTTCATCTGTCTGCGCTGTCATGACGGCAGCGTGGATGCGCCCGATGAAATCGCCGCGCCGGCCAAGGGCATGCATTCCGCCCTGGCCATAGGAGGGCGGTACGCCAACTGGACGACCCAGTGCGTGGACTGCCACTCCCCCCATTTCCAAGCCCAACTCCATTACCGCGATCTCTCTCCTGGTCCCTGGCTGGTCAGGGGGACTGTCACTGGCGTCGAAACGGGCGCCGGAGACCCAGGCGCAGCCCTCAGCACCATCACCTACACTGTAAGCAACGTGGCGCCCGGCTGGGAAGATCCGGCCTCGTGGGCGGCAAAAAACGGACCGGACCGAGGTCTCATTCTCGCTGCCGAAGACCAAGCCGGCAACCTCGTCACCTATGAGGTGCTGGCCGCGACAACGGACACCATCACGCTGCAGGGGGCCGCCCCCGGCCTGACACCCGGTCAAAGCTTTGGCCTGCTATACGGTCAACTCCTACGCCCCCGCATCCAGACGCCAGCAAACGAGACCCGTGAAGTCCGCTTCTTCACCCCGTACGGTGGGTTCACGGAAGCGGACAGCCCTCTCCCGCCTCAAGGAATCTGTCAGGTCTGCCATACCCGCACCCGTTACTGGCGCAACGATGGAACGGCGACCACCCACCACCCAGGCGAACGCTGCACCATTTGCCATGCGCTGGCGGCAGGTTTTGCGCACGGAGCGGGCAGCGGAGGAGAGGGAAGCGGATGCGGGGACTGTCATGGCAAGGATGCGGCCAACGGCGGGCATGGGACGACTCAAAGCCACTCCACCCACACGGAAAGCGACGACGACGACGCCCGCGGTCCTGCGATTACCTGTGACGCCTGCCACTACCTTGGCGCGTTCCCTTTCTTCCGCTCCGGCACCGATCAGGACGGCGACGGCCGCATTTCCCTTGCGGAAACCGACGGGTGCGATCCCTGCCACTCTCCAGGCGGCTCCTACGACGGGGTCAACGACCCGGTATTCGGCGCCAAGGCCAACTGGCGTTCCGGCATCTACACCAGTGACGGCAAAAACCTTCAGCCCGGAAAAGACAAGTGGTGCGTGTCCTGTCACGACGAGAGCCCGTCTGTGGTGCGGGGCATATCCGCCCCCAATGTCGTGGGCGATGAAGAGGGGGGCGCTCTTTACGGGAAAGGCTGGGGATACTACCGCTCTGGCCACGGCCTCCCCTCCAGCGCCACCTATCCGGCCAGCGGAGGAGTCACTGCCGGTGCCGGCCTGGGATGCGATGCCTGCCACGACCCCACCGCTCCCCATGTGGACGGGTTGGCGCGCACCTTTAACGACGGCGATCTCGCCTCTCTCGATCCGGCCGCCTACCGTCAGGGATACCGCCTTCGCCTCATGGGCAACGGCGAGGGGAGCGGTTCCTCGGGACGCGAACCCATGATGGTGCCCCGGCCCCAAAACACGGGAAACGATCCGCGGCAGTATGCGCTTTGCGCCTCCTGCCATCTCCCCTCTCCCGCCTTTCTCAGCCAAGAGGATCTCTCGGCCACCAATCTAGTGACCACGGCCCGCGACGGCACCCGCAACCGCCACGCCTATCACCTGGACATCAACGGTCTTCATTGGGCCGCGGACTGGGAGGGCGGCCAGAACAGCCGCATTACCTGTGTTTCGTGCCACAATGTGCACGGGACCACCCGGTTGGCCATGCTCAGGGATGGCCGTCTGACGGGGCGTACGCCCGGACTCCAGATCTGGTACAAGAACGATGCCACGACCATCGTCAATACCGGCAATCCTGATCCGCCCTGGCCTGCGGATCTCCCACTCCCGGCAAGTGACGGGACAATATGGATCGGCGACAGTTCTGGCAACTTGTGCAGCCACTGCCACGGCAGTCCCAACACCGTGCCCGAGGACCGGCTCCCATTCCAGGACGTCCGTCAGCGGCCAGTCCTCATCTGGAGCGGCGAAAACGGGTTCCGCAACGATGGCGTGGAGCCTGACAGCGGCCCTGGCGGGAGCACGTTCACCTTCCGCGTCCTCTATCGCGACATGAACAACGATCCTCCCCGCCGCATGGAGCTTCTGTTGGACGCCAACGACAACGGTGTGTTCGAGAGCAATGAGCGCTTTCCCATGACCGCCACCGATCTGACCGACACCAACCGCACAGACGGCATGGTCTACACCCTTTCTTTGCCGGTAAACACGGCTGGCGACGGCCGGCTCTCCTACCGCTTTTCCGCCGCCGACGATCTCGGCGAGGCCACGGGAGAAGCGACGGCCGGAGGGGTTGTGGTTGTGCTCGACAATCCGCCCGAACTCTCCTGGCCAGGGGCACCAGCCTTTGCCACCGATGGCGTGGAGCCTGACAGGGGCGGCACTGGCGTCACCTACGAGTTCCGCGTGCGTTACCGGGATGCTGACGGCGAACCGCCAACCACAATCGAGGTATGGATAGACGAAAACGACAACGGCTCCTTTGAGGCCGGGGAAAAGCACCCTCTCGTCATGGCGGACGCGGGCAATCCAGCAGAAGGTGTCGTCTACCGCCTCTCACGCATCCTCCACCACAGGGGGGATGGCGGTATTCTGTACCGGTTCTACGCTGCCAACGCCACAGCCGAGGCGCACGGCCCGCCGACGGCAACGCACCTGGTCACCGTGCTCCCGACGCCCAACAGCCCCCCTGTTCTTGCTTGGAAAAAGACAACCTGTGCCTCCGAAGGGGTAAGACCGCCCGTAGGACTCGCCACAGGCGTTTTTGAATTCTTGGTCAGATACACGGATCCAGACAACACTCCGCCGGCCACGATCGAGGTATGGGTGGACACGAACGACAACGGCAGCTACGAGGCAGACGAAAAGTACCCTCTTGCGCCAAAAGGCGGCGATGGCGACTATCAGGACGGCGAGCCTTTTGCCACCACCCTCGCCCTTGACTATGCTGGCGATGGCCGACTCCAGTACCGGTTCTTCGCCAGCGACGGCGCCGCCCCCGCCTGGGGCGACGCCACCAGCGACCATACCCTCACCGTGATCTCCACCCAAAAAGCGGTAGGGGTGCGCCCTGGCGAGGGAGAGCAAGGGCCCGTCTGGTACAACTCGATAACCGCCGCCTTTAACGCCGCCCCGGATGCGGGGCTTGTCCTCGTCTATCCCGCAGCCGACTTTTCACCGGCCGTCTACAACGAGGAAGTTATGCTCCACTCGCGGGCGAACCGCACGGTCCGTTCCCTCTGTGGTCCTGCGCTGACCGCATTGACAGGCGCTACCTACGGCGTGCGCTTCGACTGGAGCGACAATACGACGCTCGAAGGGTTTGATATCAGTGGCGCAGCCTATGGGGTCTACATCAACGGCGGCTCGCCGGTCACGATCCGTAACTGCCGCATTCATGACAACACGGTGCGCGGCGTCTATACCACCAACAGCTCCACCGCTCTGACCCTTGCGGCGAGCGAAATCACGGCCAACGGCGACACGGAGAGCGGCGCCGGTCTCTATCTCAAAGGGGGCCCTCATACCATCACCGATACCGTCATCCATAACAACGGCACGGCGAGCACAGGCGGCGCGATCCGTCTGGACTGGACAGCGGCGGGAACCACCCTCATGAACGTAACGATTCGCAGCAACAGTGCGAATGGTCTCGGCGGCGGGCTGTATGTAAATGGAGGCAAGGCGCATCTCAAACGGTGCACGATCTACGGCAACACCTCGGCCGATAGCGGCGGCGGCATGTACGTTACCGCTGGCAACTCCTCGGTTACGCTGGAAAACACCGTTTTCGCCGCCAACCAGGCCGATAGGGGAGGAGCGGTGTTTGTCAACGGCGGCCTCACCTCGTTTACCAATGTCACGGTGGCGGACAACCGTGCTGCCACCGAAGGGGGAGGCCTTTATCTCAACTGCGTAACCACGACGATCCAAAACGCGATTTTCTGGAACAACCTGGCAGGTAGCCGCGGCCATAACGTGTTTAAGGGATGTGGAGGCGGGGATGCCGGCGTTGTGTCCTTCTCCGACATGAGCACGGCCACTGGCCTTGTAGACGGCGGCCATTTCACCGGCGAAGGGAATATCGATCCCGCTCTGGATCCCTTTTTTGCCGGTCCCGACGACTACCATCTCCGGCATGGCTCGCCTGCCATCGACCGGGCCTCGGCCGGCCCTGCGCCAGATGAAGACATTGACGGCGAGCCCCGTCCCCAGGGAGCCGGGGTGGACATGGGCGCCGACGAATATAGGGGCCCGTGACAGGAAAAAGGCGAGAGGCTTTTTTGCTTCTCCCCAGAAATTCTGGCCAAGGTCCGGGGGAAATGCTCCCCGAAAGTCGGCCAATATGCTACAGTAGCTGGCGATGGCAAGATCGCCGGAGGCAAACTCACAACCAGAGGTGACAGCCTCCCGGCGCCTTGACTGGAGTTGTTGTCCCCCAGCCCTGCTTGCGCAAACAACCGCGGAATTCACCTAACAGCCCATCGAAAAACGGGCTGGTAAGGAGCGCCTATGCACCGCCACCGTATCACGGAAGCCAGCCAAATCCTTGACCTCGCCAGCGGCTACTGGAACGCCTGCGCCTTGCACGCCGCGGTCAAGATCGGCCTTTTCACCGCCCTCGGCGGCCAGGCCCGCACCTGTTCAGGCCTGGCCAAGGAGCTGGGGTGCAACGAACACGCCTTGAGCCTCCTTTGCAACGCCCTCACCGCTTTGGGCCTATTGGTAAAAGAAGGGGAACGGTACGCCAATACCGAGGCCGCCTCGCTGTATCTTGTTGGCGGCAGCGAACAGTATCTCGGCGATATCGTGCTCCACCACCACCACGTGGTGGACGCCTGGAACCGCCTCGACCAAGCGGTGCTCCACGGCGGCCCGGTGGACAAGCGTTCGTTTGGAGAGGAAGAGGAACGCCGACGCTTTCTTCTGGGAATGCAGAACCTGGCCAACCTCAACGGTCCCCGGCTGATCAAACACGTGGACCTGAGCGGCCGGCGGCGGCTTCTCGACCTTGGCGGCGGCCCGGGCACCTACACCCTCTTCTTTTGTCTCGCCAACCCAAAGCTGGAAGCCGTGATCTTCGACCGGCCAACCACCGAACCCTATGCCCGGCCAGTGGTGGAGCACCCAAAACTGGCGGGCCGGGTGCGGTTTGCGGCCGGCGACTTTCTCACCGATCCCATTGTGGGGCCCTTTGATGTGGCATGGATATCACACGTGCTGCACAGCCATCCGCCAGAGACCTGCCGTCAGCTCCTCGCCAAGGTGGTGGCGGCAATGGAGCCAGGCGGCCTCCTCCTGGTGCACGAGTTCTTTCTCAACGACACCAAGGCAGGCCCCCTCTTTCCCGCGCTCTTTTCGCTCAACATGCTGGTCAACAACGGGCGTGGCCGGAGCTACTCGGCCGGCGAGATGACCGGACTGCTGCAAGAGGCCGGGCTCTCCGATATCCGGCGCCTGCCCTACCAAGGCCCCAACGACGGCTACGTGCTCCAGGGACGCATCGGCCGATGAGCCCTCAGCAACGCCTCCCCACAAACAGCGAGCTGCAACGCCTCCTCGGCCGCGCAACCGAAGCGGCCACCCAGGCGGCCGACTTTCTCCGCCGCGCCTTTCACACGCCGCACACGGTGCGCCGCAAGGGCGCAATCGACCTGGTGACCGAGGCGGACGTGGGGTCAGAGGCCATCATCCTCGATATCCTCGGCAACGATCTCGCCGTGCTCGCGGAAGAATCCGGCGCACGGCCAGGAGAGAGCGGGACGCCCTCTGGCCTGGCATGGGTCATCGATCCCCTGGACGGCACCACCAACTACGCGCACGGTTTTCCGTGGTTCGCGGTGTCCATCGCCCTGTTGGCCAACGACCGCCCACTCATCGGCGTGGTGGCCAACGTCATGCTCCATGAGATCTACACCGCGGTCGCCGGCCAGGGAGCATGGTGCAACGGCGTACCGATCCGGGTGAGCAGCACCAGCGCCGTGGGCGACAGCCTGCTGGCCACTGGCTTTCCCTATGACGTGCACCAGCATCCCCAGCCAGTGTTGGATCCCCTGCAGCGGGTGTTGGTCCGGGCGCGTGGCGTACGCCGGGCAGGGGCGGCGGCCCTCGACCTGGCGCTCGTGGCCCACGGCCGCCTGGACGGTTTCTGGGAGATCAAACTCAAGCCGTGGGACACGGCGGCCGGCATGCTTCTGGTGAGCGAGGCCGGCGGCCGGCTCTCAGACTTCAGCGGGGCCGCATACACCCCCTTCCACCCCGAGATTCTCGCTACCAACGGCCAGATCCACGCCGAACTCCAACAGATCGTCAAGGGCTAACGGTCTTGCACTGGACCGGGCAGGGAAAAGCGCTGCCGGATTTCCGCCGGCCAGGGGCTGTGGGGCCAACGGCGCTCAC
>WFOD01000078.1 GCA_015488275.1 Deltaproteobacteria bacterium
CGAACACGCCGCCGGCATCGGCGCACATCCGGTAAAGCTCCGGCACTTCGTGGGAAAAATCGTGCTTTTTGGGAATGGCCATCTTCCCGTAGAGGTCGTAGCGGTCCATGAGCAGGAGCATCTCGGTGAGCACCTCGCGCTCGTTCTCCTCCATTGCGGTGATATTTTTCCGGATGCCGGCAAAGATGGCCAGGTTGGCTATGGCCTGGAGCTCCTTGTCCTCACCGTAGGCCGTGACCAGACCGCCGATGTTCTTCCGGTGGTCTGGCCGGCAAAGCGCCAGGATAAAAGGCTTTTCCGGCGCGACCCAGAACCGGTGCAACTCGGTGAGCAGCGCCATGCGGGCCTGCTTGGCGTGCTCGTCCCGATGGGGCACCTCCAGGTGGAGATCGTAGTACGGATAAAAGGTGTCGATATCAATGCCCGGCGGGATGACGGCAAAGGAGCCGGAGGCGAAATTTTCGTACAGGCCGTACTGCCGTTCGATTTCGTGGTTGGTGGAGGCGATGATCCGCTCGGCGTCCTTGATGATCCGCTCCTCCACCCCAATGCGGTGCTCGATGTGGTAGCGGCGGTTGATCTCCTCCGGGGTCATGCCCTCCTCGATCAAGCGCGCCTTCTTGTGGCGGCCCATAGAATGGCCGGTGAACAGCAACGGCTGACCGAAGATGCCGGCCAACTGCCGGGCCACGTAGCCGCCGTCCGCATAATGACCGTGAAACACGTCCGGCACCCGGCCCTGATCCTTGATGTACTTGAGCAGCCGGTCCACCATCTCGTCCAGATGGGGCCAGAGCAGCTCTTTACGGATGTACTTGCGGCCGCCGCACTGGATGCGCACGATGCGCGCCTTGTCGGTGAGCTTCTCCTCAGCCACCCCGTACTGGGAGGACAGGGTGCGGTCCACGATGAGGCGGGTGACGAGGTCCACCCGATCCACCTCGTCAAAGGCGGAGAGATGGCGCGCCAGTTCAAGGACATACTTCACCTGACCGCCGGTGTCGGCGTCCCGGCCGAGTTCCGGCGCCTCGCCACGGACCAGGCCGTGCACGCTGAACATCTGGATGTAAAGGCCCATGATCGAAAAAAACCGTCTTGGAAAAGGGAAAACCGCAAGCGGTGTGGACCGGCGACACAGCCGCCGACACGGCAAAACGCCCTTACTATACCGTGCCCCCCTTCCGCTGCCAAGCGGCGGGGCCGGCAAGAGCCGACAGGCGCCCGCAAACGCGCCCGCCCAGGCCGGCGGCGCGCCCGCCACTCTCCTCTTCGCGGCCGTTGACAGGAGCGCCGGTTTTCAAGTAGGTTACGCAAAACTACCTACCAGTCCGGCGAAAAAGCCGTCCTGGTTTTTTCGCCAGACCGCCAACCCGAGGACAGCGAAGGAGAAGTACAGTGAAAAAGAAAAAGATCATCCTGCCCGACGACGAAATGGTGCGCCAATGGTACAACGTAGCGCCCGACATCCCTGGCGGCCTCACGCCGCCCCTTGATCCTGCGACCGGGCAGCCGGCTGGGCCGGAGAAAATGACGCCCATTTTTCCTATGGGGCTGCTGGAGCAGGAGATGAGCGCCGAGCGGTGGATCGATATCCCGGAAGAGGTCCTTGAAGTGTACAGCCTCTGGCGGCCGACCCCTCTTGTGCGCGCCTTCCAGCTCGAGGAGGCCCTGGGCACCAAGGCCAAGATCTACTACAAATACGAAGGGGTGTCGCCAGCGGGCAGCCACAAGCCGAATTCGGCCGTGGCGCAGGCCTACTACAACAAACGCGAGGGCGTCACCCGGCTGGCCACGGAGACAGGGGCCGGCCAGTGGGGCAGCGCCTTGTCCTTTGCCACCCAGAAGTTCGGCCTGGCCTGCAAGGTCTATATGGTGCGGGTGTCGTTTGAACAAAAACCGTACCGCAAAAGCATGATGAACACCTATGGGGCGGAAATCGTCGCCAGCCCCAGCAACGATACGGCCTTTGGCCGCAGCGTGCTGGCCAAGGACCCCGACACGCCCGGCTCCCTGGGCATCGCCATCAGCGAGGCCCTGGAGGACGCGGCCTCCCGGGAGGACACCAAGTACGCCCTGGGCTCGGTCCTCAACCATGTGCTCCTGCACCAAACGGTGATTGGCCTCGAGGCCAAGAAGCAACTGGCAATGGTGGACGACTATCCTGACGTGGTGATCGGCTGTTGCGGCGGCGGCTCCAACTTTGCCGGCGTGGCCACACCGTTCATGCCCGACCGGCTGGAAGGCAAGAAGAACGTCCGCTTCGTGGGCGTTGAGCCGGCCTCGTGCCCGTCTCTCACCCGCGGCAAACTGGCCTACGACTTTGGCGATGTGGCCAAAATGACGCCGCTGCTCCAGATGTACACCCTGGGGCACGATTTCATCCCACCGGGCATCCACGCCGGCGGCCTGCGCTACCACGGCATGGCGCCCATTGTCAGCGCCCTGGTGCGGGACGGAATCATAGAGCCAATGGCCGTACACCAGCTCGAGTGCTTTGAGGCCGGCGTCCTGTTCGCCCGCACCGAGGGCATCATCCCAGCGCCCGAATCCTGCCACGCCATCCGCGCCGCGATCATCGAGGCCACCCGCGACAAAAACGAGCCCAAGACCATCCTCTTCAACCTTTCCGGCCACGGGATGCTGGATCTCGCCAGCTACGACCTCTACTTTGCCGGCGAGCTGCATAACTACGAGTATCCGGCCGAGGCCATTGCCGAGGCCACCAAGAACCTGCCCAAGGTGGACGAATAACCCCCACAGCCGGCCGGTCGTCCCAACTGCGGCGGGAGACCGGCCGGCTGCCTTGCATGCCAGTGGTCCGCCCACTCCCGCACTGCTTCCTACCAGTCTGTCGAAAAGGCCTTTCCTGGCTTTTCCGGCCACGGTTGGCCAGAACCAATCTCCGGCCAACCTCTCGAATTCCCTGGATCTTTTTCGGATACTCCTTGGGCACGTCCTGGTTCGGTCCGCATCCCTGGAGCCTTCGGCACGGCAGCCGGCTGGGAAAACACAAAAAGAGCCGGCGGAATCCGGCCCCACGTCCCTGTGCCGCGCCCAGGCCGTTCTCCAACGGGCTGCTACCACTGTTCTTTGGTATCGCCCTTCTCCTTTCCCCAGGACCGGGAGGCGCAACAGAGCAGCGGCCGTCAGTCGGCGTCTTTCTGGCCGGCAGAGCCGGGGCGCGTCTCAATGTTGACAGGCCGTTTACACCGGCGAGCACGATCAAGATCCTCACCGCGCTCATCGCCTTTGACGCCTTAGGGCCGGAATACCGGTTCGCAACCGAGTTCTATCTCTGCAAAAACACCCTGTGGATCAAAGGGAGCGGCGACCCGCTGCTCGTCTCCGAGGAAATAGCGCGCATCGCTGCCCACCTCACCCGGCTCGGACTGCCCAAGATCTCCGCCATTGGCATCGACGAGACCGCCTTTGCCCTGGAAGAGCCGTGGCCCAGTCCCTCGGCCAACCCTTACGACGCCGCGCCCGCTGCTCTGCTCGTCAACTTCAACACCGCGTTCGTCACACGACACGGCAAGCAGATCCGGTCGGCGGAACGACAGACCCCCACCCTTCCCCTCATGCGCCAGCTCGCCGAAGCGCTGGACAAAAAGGGCGAGGCCCGGCGGCTCAACGTCAACCGGTTCGGCATTCCGGCGCACCGCTACGCCGGAGAGCTGTTCCGCGCCTTGCTCGGCCCCCAGGCCACAGGGGCGGCTATCCTCACCGGCGTGGTGCCGGCCGAGGCCCAACTCCTCTACCGCCATCGGTCGAGCAGCACCGTCCGCCAGGCAGTGGCCGCCATGCTGCGCTATTCCACCAATGTCATCGCCAACCAGCTCTTTTTGGCAAGCGGGGGCACGAAATACGGCCATCCGGCCACCTGGAGCAAAGCGCGGCGGCTGGCGCGCGCATACCTCGACCGGATCGGCGTGCCGGCCGCAGCCTGCTCCGTGGTCGAGGGGTCAGGGCTGTCCCGGAACAACCAGATGACGCCGCGCGCCATGATCCGTCTGCTCACCGCCTTTGCTCCCTACCGTGACCTGCTGCCCGGTCGCGGCGACCTCCGCCTAAAGAGCGGCACCCTGGATGGAGTGGCCAACTACGCCGGATATCTCGCCTGCGGCAACGACTGGCTCCCCTTTGCCGTCTTCTCGCGCGGCCAGCCGCGGCAGGAACGGGATATTTGGCTCAACCGCCTGCGCCGCCAATGCCAGAAAGGGGCAGAAGAAAAAAGATCCCCATGAGCAGCAGGCACCACAGGATCACCCGCACATAACGCGCACCGTCGATCCGCTCGTATACCCGGGCGCCAACGAGCACGCCGCCGACCACGGCGGGCAAGGCCGCAAGCCAGTAGCGCACCACTTCGCCAGTGGTAAGGCCGGTGCACCAATGGGCCAAGGCGATGCTTCCGCCGGTAAAGGTAAAAAAGCCTGACAGCGTGGCCTTGATCTCGTCCTTACGCCAGCCGGTCATGGTGGAATAGACAATGGTCGGCGGCCCGCCGGCCGAAAGAGCGGCGCCGATCAGACCGGTGGCAAAGCCGGCGGCCAGCCCCCACCAGGCGGCAAGGCGCCACCGGGGCTCACGGTTGGCGAGACTGTAAAGGCTATAGGCCACGAGCAGCAGGCCAAGGCCGGCGCGCAGCAGCGCTTGATCGAGCATCTTCAACGACCACGCGCCAAGGAGGATGCCAGGCGCGCAGCCGATCACCAGGGGAAGGATCTTGCGGCGATCGATGTGCGGCCACATGCGGTAACTGAGATAGACGGTAATGACCACGCCGTTGAGAATGGTCAGCGGCACGACCACTTGGAGCGGCAGGAAGAAACATAAGAGCGGCACGGCCACCAAGGCGGAGCCGA
Organism: Deltaproteobacteria bacterium; assembly: GCA_015488275.1. Taxonomy (GTDB): domain Bacteria; phylum Desulfobacterota; class Desulfobulbia; order Desulfobulbales; family S012-135; genus S012-135. Next base: position 4,866 of record WFOD01000078.1, read on the forward strand.
ATCCCGTGACCCCCTGGGTGAAGGCGGCGGCGAACGAGATCACCAGCAGGGCTGTCAATAACGCCAGGCTCATCGGCGCAGCAAGGCCAGGGTTTCCACGTGATGGGTCTGGGGAAACATGTCCACGGCGCAAAGGCGCGCCAGCCGGTATCCCCAGCGGCGCAGCGTCCCCATGTCCCGCGCCAACGTGGCGGGATCGCAGGAAACCAAAAGGACGGCCCGACAATCAAGATCAGCAAGGGCTGGCAACAGCCACCGGCAGCCACGGCGGGGAGGATCGACGATAACGCAGTCGAACCGCTCGCCCTTGGCGGCGAGTCGCCGCGCCACCGCCTCGCTCCGGCCGACAACGAAACGGCAGCGGGAGGCGGAAATACCGGCCTGGCGGCCGTTCAGGCGGGCCTGCCGCACAGAGCGGGGGTCGCTCTCCACCCCGAGCACCCGATCGGCCACTGCGGCGGCCACCAGGGAGATGTTGCCGTTGCCGCAAAAACAGTCGAGCACCCTGGATGGCGACAACTCTTGCAGCCACGAACCGATACGGTCGAGCATCAGGGCGTTGGCCTCCCAGTTCACCTGACAAAACCCGCCCACCCATTGGCGCAACAGGAGCCGCCGCCCAACCGAGGGGCACGCTGCTTGGTAGCTATAGCTTGGCGGGCCGTCGGCCCGCATCTGTTGGCCGTCGTGCCAACGGCGGCCACCCCGCAGACTCACGCCCCGAACCTGCGGCAAGGAAGCGAGATCGGCCAGCAGGCGATCGGCGAAACACCGTCCTTGTCCGCTTACCGCCAGCCACGCCCCGTCGCCGCTGGCAACAAGCTCGTAGTCGCCAGCCGGCAATCCCTGCTCTGCCGCCATCGCCTGCAGGGCGGCCAAGGCGCGGTCCACGGAGACCTTCACCTGCCGGCAGCGGGTAACGGGTACGATGGCGTGGCTATGCCGGCGGTAGAGGCCCAACTTCCTCCCGTCGCAGTGCATGCGCACGCGGCAGCGCCACCGCCATGCAGAGGCCGGAGCAAGGGGCGGCTCGGCGGCCACGGCAAGCTCAACGGCAGGAGCGGCCTGGAACCGGAGGATCTGCTCGTGCAGCGCCGCCTGTTTGTAGACCAGTTGCCGGGCCCAGTCGATATGGGCAAAGTCGCAGCCACCGCACTCGCCGGTCAAGGGACAGGCCGGGGCCACCCGATCGGCCGCCGGATCGAGCACCTCCACGATCTCCGCCAGGACATAATCCCGTTGCTCCTGCGTTACCCGCACCCGCAGCCGTTCGCCCAAAAGGGCGCCGGCAACAAGCACGACCTTACCGTCCTGGCGGCGGCCCAGCCCCTTGCCGCGCCCGACAAGTTTGTCGATAACGATTTCACAATCTGGAGAGGAAAAGGTCCTAGGCATACATTCTCAAAAAAATCTAGCCACCGGCGAACATTATTGCCTATAGTACAGAAGAGATAAAAAAGTGGTATCGTAAAGCGCGCCTCCCGTAATTACAAAAAGAGCGTGCGGGCCAACGTTGGGAGAGGCGTTCTGCAACGGGCCCCACAACCAGCGATCGTTTCCCCGATTCACCATGCTCCCGCCAGACTTCGCCATTCTTGATCTGTTGCCAGAACCGGTCTGCGTGATCGACACGGACCATACGATCACCTTTGTCAATCGCGCCTTGATAGAGATTTGCGGTAGAAAGGAACAGCTCCTCGGCCGCAAATGCCACGAGGCGAGCCATCTCTGCCCGTGTCCCTGCGCCGATCCGCCACAAGACACCTGTCCCCACAGGCGCGTCTTCGCCACAGGCAACGCGGCGCGGCAACGGTATGTCCATCGACCGGCGAAGGGCGAGCCCCGCGTCTTTGACATCACCAGCACCCCTATCCCCGGCCCGAACGGCAGCCCCGTGCAGATCGTGCAGGTCATGCGGGACATCAGCGACCAGGCCCGCGCCGAACGCTGCCTCGAGGAGACAGCGGTCATCGAGGAGATCATGGCCACTGTGGGCCGGTTGCTCCTTGCCGGCTCTGATCTCCAGCGGATCGCCTCGCTCATCCTCCAAGAAGCCATGCGCTTTACCGGCAGTCCAGACGGGATCGTGCTCTTCCAGCCTGTGCGGAGCCAGCGCCTGACCGCCCTTGTCTGGAGGGGGGAAGAAAAACGGTATCAGGAAATGAGCCCCTCTGCGCCGTTGAGCCAATGGCTGGCCTCTTCTCCCTCCAGCCTGCGGGCCAACGATCCAGAAAGCATCCCCCAACCGCTGCGGTCTGCCGGCGGCGCGCCCTGGCAACGGCTTCTCGCCGTGCCCGTGCAGGCGGACGCCCCTCCCATCGGCCTCCTGCTCCTCGCCAACCGGCCGGAGGACTACAGCGTAAACGATCAGCGTTTTGTCGAACGCCTGGCCGATCTCTACGGCCTGGCCCTGGTCCGCCGGCGGCAGGAGATCCAGATCGAGCGCGCCAAACAGGAATGGGAGCGCACGTTTGACGCCATCCAGGACGTGGTGACCCTCCAGGACAAGGCCATGCGGATCATCCGCGCCAACCGGGCCACCAGCCGCATCTTTGGCGTCACCCCACCGGAAATCATCGGCCGCACCTGTCACGAGCTCTTCCACGGCTCGCCGACGCCTTGCCCCGAATGCCCGGTCGCCGAGGTGTTCGCCCAGGGCAAGGACGCGACCGCGCAAGTCTTTCACGAAAAACTCGGCAAGACCTTTTTCGTCAGCCTGTCGCCGATCTTCGATGAGGCGGGCGAGATCACCGGGTTCGCCCACTTTGCCCGCGACATCACCACAGAGAAAAACCTTGAGGCCCAGTTACGGCAGGCGCAAAAAATGGAGGCCATCGGCCGTCTGGCCGGAGGTGTGGCCCACGACTTCAACAACGTCCTCACCGTGATCCAGGGATTTCTCGGGATCGCCGAGCACGAACTCGAACCAGGCTCCAAGGCCCTGAAGGCCCTGGAACAGGTCAAGGAAGGGGCCCGCCGCGGCGCTGACCTCGTCCGCCAACTCCTGCTCTTCTCCCGCAAGAAACCGATGGAGCGGCAGCCGGTGGACTGCAACCGGGCGATCGCCAGCTTGGAGAAGATGATCCGCCGCGTTATTGGCGAGGATATCGCCATTGAAACCGATTTCACCGCCGAACCCACGCTCGTGCTCGGCGATCCGGCTTCCCTAGACCAGATCATCATGAACCTGGCGGTGAACGCCCGCGACGCCATGCCCGAAGGCGGCACCCTCACCCTGGCCACCAGCCGCTTCACCGCCAATCCGACCTATTGCAGCCAGCACATCGACGCGCGGCCGGGCGAGTATGTGTGCATCGCGGTCAGCGATACTGGGGTGGGCATGGACCCGCAGACCAGAGAACGGGTCTTTGAACCGTTCTTCACCACCAAGGAAGAAGGCCGGGGCACAGGACTTGGACTCTCGGTGGTGTACGGCATCGTCAAGGAG
>WFOD01000079.1 GCA_015488275.1 Deltaproteobacteria bacterium
GCGCAAGCTCTCCACCGAGATCCCCACCATCGACCAGCTCAACCTGCCGCCGGTGTTCCATAAGATGGCGCAGGAGATCAACGGCCTGATCCTGGTGACCGGCGCCACGGGGTCGGGCAAGTCCACCACCCTGGCCGCCCTGCTCGACAAGATCAACAACGAAAAATCGGTGCACGTGGTCACCCTCGAAGACCCGATCGAGTTCGTCCACCCGCACAAAAAGGCGACGTTCAACCAACGGGAGCTGGGAAACGACTTCGACTCGTTCGCCAGCGGCCTGCGGGCCGCCTTGCGCCAGGCCCCCAAGGTGATCCTGGTGGGCGAGATGCGCGACCGGGAAACGATGGAGATCGGCCTGACCGCAGCCGAGACCGGCCATCTCGTGCTCTCCACCCTGCACACCGTGGACGCGGGCCAGACGATCAACCGCATCTTGGGCATGTTCGATCAAGAAGAGCAGGCCCAGGTCCGCAACCGCCTGGTGGACACCATCCGCTGGATCGTCTGCCAGCGTCTGCTGCCCAAGATCGGCGGCGGCCGGGTGGCGGCCCTGGAAATCATGGGCATGAACCTGCGGGTCAAGGACCTGATCCTGCACGGCGAGACCGAAGACAAAACCTTCTACGAGGTGATCGAAAACGGGGTGGCCCAGTCGATGCAAACCTTTGACCAGCATATCTTGCAGCTCTTCGAAGAAGGGCTGATCACCGAAGAGACGGCCTACAACTATGCCTCGCGCCGCAGCGCCATTGTCCGCGGCATGGACCGGCTCAAGGCGGCCCGTGGCGAGGAGACCTCAGACATCACCGGCCTGACCATGGAGCCGGACGAACGCGATCTCATGTGAGGAACAGGGCCATGCGCTGTCCCAACTGCCATGTGGAACTGAAGTTTTCCGACGCTCACCGGCAAAAGATCAGCGAGGCGCTGGCCAAGCTCGGGCCGGGAAAGGGCGTCAGGGTCACCTGTCCCCAGTGCCGCCAGCCCTTTTCCCTGGACGACAAGACGTGGCAGGCGGTGGAGGGGCGGCAACCGGCAGCCCCACAACCGTCGCCGCAGCCGCAGCCGGAAGCCGCGCCCGCCATTGCGCCACCGCCGCCCCCGGACCTTTCGTGGCTCTCGGGCGGCGAGTTCGACCGGGAGGAGGCGATCGAGGACATCCCCGTGGCCATGCTGCTCATCCCGGACGAGGCGCAGCGGCAACAGGTGGCGGCGACCTTTACCGAGTTGGGGTACCAGCCGCTCACCTTCACCTCGGCCGAAGCGGCCATCGAGCGGATGCGCTTCGCCGCCATCGGCGCGGTCGTCCTCCACACCGCCTTCGAAGGACGGCCCCTGGCCGAGGCGGCCTTTCACCGCCACATGTGCCGCATGGGCATGGCCCAGCGGCGGTATATCTACTACATCATCGTAGGGCCAAAGCTGCATACCCTCTACGATCTCGAGGCCCTCTCCCTCAGCGCCAACTTGGTGGTCAACGAACGGGACCTCGACTACCTGGACGTGATCGTCCGCAAGGGACTGGCCGATTATGAAGACCTTTTTGGCCCCTATCTCGCCGCCTTGCAGGAATACGGCAAGAAGTAAGGCCCAGCACGCCACCTTCCCTCCCATCCCTGGCACGCGCCACGCCAGCGGCCAATCCGCCCTGGCCGTGGCCGGACGCGCGCAGGGGAGAGGTTGCCCATGTATCTCGAATTCTACGGGCTGAACAAAAAGCCGTTCCAGATCAGCGCAGACCCCGAGTTCCTCTGGCTGGGCGACAAGCACCGCGAGGCCCTGGCCGCTCTCCGTTACGGCGTGGAGGACAACAAGGGGTTCCTGCTGCTCACCGGCGATGTGGGCACGGGCAAGACCACGCTCATCAACCGGCTCCTCACCTCGCTCGGCGACGACGTGCTGGCCGCCAGCATCCCAGACCCCGGCCTCGAAGTCCTGGACTTCTACCGCTATATCGCCGCCATCTTCAACATCGAGGAACCCTTTGCCAGCAAAGGCGAATTTCTCATCGTCTTCCGCCGCTTCCTCGAGGCGTCCCACGCGGCGGGCAAAAAGGTGGTGCTCATCATCGACGAGGCCCAGCGGCTTACCCAAGAGCTCCTGGAGGAGATCCGGCTGCTCTCCAACATCGAGCGGCCGGACGCCAAGCTGGTCAACATCTTTTTCGTCGGCCAGAACGAGTTCAACGGCATCCTGCTCCAGCCGGAAAACCGCGCCATCCGCCAGCGGATCACGGTGAACTACGACCTCCAGCCGCTGACCATTGAGGAGACGAGCCGGTATCTCCAGTACCGGCTGCTGGTGGCCGGCGCCAAGGAGCCGATCTTCTCGCCCGCGGCGGCGCAGCGTATCCACGCCTATTCCCGCGGCTATCCCCGGTTGATCAACGTCATTGCCGACCGGTGCCTGCTCACCGGCTTTGTAGACGAAAAGGCTGAAATCGACGCGGGCGTCGTCATGGAGTGCGCCCAGGAGCTGCGGCTCCCAGCGCCAAACGTTCCGGCTGAAGAAGCGGCGTCCCTGCCGCCTGCCGCCGCGCCGGCCGTCCCCCCGGCGCAACCGGTGCCGGCCGTTCAGCAGGCTCTTGATGCGGGCCCACCGCCCGAGGCGCAACAGGCCGCGCCAGTCCCGCCGCAAACACAGGCCCCCGCCCCTTCCCGCCGCCAGAGGCGCCGCATCCTTTTGCTGCTGTTACTCGTGGCCAGCGCCGCAGCCGCAGGCGGTTGGTACGCCTTTCCGCAAAAGGGCGCCGCCCTCTGGGCCACGATCAGCCATACCGCCGTGCAACTCGCCCAGCGCGCCACCACCCTGGTGCAGGACTGGCGCACGCCGCCGGACAACGGCCGGCCAGAGGCCGCGCCCAACCGCCTTCCGCCTGCCCCCCCTGCTCCTCCCCCAACACCGGAAGACAAGCCCGGCGCCACCGCGCCGCCGGCCGCGCCGGCCGCGCCGCCATCAACCGCGCCGGCCGCGCCGCCATCAACCGCGCCGCCCGCCAAGTTGGCGGCGCCAGCCGCCAGCCCCACGTTGCAGCCAACCACGCAACAGCCCCATCCGCCACAGCCAGAGGAGCGGGCCGCCGAACCAGCGCCGCCCGCCCAGCAGGCCGACACATCCTCTTCCCCTCCGCTACTGGCGCAAACCGAGATCCACCCCGACTTCTTGCGCCAGACCCATATCATCTCCTTTCGTTACAACTCCAACACCCTGTCGGAAGAGGGACGTCGCCTGCTCGACAAACTCTACCTCCACCTCGAGCGGCTGCCGTACACGAAGGTGGAAATCCGCGGCTATACCGACAACCTAGGGCCAGAACGGTACAACCGCCGCCTGTCGCTGTTCCGCGCCAACCTGGTAAAATACTACCTGCTGGGCAAGGGCGTGCCGCCCGCCAAGGTCGTCGTCTCTGGCGAGGGCAGCGCCAATCCGATCGCCAGCAACGACACGCGGGAAGGCAGGGAGCAGAACCGGCGGGTGGAGGTGACGGTCCGTTAACACCGCCGTGGACAACCGGCGCCAGGGCATACACGGATCGCTCTCCCTGCTGGCCGCGGGCGCGGCGCTTCTTGCCGGCCTCCCTCTTGTCGGCGTTCTGGCCGCTGGCCACGATCTCCGTCCCTACCTCCACCTGCCGCCGCTGCCCCCCAATGTGCTCCAGCCGCCTTTTTCCTGGCCCGTCTTCCTGGGCCTGACCGCGTTGCTCGCCATCGTCCTCCTGCCGCCGGCCCGCCGCCTGGCCCACGCCCTGCGCCACACGCCGCTCCCGCCGCCAGCCTCCTCCTTTCCCGGCTGGGGCTGGGCCGGCGTCGTCCTCACCGCCACAGCTTGGCTCTTGGCCTGGAACCGCTATTCGTGGTTCGCGCCCTGGCAGGCGTACACCTTCTTTCCCCTCTGGCTCGGCTTCATCCTCACGGTCAACGGCCTCTGCCAGTGGCGGCACGGCTCCTGTCTCCTCGGCAAGGCCCCCAGTCTCTTTGCCCGGCTCTTTCTCTACAGCATCCCGTTCTGGTGGTTCTTTGAATACCTCAACCGCTTCGTGGGCAACTGGCGGTATGTCGGCGTGGAAGACTTCTCTCCCCTGGGATATGCGCTCCACGCATCGCTCTGCTTTGCCACCGTGCTGCCAGCCGTGGCCAGCGTCGCCGATCTATTGGCCGGCTTTACCTCCCTCTGGCGGCCATTTACCGGCCAACGCGCCCTGCCCCTCCACCGCCGGTCCGGCGTCCTCATCCTTGCACCCGCCTGCCTCGGCCTCCTGCTCATCGGCCGCTATCCGGCCTACGCCTTTCCCTTGCTCTGGATCGCGCCAGGCCTGGTTTTTCTCGGCCTGCAACTGCTCGCCGGCCAGCCAAGCGCCCTTGCGCCCCTTGCCCGTGGCGACTACCGGCCCGTGGTCCTCTGGCCCCTCGCCGCCCTGACCTGCGGCTTTTTCTGGGAGATGTGGAACGCCCGCAGCCTGGCCCACTGGGAATACGCGGTGCCGTTCGTGGACCGCTTCCATCTCTTTTACATGCCGCTTATCGGCTACGCCGGCTACCTGCCGTTTGGCGTCGAATGCTTGGTCGCTGTCAACTTGGCGCGCCAGGCCTCGGCAAGGGAAGCAGGACCAGAGGCCGCCGCCAACGGCAAATCGAGAAAACTGGCGGCCAGCCGGTAGACCGCCTCTGGCCCTGCGCCCGCCTGCCGCATGGCGGCAAGGGTGAGCGCGCCTTTGGACTTGGAGAGCTTCTCGTTGGCCGGTCCGGTGATGAGGGGATGATGGAAGAAGGCGGCGGAACAGAACACCCCGCCATCCTCGCCCAACAGGCGGGCGAGAAAGAGCTGGGCGGCGGAGGAGGGCAGCAGATCCTCACCCCGCACCACAAAGGAGATGCGGTGATCGAGATCGTCCACCAGGCTGGCCAACTGATAGGCGGGAAGATCGTCCTTGCGCCAGAGCACGAAATCCCCCATCGCTTGCGGCAGAGCAAGGCGCACGCCATCCACCGCGACCCAGCACTCCTGTGGCAGCGCCACCCGCCAGGCGAACCGGCTGCCGCCCTCCGTTGGCGGCGGCCGCAAACGGCAGGTTCCGGGATACAAACCGGTTGACGACCGTTGGCGGATCTGGCGGCGGGAACAGGAACAGGGATACACCGCCCCCTCTTCTTGCAAACGGCGCAGGACGCGCCGGTAGCGGTCGAGACGGAGGAGCTGCGAGTGGCGCCGGAAAAAATCCGCCACCCCGCTGGGCCCTTCGTCCCAGTCGAGCCC
>WFOD01000080.1 GCA_015488275.1 Deltaproteobacteria bacterium
GCCCAACCGGGGTCGAAAAAGCCATGGACGGCTTTTTCGACGGACTGATAGACGTGCTGCCGAATTCCGCGGCTCTGAAAGAACCGGGGAATCACCGCTGGCGGCCCTGGAGCCAGACGCCGTCGGCGGTCGGCTGGAAGAAGCGCAGATCCAAATCGAGATAGGGCTTGCCCCTGCCCACCGTCTCGCTCAAAAAGGCGTCGAACCGCCGCCCTTCGCTCCCTGGCGCGGGCACCAGGGTGACGCCGGTCGGCATGGCGAACGGCCGGCCGCTGAGCATGGAGCGGGCGCGCGTCATGAATCCCCGCCACAGGGGAGCGGCGGCCCGCCCCCCTGTCTCTCCCTTGCCCAAACTCTTTAAGGTATCGAACCCCATCCACACGCCGCAGGCGAGCTCCGGCGTATAGCCGATGAACCAGGCGTCCCGGAAGCTGTCCGTGGTGCCGGTCTTGCCAGCCGCCGGCAGTCCTTTGATCCGGGCCCGCTTGCCAGTGCCTTCGGTGAGCACCTTGGCGAGCAGATCGGTGAGCACGTAGGCCACCCGCGCATCCAGAGCGCGATGGCGCTGCGGCCGGCGCTGCTCGAGAACCCGGCCCGAGCGCTCCTCCACCCGGGTAATCAAGGCTGGCTGCAAGTATTCCCCTCCCCGGGCGAACACGGCATAGGCGGCGGCCAACTCGAGAAGCGACACCCCGGACGAACCAAGGGCCAGCGAATAATCGTGCTCCAACGGCGAGCGAATGCCGCACTTGCGCGCCAGGCGCACCACCCGGTCCACGCCGATCTCTTGCAGCAGCTTGACCGTGACCACGTTCTTCGACTGGATGAGTCCGGCACGCAGGGGCACAGGCCCATCGTAGCGCCGGTCAAAATTACGGGGCGACCAGTACCGCCCCCGCCGGGCGCCGGGCAGGCGGATGGGCGCATCAACGATCATCGTGGCTGGTGTATATCCCCGGCCCAGGGCCGCGGCATAGACAAACGGCTTGAAGGCCGAGCCAGGCTGGCGGCGGGCCATGACCGCCCGGTTGAACTGGGTGGCGGCAAAGTCGTGACCACCGATCATGGCGCGTACCCCGCCATCCGCGGTGTCGATGGCCACCAACGCCGCCTCGGGCCGCTGTTTGGCCTTGGGATGCCGCTGGTGCCAGGCGGCGAGCCCTTCGGCCACCGCTGCGGCGGCCGCCTTTTGCAGCACAGGGTCCAAAGAGGTGTAGATCCGCAACCCGCCCCGCCGCAAGCGCGCCTTGCCGTACCGCGCGGCGATCTGCTTTTCTACCTCCTGCACAAAGTAGCCGTTTTCCGGCCGGGAACGCGGCCGCTCGGCCCATACCAGAGGGGCGGCGTATGCCCGGCGGGCCATTTCCGGCGTGATGTACCCTTCCTCGGCCATCCGGTTGAGCACATAGGCCTGCCGCTTCTTGGCGAGTTTATAGTGCTTGAACGGTGAATAGCGGCTCGGCGCCTGTGGCAGGCCGGCGAGCAAGGCGATCTCGGCAAGCGACAACTCGCGGGCCGGTTTGCCGAAATAGGAACGGGCCGCCGCCTCCACGCCATAGGCTCCCTCGCCGAGATAGATCTCGTTGAGATACATGGTGAGGATATCGTTTTTAGAGAGCAGGCGGTCGATCCGGTAGGCCAGCACCGCCTCCTTGAACTTGCGCAGGTACGTCTTTTCCGGCGACAGCAAGAGCGCGCGCGTCACCTGTTGGGTGATGGTCGATCCCCCTTGCCGCCGGGCGCCGCTGACGAGATTATGGATCAGGGCCCGGAAGATGGAAAAAAGATCCACCCCCTCGTGCTCGTAAAAACGGGCGTCTTCGGCCGCGATAAAGGCGCGGGGCAGAAGGGGCGGCACCTGGTCCAGGCTCACCACGATACGGTACTGGTCGTACACCTTGGCCACCTCGCGGCCGTGGCGGTCGTAGATGATCGACGCCTCGGCCGGCCGGTAGGCGGCGAGCGAGCCGATATCCGGAATGTTGAGGGAGACGAACCAGGCGAGCAGGCCTGCCAACGCGAACGAAACGGCCAGGGCCACGCCCAAAAGAAGGGCGCAGAGATGGATATGATCCCAGACCGGCCCCCGGCTGCGTCTCCTGGCCGCCATGATCGCGCTTCCTCCTTTCTCTCGTCACTGGCCGCCCAGCACGCGCCGGGCGGTTGGGTTGGCGGGATCGAGCCGCAGGGCGCGGCGGGCATACTCCATCGCCCGCCGCCTCTCTCCCCGCATGGCGTAAGCGCGGCCAAGATCGGCGTAGGCGGCGGCAAAACCAGGATCAAGCTCGATACTCTGCAAAAAACGATCGATCGCCTCGTTGACGCGCCCGAGGTCAAGGAGCATGTTCCCCAGATTGTCGAGCGCCACGGGATCGTTGGGCTGCGCCGCCAGGGCCTCTTCGAGCACAGCGACCGCCTCTTGTTTGCGGCCCTGAAAATAGAGGGCCAGGGCCACGTTGGTGCGGGCGGCGCGGAAGGCGGGCCGGATCGCCAGGGCCTGGCGGAAACAGCGCTCTGCTTCGGCCCAGCGCTTTTGCCGGAGCATAACGATACCGAGGTTGTTCCAGGCGCCGAAGTGATCGTTTTTGATGGTCAGCGCCTGCCGAAAATGCCTTTCGGCCTGGACAAGATCCCCCTTATTGAGCCAGGCGAGCCCCAGGTGGTTCTCGGCCACAAAGTTCGTGCCAGGCGCGGTCACGGCCAGGGCGCGGTGAAAGAGCGTGAAGGAATCCCGCCAATACCCCACCTGCCGCCAAGCGACCACGGCCAAGAAGACGAGCGCGATACAGGCTGCGGCGGCCGCCGGCCGCTCGATCCGCCACTGGCGGACGGCTGTGTATCCCCCCCACGACAAGGCGGTCATCGGTCCTAAGAGCGGCAGATAGGAGTAGCGGTCGGCCACCGACTGATACCCCACCTGCACCAAGCCGATCACTGGCACCAGGGCCACGAGATACCAGAGCCAGCCGGCGAGAAGATAAGGGGCCTTGCGCCGCAAACGCCAGGCGGCAAACGAGAGGAGCAAAAGCAGAACGACCGCGGCCGCTACCTTCCAGGCCGGGGGAGCGACGCCAGGATGGGGATAGATCACCGCCAGGCCAGAGGGCCAGAACAGTTTTTCGAGGTAAAAGAGATAGGCGACCGGCAGATGGGCCAGCCGCACGGCAAGGGGATAGCTGGCCAGCGATTGGATGGCGCCGCCCTCAGCCTGGGCCCAAAGGGTGATGCCGGATGCAAGCGCCGCAAGGAGGAAGAAAGGCCACTTTCCCCAAAGACGGGGCCAGAGCGTGAAAGGGCCGGCCGCCGGCCGCTGGCCCAAGGGCCAGTAATCGAGCACCACCAAGAGTAACGGCAAGGTAACGAGCATCGGCTTGGAGGCCAGGGAGAGGGCGTAGCAGCCAAGGGCGGCCGCGCTCGCCTGCCGGCCGCGGGCCGCTCCCCGGCTGTACGCGGCCACGGCGAGGAGGCCAAACAGGGCGGAGAGCAGATCCTTGCGCTCGGAGATCCAGGCCACTGATTCCACATGCAGGGGATGGACGGCGAAAACAAGGGCGGTGAACGCCGCGCACGCCAGCGGCCCAACGGCGCGCAGCAAGAGAAAGACGAGACCCGCATTGACCGCGTGCAGGGCCAGATTGACGAGATGGTGGCGGCCGGGATCGAGGCCAAAGAACGATACGTCGAGCATGTGGGAGATCCAGGTGACCGGATGCCAATTGGCCGCCCGCACCTCGGTCAGGGACCGCAGAACGCTGGTGGCGGTCAACCCGTTCTTGACCAGGGGATTGGCGTAAACATACTCGTCGTCGTCGTACACCACAAAGCCGAACCCCGCAGTTCTGGCGTACACCGCGACCACCGCCGCCACGCACAACAACAAGACGAACCAGGTCTCCCGCGCCGCCATGCCGCTCTTCCTCGCCATCATCTCCCTCTTTCCACCTTCAAAAACGGGCCAGTGAGGGATATACTATGAAACGTTGCGGGAGGAAAGGGGAGACCATGTACCAGGACAAGAAGATCGTCGTGGTCATGCCGGCGTACAACGCCGCCAAGACCATTGAAAAGACTCACCGCGAGGTCTTGGCCCAGGGGATCGTGGACCTCGTGATCGTGGTGGACGACAAGAGCAGGGACGAAACCGTCGCCATTGCCCAGCGCCTCGAACGGACCATCGTGCACCCCCACGAGAGGAACCTGGGATACGGCGGCAACCAGAAGTCTTGCTACCGGCTGGCGTTGGAGCACCGGGCCGATATCGTGATCATGGTCCATCCGGACTACCAGTATACGCCCTTGCTGATTCCGGCCATGACCACCATGATCGCCAGCGGCCTGTACCACTGCGTGCTCGCCTCCCGCATCCTTGGCGGCTATGCCCTGGCCGGCGGGATGCCGCTTTGGAAGTACGTGGCCAACCGGGGGCTCACCTTTATCGAAAACCTCCTGCTCGGCGCCAAGCTCTCTGAATACCACACCGGATACCGCGCCTTTTCCGCCGAGCTGCTGCGCAAGCTGGACTTCTCCTGCAACTCGGACGACTTTGTTTTCGACAACCAGATGCTGGCCCAAATCCTCTGGCTCGGTTACACCATCGCCGAGGTGAGCTGCCCCACCAAGTACTTTCCCGAGGCGTCGTCGATCAACTTCGTGCGCTCCACCCGTTACGGCCTGGGCTGCCTGTGGACCGCGCTCACCTTCCGTCTCGCCAAACTCGGCCTCTGCCAGCCGGCGATCTTCCGCCATCTCCCGGCCGACTCCGCCTGGAGCGCTCCATGAAGCTCATCGTCCAGATCCCCTGTTACAACGAAGAGGCCACCCTGCCCCAAACCGTGGCCGACATCCCCCGCCAGATTCCAGGCATCGACGAGGTGGAGATCCTGGTGATCGACGATGGCTCCACTGACCGCACGGTGGAGGTGGCGCGGCGGCTCGGGGTGGACCACATCGTCCGCAACCGGCAGAACAAGGGGCTGGCCATCACCTTTTTGACCGGCCTGGACGCCTGCCTGCGGCTCGGGGCGGACATCATCGTCAACACGGACGGCGACAACCAATACCAAGGGGCCGACATTGCCAAACTGATCGCGCCGATCCTCGCGGGGGAGGCGGATTTCGTCATCGGCGACCGGCAGACCGACACCATCCCCCACTTCACCTGGACCAAGAAAAAACTCCAAAAGTTCGGCAGCTTCGTTGTTCGCCTGCTCTCCAATACCGATGTGCCGGACGCGGTGAGCGGTTTTCGCGCCCTCTCCCGCGAGGCGGCCTTGCAGATGAACATCGTCTCCGCCTATTCCTATACGATTGAAACGATCATCCAGGCGAGCCGCAAGCACATCGCCCTGGCCTCGGTGCCCGTCTCCACCAATCCCAAGACGCGCGAGTCACGTTTGTTCAAGAGCGTACCCAAGTTCATCGTCAGCCAGCTCAACACCATTGTGCGGATGTACACCATGTACCAGCCGCTCAAGGTGTTTTGGAGCATCGGCGCGGTGCTCATCATCCTGGCCTTGATCCCGTGTATCCGCTACCTCTACTTCTATCTCCAGGGCCAGGGCGCTGGCCACATCCAGTCGCTCATCCTGTCGGTGATCCTTTTCGTCCTTGGCGGCCAGGTGTTCATCCTTGGCATTGTCAGCGACGTGACTTCCTTCAACCGCCGGCTGATCGAGGACGCGCTCGTGCGGATCAAAAAGATGGAGACCGGCGACTCCCCCCCCCGCCGCCCGCC
>WFOD01000081.1 GCA_015488275.1 Deltaproteobacteria bacterium
GGCCACGGCCGATCCCAGCCCGCCAAGCCCCATGATCCCCACCGTGGCCCCGCTGATCCGCTTCTGCACCCCTGGCGTATGGCGGGCGTACAGCAGGCGGCGCATCTCTTCCGCGTCGGGGACCTCGCCCCGCCGGATCAGCCAGCACTCATCCCCGGCGGAAACCGGAGTATCAGGAGCTACGGGATAGCCGTTGACGATAAAGATATCGGCGTCAGGGCGCAACCGGCGCGCCAACTCTCCCACGGTGGCGGCCCCAGCCAAGGGAATCGGCCGCTCGTTTACCCGTATGGTCCCTTGTCCCATCGCCTGTGCTTCCTGCCTCCGCCCGTGCTCCAGAATTTTTGATATTACCCCGTCACCAAAAAAATGGTAGGATTTTTTCTATGGACACAGCCTCAGACGCCATGAGCAACGTGTTCGTCGCCCGTCAGCCGATCTTTGGCCACGATCTTGAAGTGTACGGCTACGAACTGCTCTTTCGCAGCGGCCCGGATGGCGGTTTCGACCCGACCGAAGACGGCGCTCGGGCCACGTCCAAGGTCATCTCCAACAGCGTCTTCTTGCTCGGCCTCCAGCAGGTGACCCAAGGCAAACGGGCCTTCATCAACTTTCCCGACCACCTTCTCCTGGAAGAGATCCCCCTGCTTTGCGACCACCGGCTCACGGTGATCGAAGTGCTGGAAACGGTGCGTGTGACGCCAAAACTGGTCGCCGCCTGCCGCAAGTTCGTCCAAAGGGGCTACCGGTTGGCCCTCGACGACTTTGTCTTTTCACCAGAATGGGAGCCCCTGCTCCGCCTGGCCCATATCGTCAAGCTCGACTTCCTCGCCCTGGAGCGCCAGCAGATGGCGCAGGAAGTGGAGCGGGCCCGGCGGCACGGTATCACGCTGCTGGCCGAAAAGGTCGAGACGCACGAACAGTTTCAACAGGCGATGGGACTCGGCTTCGAGCTCTTTCAGGGCTTTTTTTTCAGCCGGCCCAAGGTGGTGGCCGGCCGCGACCTGCCGGTGGTGAAGGTCCATCTCTTCCGGCTGCTCAAGATGGTCGCCGACCCCACCTGCGACTACGTAAAGATCGGCAAGGTGGTGGCGCAAGACGTATCGCTATCGTACAAACTCCTGCGTTTCGTCAACTCGGCCTGGTTTGCCCGCAAAAACAAGATCACCTCTTTGCAGGGCGCCATCGCCTTGCTGGGGGAAGAGCATTTCCGCAAGTGGTTGTCGCTCATCACCGTGGCATCGCTCGCCGACGACAAGCCGCGGGAGCTGGCGGTCATGGCCGCGATGCGGGCCCTCTTCTGCGAAAAGGTCGCCGCCCTCACCCCGCGCCTCGCCTCGGAGACGGCCGCTTGCTACACCATCGGCATGTTCTCCCTGCTCGACGCCCTGCTCGACCGGCCGATGCAAGAAATCGTCACCGAACTCGGCCTGGCCGACCATGTCGCCGACGCCCTCCTCGGCCGGCTCACCACGCCCCATGCCGTGCCCCTTCTCCTCCTGCGGGCCTACGAGCAGGCCGACTGGCCGCAGGTAGATACAATTGCCCACAAAATGGGGCTCGACGCCGCCTCCCTTCCGGCCATTTACCAGCAATCCCTGGCAGCGGTCCAGGCCCTTCTCGACCTGGAGTGACCCTTCCCGCTTAGGCTCCACTGCGGCCCTGAGCTTGAACTTGGGGCCAAAACATGCTACAAAACCCCATTCGGTAAATATTCCTACCAGACAGGACGCACCAGGCCTCTCCCGGCGCGACCATGCGCCAGCGGCCCGCGAGCGCGAGCCGTTCCCGAGCGGCCGGCAGAGCAACCTTAAAGAGGAGACCCTTTCTTTAATATTATGAGCACCGCACAACCAGCAGGACCGACGCAAAACGCGTCCCCGCCCTCCCAAAGCGACCGGCTTTGGATGTCGGGCAACGAGGCCCTGGCCCTCGGCGCTTTCGAGGCCGGAGTGGCGGTGGCCTCCGGCTATCCTGGCACGCCGTCCACCGATATCTTGGAAAACTTCTGCCAGTACGACGGGGTGTACGCCGAATGGGCGCCCAACGAAAAGGTAGCCCTGGAGACGGCCATCGGCGCCAGCTTCGCCGGGGTGCGCGCCCTGGCCACCATGAAACACGTGGGCGTCAACGTGGCCGCCGATCCCCTGTTCACCGCCGCCTATACCGGCGTGTTCGGCGGCCTGGCGGTGATCTGCGCCGATGACCCGGAGATGCACTCGTCGCAAAACGAGCAAGACAGCCGCAACTACGCCCTGGCCGCCAAACTGCCCATGCTGGAGCCGGCCGATCCGGCCGAGGCCCGGGCCTTTGTCCATGAGGCGTATGCCATCTCAGAGGAGTTCGATATCCCGGTGCTCATCCGCTCCACCACCCGGTTGAGCCATGTGGAGGGTATTGTCGAGCCGGGCGAACGGCGCGCGTGCCGCACACCGATCCTGAACCGTGAACCGGCCAAGCTGGTCATGCTGCCGGCCAACGCCCGCCAACGCCGCCAGGATCTGGCCGATCGCTGGCAGCGGCTGCAACGGCTGGCCGAAAACACGCCGCTCAACCAGATGATCCTGCGCGACCGACGGATCGGGGTGATTACCGCCGGCGTGGCGGCGCTCCATGTTCAAGAAGTCCTGCCCGACGCCTCGATCCTCAAGCTCGGCATGGTCAACCCCCTGCCCGTGGAGCGCATCCGCGAATTCGCCGGCCAGGTGGACGAGCTGTATGTGGTCGAGGACCTTGACCCAATCATCGAGACGCAGGTGCGGGCCCTGGGGATCGCCTGCCGCGGCAAAGAGGTGGTGCCGGCCATTGGCGAGCTCTCGCCCACCGTGCTGCGCCGGGCCTTTGGCATCGAACCGCGTCATCCTGGCTTTCCCGCTCCCGACATGCCGCCACGGCCGCCCAACATGTGTCCCGGCTGTCCGCATCGCGGGTTGTTCTTCAACCTGGCGCGGCTCAACGTTTTCGTCTCTGGAGATATCGGCTGTTATACCTTGGGGTTTCTCCCCCCGCTTTCCGCAATGGACGCCTGCGTCTGCATGGGCGCAAGCATCCCCATGGCGCACGGCATGGCCCGCGCCCTGGGCGCAGAAGGCAACGGCAAGATCGTGGCCGTTATCGGCGACTCGACCTTTTGCCATTCCGGCATCACCGGCCTGCTCAACTCGGCCTACAACGGCGACACCACGACGGTCATCATCCTCGACAACCGGATCACCGCCATGACCGGCCACCAACCCAACCCGGTTTCAGGATCGACCTTGAGGGGCGAGCCGGCGCACGAAGTGGATCTCGAACGGCTGTGTCAGGCCCTGGGGATCGAACACGTACGGGTGGTGGACCCGCACGATATCCCCGCCTGCCACAAGGTGCTGGCAGAAGAGATCAACCGGGAGCAACTTTCGGTAGTCATCAGCCGCGCGCCCTGCGCCCTGCTTCCCGAAGTGCGCAAGGCGCCCAAGACGCCTCTCGCCGTGGAGCCCACCGCCTGCACCGGCTGCCGCTCTTGCCTGCGCATCGGCTGCCCGGCCATTGTCTGGACGCCGGTCACGCGGGAAGAGGCCGCCGCGCTGGGTCTGCCCAGGCCCGACAAACAGGATGGGCATGCGACGATCAACGCCATGTGCATCGGTTGCGGCCAGTGCGTCGCCTTGTGCAAGTTCAGCGCCATCCAACCCAAGGAGGTGTCCTGATGGCCACTGCGGGCAATATCCTGTTTTGCGGCGTCGGCGGCCAGGGCATCCTCCTCGCCAGCGAGGTGACCTCGCGGGCGCTCATGGCCGCGGGCCTTGATATCAAAAAAAGTGAAGTTCACGGCATGGCCCAGCGGGGCGGCTCTGTTGTCGCCCACCTCCGCTACGGCGACCGGGTCTTTTCGCCGCTCATCGAGCACGGCGGCGCCGACGTGGTGCTCTCCTTCGAGTTGATGGAGGCGGCCCGCTACCTGCCGTTCATGCATCCCAAGACCACGGTGATCGTCAACACGCAAAAGATCGCGCCGCCAGCCGTGGCCACGGGCAAGGCCCTGTACCCGGCCGATCCACTTGCCTTCATCCGCGAACACCAGGTGAAGGTCATTCCGGTGGATGGCGCGGCCATCGCCGCCGAGGCCGGCGAGCCTCGGGCCGCCAATATCGCTTTAGTGGGCGTGCTCTCCACCTTTCTCCCCGTGGCCGAGGAGCTGTTCATCGACATCTTGCGCCAAAGACTGCCACGCAAGGTGGAGGAAAACCTCGTCGCCTTTCGCCGTGGCCGAGAGCTGGGAACCCCGTAGCCGCCCGTTGCAAACGGGCTGGGAGCGGCACAGGGGCCTGCCGCCGAACCGCCCATTTTACGGCAAGCACTTCGTGGTGTTGGCAAGGCTGATGGTATCGCAAAAAGTCCTCGTGGAGGCGCATCCGGTGATTTCCGGGGGAAAGCGGTTTGCGGCGGGGCACGTTAAAAAACTCGCTTGTTTGAGGGGATAGCCCGAGTTTGCGAGTTTTAGCGCCGCGCCGCAAATCGCTCCGGGAATCCCGGTTTAAGCCGGAGGGAGGACTTTTTGCGAGTTCATCAAGGCTGATTTTGTCCAACCGGGGCGGGAGACGCCACGGATGGCTTTTCGCCGGACGGATAGCAGCAACAAGGAGGAGGCCAAGAGACCATGATCTGGAACGAGGAATACGAAACCATGCCGCGCGCCGACCTGCGGGCCCTTCAGCTCGAACGGCTCCAGGAGACCGTTGAGCGGGTCTATGCCCGCGTGCCCTACTACCGGCAGAAAATGGAAGAGGCAGGGGTGACGCCGGCCGACATCAAGGGGCTCGACGATCTCCGGCGACTGCCCTTCACCACCAAGGAGGACCTGCGGCAGAACTATCCCTTTGGCCTGTTCACCGTGCCGCTCGACCGGGTGGTGCGGGTGCACGCCTCCTCTGGCACCACGGGCAAACCCACCGTGGTGGGCTACACCAAACGCGATATCCGCACTTGGGCGGAACTGATGAGCCGCACCCTGGCGGCGGCCGGCGTGCGCCGCGGCGACGTGGTGCAGAACGCTTACGGCTACGGCCTGTTCACCGGCGGCCTCGGCGCCCATTACGGGGCCGAGAACCTGGGCGCCACCGTGGTGCCGATCTCCGGCGGCCAGACCAAGCGGCAGATCCAGATCATGCGGGACTTCGGCTCCACGGTCCTGCTCTCCACCCCTTCGTATGCCCTCAACATTGCCGATGTGATGGCCGATCTCGGCGTTGATCCCCAAAAAGATCTCAAGTTGCGGGTAGGGGTATTCGGCGCCGAGCCGTGGAGCGAGAACATGCGCGAGGAGATCGAGCGGCGCCTCGGCATCAAGGCGATCGACATCTACGGCCTGTCCGAGGTGATCGGTCCGGGGGTGGCCGCGGAATGCCTTGAAGCGCAAAACGGCCTGCACATCTTTGAGGACCACTTCATTCCCGAAATCGTCGATCCCACGACCTTGGAGCCGGTGGCAGATGGCGAAGCCGGGGAGCTGGTGTTCACCACCATCACCAAGGAGGCCTTTCCGGTCATCCGCTACCGCACCAAGGATATCTGCCGTCTGATCACCGAGCCGTGCGTCTGCGGCCGCTCGTTTGTGCGCATGCCCAAGATCACCGGCCGGACCGACGACATGCTCATCATCCGTGGGGTCAACGTTTTCCCCTCCCAGGTGGAGCATGTGCTCATGGGTATCAAAGGCGTGGAGCCCCACTACCAGATCGTCGTGGACCGGCAGGGCACGATGGACACGATGGAGGTGCAGGTGGAGGTGAGCGAGGCGGTCTTTTCCGACGAGATCAAGCACCTCGAGCGCCTCGCCCAGCAGATCCAACGGGACATCAAGGACCTGCTCGGCGTCTCCTGCACCGTGCGCCTGGTGGAGCCCAAGTCGATCCAGCGCAGCGAGGGCAAGGCCAAGCGGGTCATCGATAAACGGCAGTTGTGAGAGGAATCACCATGCAGCTCGAACAAATCGCCATCTTTTTGGAAAACAAGGCCGGCCGGCTGGCCGAGATCACCCAGATCCTCGCCGAACACGGGATCAACATCCGGGCCATGTCCCTGGCCGACACCGCGGATTTCGGCATTCTGCGGCTCATTGTCAACGATACGGACCGGGCCTGTCAGGTGTTGCGCGATGCCGGCTTCACCGTGGGCCGCACAGAGGTGGTGGTCGTGGCTGTACCCGACCGGCCCGGCGGCCTGGCCTCCGTGCTCAACACCTTGACCGAGGCGGAACTCAACGTGGAGTATATGTACGCCTTTAGCCAAAAGTCCGGGGACACCGGCCTGCTCATCTTCCGGATCGAGGATCTCGACCGCGCCCGGAGCGTGCTCCAGGCCGCCGGTCACCGGCTGTTGTCCGGCGAAGAGGTTTCTGCGCTGTAGGGCGATTTCTGTTCCCGTCCACCAGGGAACGCCCACCGCGCACCCCCAAAAACCACACGAAGGGAGGACTCCTGATGAAACGACTGACCAGCCTGCTCGCCGCCCTGTGCGCGGCCCTGCTCCTGCCCCTGACCGCTGGGGCGGGCACGATCAAGATCGGCGCCATCCTCGCGGTTACCGGCCCGGCCTCCTTCCTTGGCGGACCGGAATCCCGCACCCTCGTCATGCTGGCCGAAGAGCTGAACGCCAAGGGCGGCATCAACGGCAACAAGGTGGAGCTGATCATCAAGGATTCGGGCGCCAATCCAGAAAAGGCGATCTCCTTTGCCAAGCAGCTCATTGAGGAGGAAAAGGTCTTTGCCATCCTCGGCCCGTCCACGAGCGGCGAGACCCTGAAAATCAAGAAAATCTGCACCCAGGGCAAGACGATCCTCATCTCCTGCGCTGCGGCCGAGCTCATCGTCAACCCGGTCTCGCCTTACGTGTTCAAAACGCCGCAAAAGGATTCCCACGCTGCGGCCAAGATCTTTTTGACCATGCGCAAGCAGGGGATCAAAAAGATCGCCGTCCTGGCCGGCAACACTGGTTTCGGCAAGGCGGGCAAGGCCCAGCTCCTGAAACTCGCGCCACAGTACGGCATTGAGGTGGTGGCCACCGAGGTGTACGACAAGCGGGCCACCGACCTGTCGGCCGTGGTGGCCAAGCTCATGGCCCACAAGGAGATCCAGGCCGTGGTCAACTGGTCCATCGTGCCGGCCCAGGCCATCCTGGCCAAGAACATGCGGCAGGCCGGCTGGCGGGTGCCCCTCTTCCAGAGTCACGGCTTTGGCAACATCAAGTATGTGGAGGCGGCGGGCAAGGCGGCCGAAGGCATCATCTTTCCGGCCGGCCGGCTGCTCATCGCCGATCTGCTGCCCGACGATCATCCGCAAAAGCCGGTGCTCCTTGGCTATAAAAAGGCCTACGAGGCCCGCTACCACGAGCCGGTCTCCACGTTTGGCGGCCATGCCTACGACGCCTTCAAGATCCTCTGCCGGGCCATCGGCGAGGTGGGGCCGGACCGGGAAAAGGTCAGGGCCGCCATTGAAAACATGAAGGGTTTTGTCGGCACCGGCGGGGTGTTCAACTTTACCCCCCAGGACCACAACGGCCTGGACATCGACTCCTTTGCCATGCTGACCGTCAAGGACGGCAAGTTCGTGCCCTACGAACAATAACCGCGACTGGCCAGGAGATCGCCAAAGCGCCGGAACGCCACAGGCCGTTCCGGCGCTTTGCTAGGCAGCCGGCATCACGCCGAGCGCCGCTGGCAGCGCAAACCGGCATCTTGCACGCCCATGACCCTGGAACTCTGCATCCAATACCTGTTGGCCGGCATCACCTATGGCAGTATCTACGCCATCGTGGCCATTGGTTTCAACATCATCTACAACACCACCGGCATCATCAACTTTGCCCAGGGCGAGTTCGTCATGCTGGGAGCCATGACCGCCATCTCCCTGCAAAACTGGCTGCCCCTGCCGCTGGCCGTGGCCGGCGCCGTGGCCGTCACCATGCTGGTGGGCGCCTTGGTGGAGATCTGCTTCATCCGCTGGCTGGACCGGCCGTCGGTGCTGCGGATGATCATCATCACCATCGGCGTCTCCATCTTGCTGCGAGAGGCGGCCTTGCACATCTGGGGTGATGGGGTGTACGCCCTGCCCTACTTCACCGGCAACGAGGTCTCCTCCATCTCGGTGCTCGGTGCCACGATCTCGCCCCAGATACTCTGGGTCATCGGCACCTGCGCGGTGATCGTCATCACCCTCAACCTGTTCTTCAAACTGACGCCCGTGGGCCAGGAGATGCGGGCCTGCGCCGCCAACCGCACGGCCGCCATCCTCTGCGGCATCGACACCCGCAACATGGTCACCCTCTCCTTCATGCTCGCCGCCGGCATCGGCGCTCTGGCCGGCTGTGTGGTGTCGCCCATCACCTCTTCCCAGTACGACGGCGGCACCGGCCTGGCGATCAAGGGATTTACCGTGGCGGTGCTTGGCGGTCTGGGCAACTCGGCGGCCGCTGTATTCGCTGGCCTGCTTCTGGGCATTATCGAGGCGTTCAGCGTCTCGGTCATGCCTCTCGCCTTCCAGGACGCCATCGCCATCGCCATCCTCCTGGTCATCCTCTTTGTGCGCCCCTACGGCCTGTTCGGCGACCGGGAGGCGGCCCGCTTACAGGAGTTCTAGCCATGCGGCCCTATCTCCCCTTTCCGTTCCTCCTTTGCCTGGTCGTGGGCGTACAGTTGCTCACCCAATGGACCGACACGGCCTACTATCTCACTCAGCTCACTATGGCCGCCTACTACGCCCTGCTGGTGATCGGCCTCTGTTTGCTCATGGGCTACGCGGGGCAGATCTCCTTGGGCCATGCCGGATTTTTCGGCATTGGCGGCTACATCTCCGCCGCCCTGACCACCCATAATCTGGCTGGCGTGGACAACAGCCTGATCCGCCTCCTCGAGCGCCTCGGCCTCTTGGCGGCCTCCACCGATATGTTCGGCGATCCGCTGCTCACCGTCCATCCCTGGGCCGCGGCCGCGATCGCTATCCTCACCGCTGTGCTCGTCGCCTGGCTCATCGGCGGGCCAGTGCTCAAACTCACCGGCCACTATCTGGCCATGGCCACCCTGGGATTCGGCATCATCATCTACCGCATCGCTCTGGCCACGCCCTTTTTTGGCGAGGCGGACGGCATCTCCGAGGTGCCGCCCCTGCCCCTGTTGCCTGGACT
Organism: Deltaproteobacteria bacterium; assembly: GCA_015488275.1. Taxonomy (GTDB): domain Bacteria; phylum Desulfobacterota; class Desulfobulbia; order Desulfobulbales; family S012-135; genus S012-135. Next base: position 9,160 of record WFOD01000081.1, read on the forward strand.
CGCCATCAGCGGCGATTTCAGCGCCCGAGTGACCAACTACTACATCGCCTGGGGCCTCCTGGCCCTGGGGCTCTTGCTGCTCGTCAACCTCATCCACTCGCGCATCGGTCTCGCCCTGCGGGCCATTCACGGCTCAGAAGAGGCGGCCGCCTCGGTGGGTGTGGACACGGCCAAGGCAAAGCTCAAGACGTTTGTCCTCTCCGCCGCCTACGCCGCGGCGGCCGGCATCTTTCTCACCCACTACAACGGCGGCATCGGCCCATCCGAGGCCGGCATCATGAAATCGGTGCGGTATGTGGCCATCGTGGCGGTGGGCGGCATGGCCTCGCTGTGGGGCGCCCTGCTCATGGCCGTGCTCCTCAACTTCCTCTCGCTGCGCGGCCTGTTCGGCACCTATGACGACGCGGTGTTCGGACTCATCCTCATCGCTATCATGCTCTTTGCGCCGGACGGCGTGCTCCGGCTCGGCATCGCGGCCCGGCTGCGTGCGTGGAGGCAGGCCCATGCCAGCAGATGACACGCGTACCCCCAACGCCCCAACACGCCGAAGTGCGACCATTCTCCAGGTGGAGGAGGTCGGCAAGCGGTTCGGCGGCCTGCAAGCCTTAAGCGATGTGAGCTTTACCGTGCAACGGGGACAGATCAAGGCGGTGATCGGGCCCAACGGCGCGGGCAAGACCACGCTCTTCAACTGTATTGCCGGCAACCTTGCGCCCACGGCCGGCAAAATCACCTTTGCCGGCCAGCGGATCGACGGCCGGCCGGCGCACGAGATCGCCCGGCTGGGGCTGGCCCGCACCTTTCAAAACATCAAACTGTTTTCCGGCATGAGCGCTGTGGAAACGGTCATGGTCGGCCGTCATCCGCAGACCAAGGCCGGTTTTCTGCCCTGCCTCTGCCGGCTGCCGTGGACCAGACGGGAATGGCGGCTGAGCCACAAACGGGCCCTGGAGCTTTTGGACCTGGTGGAGATCGCCGACCACGCCGAAAAGGAGGCCACCAGCCTCGCCTTTGGCCAGCAGCGGGCCGTGGAGTTGGCCCGCGCCCTGGCTACCGAGCCGGACTTGCTCCTCCTCGATGAACCAGCCGCTGGCCTCAACATGTACGAGACCGCAGAACTCGGCCGCCTGATCCGCAAGATCCGCGACCAAGGGGTCACCATCCTCTTGGTGGAGCACGATATGTCCCTGGTCATGGAGGTCTCGGACGAGATCACGGTGCTCAACTTTGGCCAGAAGATCGCCGACGATGCGCCCAGCGCGATCCAAAACCATCCCGAGGTGATCGCCATCTATCTGGGAGAAGACGATGCTCAAGGTACGTAACATCGAGGCCGGCTACGGCAAACTGCGGGTCCTGCGCCGGGTCTCTCTCCACGTGGCCGAAGGCGAGATCGTCACCCTGATCGGCGCCAACGGCGCGGGCAAGACCACCCTGCTCAACACCATCGCCGGCCTCTTGCCGCCCCGCGGCGGAGAGATACGCCTCAACGGCGCGGATATCACCACGGCCACGCCGCAGAAAATCGTCCGCGCCGGATGCTCGCTGGTTCCCGAAGGCCGCCAGGTCTTTGCGCCCCTGTCAGTGGAAGAAAACCTGATACTCGGCGCGCACGTCCGGCGCCAGCAGGAAGGAAAAAGGGCCCTGACGGAAATCGAGCACGTGTACGACCTGTTTCCCGTACTGCGGGAACGGCGCACGCAGTTGGCCGGCACCCTGTCGGGCGGCGAACAGCAGATGCTGGCCATTGGCCGGGCCCTCATGGCCCGGCCACGACTGATCATGCTCGACGAGCCCTCCACCGGCCTGGCGCCGTTGGTGGTCAAGACGATCTTTGGCATCATCAGCCGGCTGCGGGACGAGGGCAACACCGTGCTTCTGGTGGAGCAGAACGCCCGGGCGGCCCTGCACATCGCCGACCGGGGCTATGTGATCGAAACCGGCAGGATCATCCTCCAGGGGCCGGCCGAGGACCTGCTCGCCAACCGTGACGTGCAACGGGCCTATCTGGGCCACGGCCCGGCAAACGAATAACGCCCGGCAACAAGGTGGAACGCGGGCGACGCGGGACGCGCCGCCGGATTGCCTGGGCCAGGAAGCGGCCAAGAAACGCGCAATTTGGGCAAAGGGAGAGAGAACATGTACTGGGAACGCGACAAAGAGTGCATGAGCCGCGAGGATCTCGAACAACTCCAACTCGAACGGCTGCAGGCAACCTGCAACCGGGTGGCGGTGAACGTCCCCTTTTACCGCAAAAAGTTCGCAGAGCTGCGTTTCGATCCCGAACGCCTGCAAAGCCTGGACGACCTGCGGGCCCTCCCCTTCACCACCAAGCAGGACCTGCGCGACCACTATCCCTATGGGCTTTTCGCCGTGCCCCTGCGGGAGATCGTACGCCTGCACGCCTCGTCCGGCACCACGGGCCAGGCCACGGTGGAGGGCTACACGCGCAACGATATCAAGACCTGGTCCAACCTGGTGGCCCGCATCCTCACCGCCGCAGGCGTGCGGGCCGACGATGTGATCCAGATCGCTTTTGGCTATGGCCTGTTCACCGGCGGTTTTGGCCTGCACTACGGGGCCGAGCGGCTCGGCGCGTCGGTCATTCCCATCTCCAGCGGCAATACCAAGCGGCAGATCCAGATCATGCAGGACTTCCGCACCACGGCCCTGGTCTGCACGCCGAGTTATGCCCTGTACCTTGCCGACAGCATGGCTGAAATGGGCGTCAACCCCAACGCCCTCTCCTTACGGGTGGGGCTTTTTGGCGGCGAGCCCTGGTCTGAGGCCATGCGCCAGGAGTTGGAACGCAAGCTGCCGATCAAAGCCACGGATAATTACGGCCTTTCTGAAATCATGGGGCCGGGCGTTGCCGGCGAGTGCACCTTTTGCAGCGGCCTGCACGTGAACGAGGACCACTTTCTCGTGGAGATCATTGATCCCGAGACCCTGGAGCCGGTGCCAGATGGAGAGATCGGCGAGTTGGTGGTCACCACCCTGACCAAAGAAGGCTTTCCCGTTCTGCGCTACCGCACCCGCGATCTCACCCGCATCATTCCCGAGCCCTGCCCCTGCGGCCGCACCTTGCGCCGCATCAGCCGCATCACCGGCCGCACCGACGATATGCTGATCATCAAAGGGGTCAACGTCTATCCGTCGCAGATCGAGGCCGTGCTCTTTGATATCGAAGGCACTGAGCCGCACTACCAGATCATCGTCGAGCGTGAAGGCCGGCTCGACAAGGCGACCATCCTGGTGGAGGTGGTGGACGCCATCTTTTTCGACTCAATGAAAAAGCAACGGCAGATGGTCGAACATATCAAGGCGCGGCTCGCCTCGGAACTCGGCATCGGGGTGGATGTCAAGCTGGTGGAGGGCAAGACCCTCGCCCGGTCGGAAGGCAAGGCCCAGCGGATCATCGACCGGCGCAACCTGTAGCAGCCCGTTGAAAACGGGCTGTGCGCGGCACAGAGACGTGGGGCCGAATACCGCTGGCTCTTTTTGAGGTTTCCCAACCGACAGCCGTTCCGAAGGCTCCAGGGACGCGGGCCGAACCGGGCCGTGGACAGCCTGTCCGCCAACAGGCTGTCACCTCACAGATGATAGCGATACGACACCTTCACCCGTGCACGAAACAGACTCAACCGGTTGCCCTCGATTACCGTGTCGAGTTTGACCACCTCGGCGATTCGCAGATCGCTGTACCGCTTGGCCGCCGTGTTGATCGCGTTGCGCACCGCCTCTTCCCACGATTCCTTGCTCGTGCCCACAAACTCTACGAACTTGTATACGCTGTCGCTCATCGTTCTCTCCCGCTGTTGTTTGCTGTCTCGGGGCGCGGCGGGCCAGGGCCGTCCTTCCCGCCCCCGAAGAGTACCTGAAAGCGGCAAGGGTCGCCAAGAAAAAAATAGAATTGACCTTGCCAAACCGCATCGACTATGGTCTAATCAGAAATGAAGTTTACGTGCAGTGCTCGTGTGAAGGAAAAATCAAGACGCACACGTTGCCGTAACGTGTGCGTTTTTTGTTTTGCGCAAGCGCTGCCAGCCGGCTTCCGCCTGGCGCTGCCAGGGCGACAGCTCCGCCTCCCCCGTCTTTTGGGGGTGGCCGAGATCCTGTTCCGCCCGCCGCCTCGACGGGCACGAGAGGAAGCCGGTCGTTCCAGTGACGTCCCGAGAGACGGGACCCAAGTACAAGGAGTGGTACAATGGCTGAAGGTACGGTCAAGTGGTTCGATGACACCAAGGGTTACGGATTCATCGAGCAAGAAAGCGGCAAGGACGTGTTCGTCCACCACACCGCCATCCAGGGCACGGGTTTCAAGACCTTGGCCGAGGGCGCGCGGGTGCAGTTCGACATCGTTGAAGGCCCCAAGGGTCTGGCGGCGGAGAATGTCGTCCAGCTGTAACCCTTGATACGGACATACGCGTATCAAAAAGCGCTGGCCCCGAGGCTGGCGCTTTTTTGTTGCGCAAGCGTTCGGCTCTGTGAGTGCTGTCACCAGCGGCAACCAGGACTTCTGGCTCATGCGACTCGACCAGGACGGCCGCCGCAGCCAAGCAATCGCAGAAAGCCCAACGCAAAAAGGCCCGGCGGACAATGCCGGGCCTTTTTGCGTTGGATATGTATCCCAAAGCGCCCGTTAACCGGCGCTCTCCTGGTACTCCACCAATTCCAAGATCGCCATTGGCGCGGCATCGCCGGCCCGGTAGCCGGTGCGGACGATGCGGGTATAGCCGCCGTTACGGGCCCGGTACTGCTCGGCCAAATCGGAAAAGAGCTTGGCCACGACCCGCTTATCGCGGATCACGGCCAGCGCCTGGCGCCGGGCGTGAAGATCACCGCGCTTACCCAAGGTGATCATCTTCTCCGCCACCCGCCGCACCTCCTTGGCCTTGGGCACCGTGGTGACAATCCGCTCGTGATCGAGCAATGAGGTGACCATGTTGCGCACCATCGCCTTACGATGGGCAGTGGTGCGTCCCAGTCGTCGTCCTGCCTTTCTATGTCGCATCGCTCACGCCTCGCTGTTGTCGTCGTTTTCCGGGGGCCGCCAGTTGGGGATCTCCATACCGAGGGACAACCCCATATCTGCGAGCAACTGTTTGATCTCGCTCAGGGACTTGCGGCCGAAATTCTTGGTCTTGAGCATTTCGGACTCGGTCTTCTGCACCAGTTCGCCAATGTAGCGGATATTGGCGGCCCGCAGACAGTTGGCCGACCGGACCGACAGCTCGAGGTCCTCCACCGAACGGAACAGGTGTTCGTTGAGCGGCTGGTCCGCTTCGCTCTCTTCGGTCGCCCGTTCGGGGATGGGCATCCCCTCGTCAAAGTTGATGAAGACCGTCAACTGCTCCTTGAGGATCTTGGCCGCATAGGCCAGGGCATCCTCGGGCCGGACGCTGCCGTCGGTGGTGATCTCCAGGGTCAGCTTGTCGTAGTCGGTCTGCTGCCCGACCCGCGCCTGGCTGACGATCACCTTGATGTTGCGGATCGGCGAGAAGATCGCATCGATGGGGATGACGCCGATGGCCTGATCGTCCCGGCGGTTCTTGACCGCTGGCTGATATCCCTTACCCCAGCGCACCTCCATCTCGGCCGAAAACTTGGTGTCGCCGGTGATGGTGCAGATGTGTTTGTCCGGGTTGAGGACCTCCACCGTGCCGTCCGGGCTGATGATATCGGCCGCTGTCACCGGCCCCTTCACCGTTTTTTCGATCCGGATGGTCTTGGGTTCGTTGGCGTGCAGCCGCAACCGCACCTCCTTGAGGTTGAGGATGATTTCGCTCACATCCTCAAGGATTCCAGGGATGGAGGTGAATTCGTGCAGCGCGCCGTCGATCTTCACCGACGTAATGGCCGCCCCCTGTATCGAGGAGAGGAGCACGCGCCGCAGGCTGTTGCCCAAGGTGGTGGCGAACCCGCGCTCCAGCGGCTGGCAGACGAACTTGCCAAAGGTCGGAGACAAGGAGTCCGCATCGACCTCGATCTTTTCCGGCCGGATGAGTTCGGTCCAGTTGCGGTAAAACGGGTCGGACTCGCTGTAGCGTTTCTCTTCCATGACTGCCCTTTCTCCGAAAGCGGAGTCCACTGGGATTCACCGGCCCTGCAAACGGGTCAGGGCCAGAGGGAATACATCGTCTTACTTGGAGTACAGCTCGACGATCAGCTGTTCCTGGATCGGCATGGTGATGTCCGCCCGCTCGGGCAGCGCCTTGACCTTGCCGACAAAGTTGTCGGCGTCCAGCTCGAGCCAGCCGGGAACGCCCTGCCGGACCACGGCCTCCAGGCTTTCCTTGATCGCCTCGATGGAGCGGGACTTCTCCCGCACACTGATCTCGTCGCCCACCCGCACCCGATAGGAGGGGATGTTCACCTTCTTGCCGTTGACCCGGATGTGGTTGTGGCGCACAAGCTGCCGCGCCTGCCGCCGCGAGCTGGCAAAGCCCAGGCGGTACACCACGTTGTCCAGCCGGCACTCGAGAAGCTGCAGCAGGATCTCGCCGGTGACGCCCCGCCGCCGGTCCGCCTCCTGGAAGGTGCGGCGGAACTGCCCCTCCAACATGCCGTACATCCGCTTGACCTTCTGCTTTTCCCGCAACTGAATGGCGTAGTCCGACATCTTGCGCATCCGCGCCTGCCCATGTTGTCCCGGCGGGGTGGAGCGCCGCTCAAAGGCGCACTTGTCGGAATAGCAGCGGTCCCCTTTCAGGAACAGTTTCAGCCTTTCACGCCGGCAAAAGCGGCAGACGGCTCCGGTATATCGTGCCACGGTTATCCTCCGTTATCGCGTATCGCGCTTCGGGTTGTCGCTCGGATCAGACCCGCCGACGTTTCGGCGGCTTGCAGCCGTTGTGGGGGATGGGCGTCACATCACTGATCTTGGTCACATCAAGGCCTGCGGTGGACAGGGCCCGCAGGGCCGCGTCCCGGCCAGGGCCCGGCCCCTTGATCCGCACCTCAACGGTGCGCATCCCGTGCTCCATTGCCTTGCGGGCCGCGGTCTCCACCACGTTGGTGGCGGCAAACGGCGTGCTCTTGCGCGACCCCTTGAAGCCAAGACAGCCTGCGGAACACCACGACACCGCGTTGCCTTGCTTGTCGGTGAAGGTGACGATGGTGTTGTTGAAGGTGGACTGGATGTGCACCACCCCTTCTGGGATGTTCTTTTTCTCGCGACGTTTGCCTCGTCGTGAACGGGGAGCGGCCATATTGCGTTCTCCTTATTTCTTCTTCTTGATAGCCGTCCGGCGCGGCCCCTTGCGGGTCCGGGCGTTGGTATGCGTGCGCTGTCCCCGGCAGGGCAGCCCCCGGCGGTGGCGCAGACCGCGATAGCATCCGAGGTCCATCAGCCGCTTGATATCCATCGCCACTTCCCGCCGACGGTCGCCCTCAACGAGATACTTCTCGTCGATGATCTTGCGGATGGTGGTCACCTGCTCGTCGGTCAGCGCATCGGAGTTGGTGTTGTAGGGGATGGCCGCCTCGTCAAGGATCTTACGGGCCGAGGTCCTGCCAATCCCGTAGATGTAGGTCAGCGCAATCTCCATGTGCTTGTTTTTCGGCAAATCTACGCCGGCTATACGTGCCAAGGTATTCCTCCATTCACGCTTGAGTTCCAGGGGGCGGGAACTGCCCGAGCCGCCAACGGCTTCCGGCCGCCCTCCCGCCACAGCCCGTTTTTCAACGGGCTGCTAGCCCTGCCGCTGCTTGTGCTTCTTGATCTTGCAGTCAACCCGCACGACGCCTTTACGCTTGTACACCTTGCAGTCGCTGCAGATCTTCTTTACCGATGCTCGTACTTTCATGGTCTTGTGCCTCGTCTGGACTGATTGGCAACAGTTCGTTCGTTTGTTTCAGTCTGTAGAACAAGCCATCCCTGGCTTTTTCAGTCACAGTTGGCCAAAACGCAAGTCGGCCAACCTCACGAATGCCTTGACTCTTTCAGAGCCGCGGAATCCGGCCACATCCATGTGCCGCACACAGCCCGTTTTTCAACGGGCTGTCATCGCTTGGAGCGGAAGACCACCCGTCCGCGGGTCAGATCGTAGGGCGACAGCTCTACCGTCACCTTGTCCCCAGGAAGGATCTTGATGTAGTGCATCCGCATCTTGCCGGAGATATGCGCCAGCACCCGGTGGCCGTTTTCCAGCTCTACCCGAAACATGGCGTTGGGCAACGGCTCGATGATCGTTCCCTCGACCTGGATCGCTTCTTCTTTCGCCATACGCTCGTCTTCTACTCCTTCACGCTCGTTTGCCCGCGCAGCATCACCTGCACAAACGGCGCCGTGATTGGGCCACTCCCTTGTGGCCTATGCTGGCCTCGTCCTCTTGTGGGCCACCTGCAAAACCATCCGCCGCCGCCCAGTCCCCTAGCGCCACAACAGCCGGCGCGGCAGCCCTGGCGGCAAATTCTCGGCCTTGGCCGTGGCTCAAAACTCCTCATCCGCCAAGCGGCTGAGGACCAACGGCCCATCTTCGGTGACGGCCACCGAATGCTCGAAATGGGCCGACGGCCGGCCATCGGCGGTAACCACGGTCCAGCCGTCCCTGAGGACCTTGACCTCCCACGTGCCAGCGTTGACCATTGGCTCGATGGCCAGGACCATACCCGGCTGCAGGCGCGGACTGGCGCCCTCCCGGACGTAGTTAGGTATCTCAGGCGGCTCGTGCAACTGCCGGCCAATGCCGTGACCGACGAACTGCCGCACCACGGAAAAACCGTGCGCCTCCACATGCTCCTGGATCGCACGGGAAATATCGCTTATCCGCCGGCCGATCATCACTTGGGCGATGCCACGTTCCAGGGCCTCTCGGGTCACGGCCTGCAACCGCGCCCGCTCGTCCGTCAAGTCCCCCACGGCAATGGTCACCGCCGCGTCGCCGTAATACCCTTGAAACCGAACGCCAAAATCGATGCTCACCAAGTCGCCGCTCTGCAACCGCCGGCGCCGGGAAGGAATGCCGTGCACCACCTCTTGGTTGACCGAAACACACAGGCTGGCGGGATAGCCGCGATATCCCTTGAAGGCCGGTATGGCCCCCTGTTTGCGGCAGTACCTCTCCGCCTCACGGTCGAGATCAGCGGTGGTCACCCCGGGCCTGGCCATCTCCTCGAGCCGCTTGAGCGTCCGGGCGACGATCTGGTTGGCGGCATGGAGGACCCGGATCTCGTCCGGCGACTTGAGGACAACGGCCTGCCCCATGCCCAGCCCTAGCGGGATCGGCGGCCCTTGATCCGGCCGCTGCGCAGAAAGCCTTCGTAACTGCGCATCACGGTGTACGATTCCATCTGGGCCAGGGTGTCGATCGCCACGCCGACCACGATGAGCAACGCCGTGCCGCCAAAGTAGAACGGCACGTTCAACTTTTTAATCAGCACGGTGGGCAGAACACAGATGACGCTCACGTAAATCGCGCCGATCACGGTCAAGCGCACCATGATCCGGTCGATAAAGTCGCTTGTCATCTTCCCCGGACGTATCCCAGGGATGAACCCGCCGTTCTTTTTCAAGTTCTCCGCCACGTCCACGGGATTGAAGGTGACCGCCGTGTAAAAGAAGCAGAAAAAGATAATCATAGCAACATACAGGGCGGTGTGCAACGGCGTTCCCCATTGGAGCATGGCCGAGAGCTGCTGGATGAAATCCACCTTGATCATGCCGCCGATCGTGGCGGGGAACATCATGATCGACGAGGCGAAGATCGGGGGAATAACACCGGCCATGTTGATCTTGAGCGGCAGGTGGGTGCGCTGGCCGCCGTACTGCCGCCGGCCGACCACCCGCTTGGCGTACTGGATGGGAATCCGGCGCTGGGCGGTCTCAAAAAAGATGATCACCCAGATGACCCCCACCATCATGGCCAGGAGGATGGGCAAGAAGATCGCCGTCATCTCGCCGGCCGACACCATGCGAAAGGTGTTGGCTATGGCGGCCGGCATCCGGGCGACGATGCCGGCAAAAATGATGAGCGAAATGCCGTTGCCCACCCCTCGCTCGGTCATCTGCTCGCCCAGCCACATGATGAAGGCCGTGCCCGAGGTGAGGGTGAGCATGGTCATCAGGCGGAACGGCCAGCCTGGATTGATGACGATCATCTCGCCGCCGGCCGGCGCTCCCATGCCCTCCAGCCCCACGGCGATCATCAGGCCCTGGATCATGGCCAGGCCCACCGTGGCGTAACGGGTGTACTGGGTGATTTTGCGCCGGCCCTGCTCGCCTTCCTTGGACAGGGCCTCCAGTTGCGGCACCACCACGGTCAGGAGCTGAAAGATGATCGACGCGCTGATGTACGGCATGATGCCGAGCGCGAAGATCGAAAAGTTCTGCAGCGCCCCGCCGGAGAACATGTTGAACATGTCGAACAGGGTTCCGGCGTTTTTGGCGAAAAAGGCGGCCAGGGCCTCGCCGTTGATCCCGGGCGTCGGAATCTGAACGCCCATGCGATATACGGCGAGCATGGCGACGGTGAAGAGCAACCGCCGCCGCAGCTCAGGAATATTGGCGACCTTTTGCAGTCCGCCGGCCATGGATCACTTCCCGCCGGCCAAGGTGACGGAGCCGCCCGCCGCCTCGATCTTCTGCCGAGCCGCCTCGGAGATCTTGTCCACCACCACGGTGAGCTTCTTGCTCACCTCGCCGGTGGCCAGCACCTTGACCAGTTTCTCGCTCCGCTTCACCAGCCCGGCCGCCACCAGGGCCTCCCGGTCCACCGTGGCCCCATCCTCGAACCGGTCGAGGTCCCGCAGGTTGACCACGGCGTACACCGTTTTGAACATGTTATGGAAGCCCCGCTTGGGCAAGCGCCGCTGGAGCGGCATCTGGCCGCCCTCGAAGCCGAGGCGCAGCCGGTTGCCGGAACGCGCCTTGGCGCCCTTCTGGCCCCGGCCGCTGGTCTTGCCATGACCCGAACCGCGGCCGCGGCCGACCCGCTTGCGTTGCTTTCGGGAGCCGGGACTGGGAGATAGATTCGCAAGGGTCAACATTCGATTTCCTCCACCCGTACCAGGTGTTGCACCTTCCGGACCATTCCCCGAATCTCGGGGGTGTCCGACCGCACGATGGTTTTGTTGGTCCGCGTCAGGCCAAGACCGGTGAGCGTGGCCCGCACCTTCTTAGTGCTGCCGATCTTGCTCTTGACGAGGGTCAGTTTCAACGCCTTTGCCATGATCCACCCCGTTTGGTGTGATGCCTAGTCAACGCCTTTCACGACGCCACCCGCCAAAGCAGGGTCAGGCGACGATCTCCTCAACACTCTTGCCCCGCAGCCGGGCGATCTCTTCCTTGGTGCGCAGCCGCCGCAACCCGTCGAGGGCCGCCTTGACCATGTTGTGCGGGTTGTGCGACCCCAGGCACTTGGTGAGAATATTCTGCACCCCGGCGGCCTCGAGCACGGCCCGCACCGGCCCGCCGGCGATCACCCCAGTACCGGCCGAGGCCGGCTTCAGCAGCACCCGGCCCGCGCCGTAATGGCCGATGATCTCGTGCGGAATCGACACGTCGGTGAGCGCCACCGGCCGCATGTCCTTCTTCGCCCTCTCAATGCCTTTGCGGATCGCCTCTGGCACCTGGTTGGCCTTGCCCAGGCCGTAGCCCACCCGGCCGTTGCCGTCGCCGACCACGCAGATGGCGCTGAAGCTGAACCGGCGGCCGCCTTTGACTACCTTGGCGGTCCGGTTGATATACACGATCTTTTCGATCAGCTGCTCTTCACTGGCGTCGTTTCTGAAATCAGCCAAGGCTCTTCCCTCCACGTGCTAGAACTCGAGGCCGCCCTCCCGGGCCCCCTCGGAAACGGCCTTGACCCGGCCGTGATAGATGTACCCGCCGCGGTCAAAGACCACCGCTGTGATGCCGGCCGCCTTGGCCCGCTGGGCGATGAGCTCGCCCACCTTGCGGGCCCGCGCCGTCTTGCCATCCAGGCTGGCGTCCTCCCGGATCGCCTTGTCCAAGGTGGACATGGCGGCCAGGGTATGGCCACGGGTATCGTCGATGATCTGGGCATAGATATGACGGGCGGACTTGAAAACCCGCAGCCGCGGCCGTTCGGGGGTGCCGGAGATCTTCTTGCGGATCCGCTTGATCCGTTTCCGGCGCGCCAGAACTCTTGGATTCGTCTTTCCCATCGTCGTTCTCCCTATTTCTTGCCGGCGGCCTTGCCGACCTTACGCACGATGTGCTCGTCCTCGTACCGGATCCCCTTGCCCTTGTACGGCTCCGGCTTGCGCACCTCCCGGATCCTGGCCGCCGTCTGGCCGAGGAGCTCCTTGTCGATGGACTCAAGGATGATCTCGTTGCGGTCCACCTTGGCCGACACACCGTCGGGCAGGGCGAACTCCACCGGGTTGGAATAGCCGACGTTGAGGGTCAAGGTGGAGCCAGACACACTCGCCCGGTAGCCGACGCCCTCGACCACCAGCTTACGCTGGAACCCCTGGGTCACGCCGATCACCATGTTGTTGACCAGGGATCTGGTCATCCCCCGGAAGGCGTTGGTCCGCTTGGACCCGTCCTTGGCAAGCACCATCAAGGCGCCGTTCTCCTGCTTCAGTTCGACCACCGGCAGCAGGGAGCGTTCGAGCGTTCCCTTCGGCCCGGCGACCGTCACCGACCCATCGCCGATCTGCACCTTCACGCCACTGGGCACAGGGATGGGCTGTCTGCCGATTCGTGACATGGCGGCTTTCTCCTTACCAGATGTTGCAGAGGACCTCGCCGCCCACCTTCTGGCGGCGCGCCTCCCTGTCGGTCATCACTCCCTTGGAGGTGGAGACCACGGCGATACCGAGGCCGCTCATCACCCGGGGAATACGGTCGTGGCGCACGTACACCCGCCGCCCGGGTTTGCTGACCCGCTTAAGACCGGTAATGACCGCATTGTTGGCCGCATCGTACTTCAAATCGATGACAATGGTCGATTTGACCCCGTCCTGTCGCACGTGGTAGTCGCGGATGTACCCTTCACGCTTCAGGATCTCGGCCACGCTCACCTTCAGCTTAGAGCCCGGGATCTCCACCGACTCGAAGCGGGCCATCAACGCGTTGCGGATTCTGGTCAGCATGTCTGCCAGAGGATCGCTCATGGACATGATTGCATTCTCCCTGAAAAAAATCGCCTTGTTACTGCCTGTTACCCATCATCCGGCCACCGTCTGCCGCAGGGGCGGGGTGGGGAGAGAGGCCAGCCCCAGCCGCCTACCAGCTCGACTTGGTGACGCCGGTGATCTCACCGCGGCTCGCCAAGGTCCGGAAACAGATGCGGCAGATGCCGAACTTGCGCAGAAACGCCCGCGGCCGACCGCACAGAGGACAACGGTTATGGGCCCGCACCTTGAACTTGGGCGGCCGCTTCGCCTTTTCCATCATCGATTTTCTGGCCACTTGCTCGCCTCCTGGCCTGAAGTCTCTACGTCCATCCTGTCCCATCCGGGAGCGAAAAGCCGACCGCCGGCCTCGCCGATACGGCCCGCCCGCGCCGTTCCCGGCCGTTTCTTGATCAGTCCGTCGTTTTCGACCACGGCCGGCCAAAACAGCGTTTCGGCCAACCTCCTATTGCGCCTGGCCCTGGGGCTGCGCCTTGCGGGTGAACGGCATGCCCAGCCGCTCGAGGAGAAATTCCGCCTCCTCGTCCGTCCCCGCCGTGGTGGTGATAACGATATTGAGCCCCTTGATCTTGTCGATCTTGTCGTAATCGATCTCCGGGAAGATGATATGCTCCCTGACGCCCATCGCGTAATTGCCCCGGCCATCGAACGCCTTGCGCGAGACGCCGCGAAAGTCGCGCACCCGCGGCAGGGCGATGTTGATCAGCTTGGCGAGAAAGTCGTACATCCGCTCCCGCCGCAAGGTGACCCGGCAGCCAATGGGCATTCCTTCCCGCAGCTTAAACCCGGCGATGGAGCGTTTGGCCCGGGTGACCACCGCCCGCTGGCCGGCGATCAGCGTCAACTCCTCCACTGCGGAGTCGATGATCTTCGGGTTCTGCACCGCTTCCCCCAGCCCCATGTTGAGAACGATCTTCTCCAGCCGCGGCACCTGCATCGGATTTTTGTAGCCGAACCGCTCCTGGAGCGCCGGGATGCATTCTTGTTCGTACACCTCTTTGAGCCCTGCCATGGCAGCATCTCCTTTACCGAGATCCCTCCTCGCAGACCGCCGTCCGCCAAGCCGCTCCCACGGCCAGCATCCGGTCGGCGGCCCGTAGCCGGGATGGTCTTACGCCTTTTGCTCCACCGATTCCCCGCATTTCTTGCAAACGCGGACCTTGGTGCCGTCTTCGAGAATCTTCTTGCCGGTGCGCACCGTCTTGTTGCACTTCGGGCAGATCAGCATGAGATTGGAAATATGGATCGGCGCCTCCTTTTCGATGATGCCGCCCTCCTGCCCGGCCATCCCAGGCTTCAGGTGCCGCTTCACCATGTTGACGCGCTCGACGATGACCCGATCTTTGGAGTGGATCTTCAGGATCTTGCCCACCCGGCCTTTGTCCTTGCCGGCGATCACCTCGACCTGATCGTCCTTCTTCAGACTTCTTCCACAACCCATTGTCTTCCTCGTTCCGTTTGCCAGCCGCCGACCGAACGGTCCCTCGCCGCCTCTGCGGCTACAGGACCTCGGGGGCCAGCGAGATAATCTTCATGTAGCCCATCGCCCGCAGCTCCCGCGCCACCGGTCCGAAGATACGGGTGCCGATGGGATCGCCGGCGTTGGAGAGGAGCACGGCGGCATTCTCGTCGAAACGGACCGTGGTGTCGTCGGGCCGCTGCAACTCCTTGCGGGTGCGGACCACCACCGCCCGCATCACATCCCCCTTTTTCACTTTGGCGTGGGGAATCGCCTCCTTGACCGTGACGACGATCACGTCGCCGATCCGCGCATACCGCCGCCGGGTCCCGCCCAGCACCCTGATGCAGAGTACCTTTTTGGCGCCGGAGTTGTCGGCGACGTTCAATACGGTTTCGCTCTGGATCATGACTTCACCGTTTTCGGAAGTGTCGTTGCGTTGTCAGCGGCGCGCCGCCCCCAGACATCGGAAGGGGGAGGCGGCCCAACCGCCGGTCCTGCCGCGGCCTGACCGTCACACCGCCCGCTCGATGATCTGCCGCACCCGCCAACGCTTCCGCTTGGACAGGGGACGGCACTCCTCGATCAAAACGCGGTCGCCGATCCGGCACTCGTTGTTGGGATCGTCGGCCATGTACTTGACGTTGCGGCGGACGATCTTGCCGTACAGCTTATGCTTCATCAACCGGGTGGTGCGGACAACGACAGACTTGTCCATCTTGTCGCTGGTGACCACACCGATCTTGGTCTTTCTCGACTTCGCTTTCTCGGACATGACGTGGCTCTCTTCTCTCGATTAGCCGCTGATCTTCCGCTCGGCGATCACCGTCTTGATACGAGCGATATCCTTCTTGAGCTGCCGTAAACGGGCCGGATTGTCCAGCGGCCGCAGGCCATGCTGGAACCGGAGGCGGAAGTACTCTTCCGACAGCTCCCGCGCCTTGGCGGCGAGATCGGTATCGCTCATCTCCCTGATCTCGTGCATCTTCATAGGGTCTTTCCTTTGATGATAACCTTGGTCGGAAAGGGCAGTTTGTTGCCGGCCAGGGTCAGGGCCTTGACCGCCAGCTCCTCGTCCACCCCGGCCAGCTCGTACAGGATACGGCCGGGCTTGATCGGCGCGACCCAGAACTCTGGGCTGCCCTTACCCTTACCCATCCGGGTCTCGGCCGGTTTCTTGGTCACCGGCTTGTCGGGAAAGATGCGGATCCAGACCTTGCCGCCACGGCGGACGGTCCGGTTGATGGCCACACGCCCCGCCTCGATCTGTTGCGCCGTCATCCGGCCGCAGCCCACGGCCTTGAGCGCGTACTGGCCGAAACTGATCGTCGAACCCCGGTAGGCGGTACCCTTGAGGCGGCCCTTCTGACGTTTACGGAACTTGACTTTCTTGGGACTCAACATGGTTTCAATCCTCCTCGTCGGCCAGGACGTCGCCCTTGTAGATCCAGACCTTGACGCCGATCACCCCATAGGTGGTGCGTGCCTCGGCGAACCCGTAGTCGATATCAGCCCGCAGGGTGTGCAGGGGCACCGCGCCCTCGCGGTACCACTCCCGCCGGGCCATTTCCGCCCCGCCCAGCCGACCGGAACAGCAGACCTTAATACCTTTGGCGCCAAACTTCAAGGCAATATTGACCGCCTTTTTCATCGCCCGCCGGAAGGCCACCCGCCGCTCGAGCTGCAGGGCGATGTTCTCGGCCACCAGTTGGGCGTCGGCCTCGGGCCGCCGCACCTCCTGGATATCAATGACGCAGGCCCGGCCGGTGAGCTTTTCGAGATCCCGCTTCAACGCCTCGATCTCCGCCCCTTTCTTGCCGATGACAATGCCCGGCCGGGCGGTGTGCAGCTTGATCCGGACCTTTTCGCCGGTGCGGGCGATAATGATCCGGGAAATGCCGGCGTGGTAGAGCCGCTTTTTGAGAAACTTGCGGATCGTCTGGTCTTCGATCAGGAACTTGGCGTAGTCGCGGTCCGCGTACCAGATGGAATCCCACGTCCGGATGATATTGAGACGCAAGCCGATGGGGTTGACTTTCTGGCCCAAAGCTTTCCTCCTTGACGGTTACAGGCTAATGACGCAATGTCGGCGCACCCTCTCCGGGCCGCCGGCCAGCCGTCACGGCCGGCCTACTGCTCGTCGAGCACCACGGTGATATGGCTGGTCCGCTTGAGGATGCGGGTGGCCCGGCCCATAGCCCGCGGCCGGATCCGTTTGAGCATCGGGCCGCCGTCCACCGTGATCTTCTTGATGTACAGGGTGTCGATATCGATCGCCTCGTTTTGGCTGGCGTTGGCCAGCGCCGACTCCACCACCTTGCGGATAATGTGCGCCGCCTTCTTGGGCATGAACCGCAGGGTGTTGATGGCGCTCTCCACGTCCTTGCCCCGCACCAGATCGGCGACCAGCCGGGCCTTCTGCGGCGAGATACGGATGTTCCTGACAACTGCCCTCGCTTCCATCTTTCGTCTCTCCAGTTGGCGCTATTTCTTCTTGCCCTTCTTGTCGCCGGCATGGCCGTAGAAGGTGCGGGTCGGGGCGTACTCGCCCAGCTTCTGGCCGACCATGTTTTCGGTCACATACACAGGGATGAACTTCTTGCCGTTGTGCACCGCAAAGGTGAGCCCGACCATGTCCGGCGTGATGTCCGACCGGCGCGACCAGGTCTTGATCACCTTGCGCGATCCGGTCTCCTTGGCCCGCATGACCTTCTTCAGCAGATGATCATCGACGAATGGACCCTTTTTGACTGAACGAGCCACGATTCTGCCCCCTTGTTAGGATCTTCTCTTGACAATGTACTTGTCAGACGGCTTCCGCCCTCTGGTCTTGTACCCCTTGGTCGGCTTGCCCCACGGCGTGCAGGGATGGCGGCCGCCCGAGCTCTTGCCTTCGCCGCCGCCCATCGGATGATCCACCGGGTTCATGGCCACGCCCCGGACCTTGGGCCGCTTGCCAAGCCAACGCTTGCGACCGGCCTTGCCCAACTTGCGGCTCTCGTGCTCGATGTTGCCGATCTGGCCGATGGAGGCGCAGCAACGCCGGTGGAACTTGCGGACCTCACCCGAGGGGAGCTTGACCAACACATAGTCCCCTTCCTTGGCCATGAGCTGGGCCGCCGCTCCGGCCGAGCGCACCAACTGGCCGCCCTTGCCGATCTTCATCTCGATGTTGTGGATGATCGAGCCCAGGGGAATGTTGCCCATCGGCATACAGTTGCCCGGCTTGACGTCCACCTGCTCGCCGGCGATCACCGTATCGCCGACCTTCATTCCCACGGGCGCGAGGATGTAGCGCTTCTCGCCGTCGGCGTAGTGCAGCAACGCAATGTTGGCCGAACGGTTCGGGTCGTATTCCAGAGCCGCCACCTTGGCCGGGATGTCAACCTTGTCCCGCTTGAAATCGATCACCCGGTACTTGCGCTTGTGGCCGCCACCGATGTGGCGGGCCGTCACCCGGCCGTAGTTGTTGCGGCCGCCAGACTTGGCCAGCGGACGGGTGAGCGTCTTCTCCGGCCGCTTCTTCGCAAGGTCCGGATTGTGGACGAGAACGAGGTTTCTTCTGCCAGGTGATGTCGGTTTATAGGTCTTCGTAGCCATGTGTTACCCCAAGACTAGGTTCCAGGATGCGTCCGGCCGCTGCCGGAGATCCAGGGCACCGGCGGCCGCGAGACCGGCCGGCGCGGGATATCTCAGATCCGCTTTACAGCTCCTGGAGGAAGTCGAGCTTCTCGCCTTCCGCCAAGGTGACGTAGGCCTTTTTCCAGTCAGACGTGCGGCCGAAATGGCGGCCGAGCCGTTTCTGCTTGCCGCGCATACTCACCGTCCGTACGTGGGCCACCTTGACGTTGAACAGTTTCTCCATGGCCTCCTTGATCTCGATCTTGTTGGCCCGCTTGTCCACCTTGACCACCACCTTGCCGTCCAGCATGGTGGCCTTCTCGGTGATGATCGGTTTTTTGATCACGTCGTACAGGTTCATGCGAGCAACCTCTGTTCGATTTTGTCGATCGCCGGCTGCACCAGGACGAGGTGCCGGTGCAGGAGAATATCGTACACGTTGAGCCCCTCGGGCACGATCACCTTGTAACCCGGCACGTTGCGGCAGGATTTCTCCACCACCTCGTTCCGTTCAGGGATGACGATCAAGGCGTTGTCAATGGCGAGGCTCTGCATCGCCTCGACAAACTTCTTGGTCTTGATCTCCTCCAGCCCCATGTCGTCCACCACGGTGAGGTTGTTCTCCGCAAGACGCGCGGACAGGGCCATGCGCACCCCGAGGCGCCGCACCTTCTTCGGCACCTTGAAGGCGTAGCTGCGCGGCTTGGGGCCGAAGACCGTGCCGCCGCCCCGCCAGAGGGGCGAACGTTTGGAGCCGGCCCGCGCCCGGCCCGTGCCCTTCTGCCGCCAGGGTTTGGCATTGCTGCCCCGCACCTCGCTGCGGGTCTTGGTGCAGGCGGTGCCGGCCCGTCGCTTGGCCCGCTGCATCCGCACGATTTCGTGCAGGATCCCCGGCTTGACCTCGACCCCGAAGACCGCATCGGCCAGTTCGACCTCGCCGACCTTCTCTTTCTTTATGTTGACAACATCTACTACTGCCATCGTCTGGCTCTCCTCGCGTTGGCGATGCGCCGGCCGGCTGCGGCCAGCGCCGTTTGCTCATCCTCCGCCGGAGACTCCGGCGTCTGCGGCCCGCCGCTACTTGACGTAAATCTGCAACAGGGCGCCCCGGTGGCCGGGGACGCCGCCCTTGACCAGCAGCACGTTGTCTTCCGGCCGGACGTCAATGACCATTGCGTTCTTCTTGGTCACCATGACGTTACCCATGTGACCGGGCAGCTTCTTGCCCTTGATCACCCGGCTCGGCCAGGCGGAGCAGCCGATGGAGCCGGGCGCCCGGTGGAACATCGAGCCGTGGGTCGCGCGGCCGCCGCGAAAGCCGTGGCGCTTGACCACGCCCTGGAAGCCGCGGCCCTTGGTCCGGCCGCGCACGTCCACCAACGTGCCCACCTTGAACAGGTCCTCGACCCTGATCTCCTGGCCAACCTCGAACTGGTCCGGATCGTCGGTGCGGAACTCGCGCACAAAGTAAAAACACCCCTTGCCGGCCTTCTTCATATGGCCGATCTCCGGCTTGGTGCACCGCTGCTCCTTCTTGGGCACGAACCCAACCTGGATGGCGTTGTAACCATCGGTCTCCACCGTTTTCTTTTGTAGGACGACGCAAGGGCCGGTCTGGATGACCGTTACGGGAATCGAGTTCCCGTGTTCATCGTACACCCGCGTCATTCCGAGCTTCTTTCCAAGAAGACCTAGTTTCTTCGGCATGGTCGTTTCCTTGTCGCTCGCGGCCGCCTACGCCGCGGCCGCCCGGGATTGCAACACGATAGGGCCGCCGCCTACAGTTTGATCTCCACATCCACGCCGGCGGACAGCTCCAGCTTCATGAGCGCGTCGATGGTCTGTTGGGTCGGCTCGAGGATATCGAGCAACCGCTTGTGGGTCCGCATCTCGAACTGCTCACGGGACTTCTTGTCCACGTGCGGCGACCGCAGCACGCAGAACTTGCTGATCCGGGTCGGCAGCGGGATCGGGCCGGCGATGGCCGCGCCGGTCCGGCGCGCCGTCTCGACGATCTCCTGGGTCTGTCTCTTATACA
>WFOD01000082.1 GCA_015488275.1 Deltaproteobacteria bacterium
CCGTCGAAAAAGCCGTCCCTGGCTTTTTCGACCCCGGTTGGGCAAAGCACAGCTTCGCCCAACCTCACGAATTGCTTGGACTTTTCAAGCCCGGCGCAATTCGGCGGCACGTCCCTGTGCCGCACACAGCCCGTTTTTCAACGGGCTGATAAAGTTTCAGCCAACCTCACGCTGAGCCTAGCAACCACCAACAAGGAACGCCATGAGCACAGACCGCAACGAACAGCTTGGCACAAGCAACGTCGTCTGGAACCTCGACGATCTTTATCCCGGTCCTGCAAGCCCCGCCTTCCGCGAAGACGAAAAACGCTGCCGCACGCTGGCCGAGGAACTGGACCAAAAGTACAGCGGCCGGGTGGGAGAGCTAGGGGCCGAAGAGGTATGCGCCCTGGTCTCTTCCCTCGAGGATCTAGCGGCCATCATCGGCAAGCTCTCGACCTACGCCTTTCTCAACTTCACGACCCGCACCAAGGACGAAGCCGCCGCCGCCCTCTTGCAGCGCGTTCGGGAATTGGCCAGCGAAGTGGGCAAGCATACCGTGTTCTTCGAGCTGGAATGGAACCAGATCGACGCCGAGCGGGCCCGCCGCCTGCTCGCCGATCCGGCCCTGAACCGCTACCGTCACTATCTCGCCGACCTGCGTAAGTACGCGCCGCACCAGTTATCGCGCGAAAAAGAAGAGCTGCTCATCGAGATAGCGCCCGCCGGCCGCGCAAGCTGGACCAACCTGTTCGAAAAGGTGATGGGGCACATGGAGTTCGGCGAGGGCCGGCGCACCGAAGAAGAGGTGTTGGCCGATCTCTACAGCCCGGACCGGGAGACACGGCGGCGCGCAGCCGGCGAGTTGACCGCCGGCCTGCGGGAGCAGCTTCATGTACTCACCCATATTTTCAACACTTTGCTCACCGACAAGATGATCGACGACCGGCTGCGCGGCTACGCCACCTGGCTCGACCAGATGAACCTGGCCAACGAGCTGCGCAACGAGACGGTGGAGACCCTGGTGCGGGCGGTGACCGGACGCTACGATATCGTGCAGCGCTACTACCGCCTCAAACGACGCCTGCTCGGCCTGGACGAGCTGTACGACTACGACCGCTACGCGCCCCTGCCCAATCTGCCGGAACGGCAGGTGGGCTGGGAGGAGGCCCGGGAGATGGTGCTCGGCGCCATGCGCGAATTCTCGCCCCGCATGGCCGAGGTGGCCGAACGGTTCTTTACCGATAAGTGGATCCACGCCCCGATCCTGGCGGGCAAGCGGGGAGGGGCCTTTGCCCATCCATGCGTGCCCGATGCGCACCCCTACGTGATGCTCAACTACACCGGCAACCTGCGGGACATCTCCACCCTGGCCCACGAGTTGGGCCACGGAGTGCACCAGTTTCTCGCCGCCGACCAGGGGTACTTCAACAGCTCCACTCCCTTGGTATTGGCCGAAACCGCTTCGGTCTTCGCCGAGCTCCTCCTCTTCCGCCACCAGCTCGCCCTGCTCGACAACAAGGCCGAACGCCGCGCCTTCGTGGCCCAGAAACTCGAATCCATCTTCGCCACCGTGTTCCGGCAGATCGCCATGAACCGGTTCGAGGACGCGGTGCACAACGAGCGGCGGCGGCAAGGGGAACTGAGTTCGGAGCGGATATCCGGCATGTGGCTGGAGACCCAGGAGGCGATGTTCGCCGAATCGGTGACCCTCACCGAAGACTACGGCGTGTGGTGGGCCTACATCCCCCACTTTCTCGCCACACCCGGCTATGTATACTCCTACGCCTTTGGCGAGCTTTTGGTCCTCGCCCTTTACAACCTTTACCTCGACGACCCCCAAGGGTTCGTGCCCCGCTATCTCGACCTGCTGGCCGCTGGCGGCTCGGCCTCTCCCTACGACCTGGTGGCCTCCTTTGGCGTGGACCTAAACGACGCCAGCTTCTGGCAAGGGGGATTGCGGGTGATCGACGACATGCTGCGCCAGATCGAATGACCTGGCCCGGCGGGCGTACCAAAGACTCCGGGAGCGCGGACCCGACATCGGCCGACATCCCCACTCTTCCCCCTTGGCCGGCGGCCGCGGCTGGAGTATGATGGCCGGTAGCGGGCATGGAACCAAACCAAGCCCGCACGGCTCAAAAACACACCGATCCAGATTTATCCGCCCGTTGAAAAACAGGCTGTGCGCGGCACAGGGACCTGGGGCCGAAACTGGCGTTTTGGCCAGCCGATGGCCGAAAAAGCCAACACGGCTTTTCGACAGACTGTTATGATGATCTCGTAAAAAGCCCTCGTGGAAGCGCGGCAGGTGCTCCCCGGTTCAATCCGGAGGGAGGATTTTTTACGAGTTCATCAAACGATACTTTTACAGTGACGATACGTTTACAGATCAAAGGAGGCACCGCACAATGGATACGAAAAAGATTCTCGCCGTAGGCACCATCACCACCTTGCTGCTCGGCGGCTGCATGGCCAACAAGGCCCAACAGGGCGGCTTTGGCGGCGCGGCAGTGGGAGCGATCGTCGGCCAGGCCATTGGCCACGACACCGAAGCCACCCTACTCGGCGCGGCGGTGGGCGGCATCCTCGGCTACATGGTGGGCAACGAAATGGACAAAGAAGACCGGCGGCGGCTCAACGACGTGTACGAGTACCAGCCGGACAACACCACCACCGAGTGGGTGAACCCCAACACGGGCAACCGGTACCGGGCCACGCCGCGGCGCACCTACCGCGATCCGCGCACGCGCCGCGACTGCCGTGAGGTGGAGATCCTGGCCGAAATCGACGGCAAGGCGGAAAAGACTTATGCCACCGCCTGCCGGATCAACGGCCGGTGGGAGATCCAGCAGTAGCCTTGCCGATGGACCGACGGCTCCTCCGGGAACAGATCGGCCGCTTCCTGGCCGAAGACGCGCCAGCCGGCGATATCACCACCGCCGCGGTGCTCGCCGAACCGGCCGCCGAGGCCACGGCGGTGCTGGTGGCCAAGGAGCCGATGCGCTGCTGCGGCATGGAGACCGTGGTGGGTGAGGTGTTTCGGGCGCAAAACCCGGCCATCCGTATCGATAGGCCGGTGGCCGACGGCGCGGCCATTGAGACCGACGAAATCCTGCTCTGGATCACCGGCCCGGTGAGCGACCTGCTCACCGCCGAACGGGTGGCCCTCAACCTCGCCATGCGCCTTTGCGGCATCGCCACCCTCACCGCCCGTTTTGTCGAGCTGGCCGCGCCGCACGGGGCAACGATCGTCGATACCCGCAAGACCACGCCCGGCCTGCGGATGCTGGAAAAGTACGCCGTCCGGGTGGGCGGCGGCGCGAACCACCGTTTCGGCCTCTCCGACGGCGTATTGATCAAGGACAACCACATCGCGGCCGCCGGTTCGATCACCGCTGCGGTGGAGCAGGCGCGCCGGCGGGCGCCGCATACCTTGCGCATCGAGGTGGAGGCCACGAACCTCGCGCAAGTGGAAGAATGCCTGGAGCTGGGGGTGGAGGTGATCATGCTCGACAACATGGACCTCGAAAGCATGCGTCAGGCCGTGCGCCTGGTCGGCGGCCGGGCGCTCGTGGAGGCGTCAGGGGGCGTGACCCTCGCCAACGTGGCCGAGATCGCGGCCACGGGGGTGGACTACATCTCTGTGGGCGCGCTGACCCACTCGGCGGCGGCAGTGGATATCTCCATGCGTCTGGTGGAGTAGCAGCACCCCCTAAGCGGCCTCAGCGAACGAGCGCAAGCCAGGCCCATATCAGGGCCAACAAGACCGGCTGGTGCGCGAAGTACACCAAAAGCGACCGCCGGCCAAGCGCGATCAGCAGGCGCGGCGCAGGCCGCGACGACCACTCCGGCAAAGGGAATCTCCGCCTGCCGTCCCGGTAGAGCACGGACCCTACGGCCATGCCCAAAAAGACCAGGCCGCTCCAAGGCGCAAGGGGCACGTAGTCCACGCTGGCAAAGTCCTCTGGCGCGATCCCCAGGGGCAACAAAAGCAGGGTGTCCGGATGCAGGCGGCCGGCCGCCGGCCCCAGGGCCAGGAGGGACAGGCCAACAGCCAAGGCGGCGCGCGGCCGGTCCACCAAGGGCCAGGCCAACACCATGCTCACCCCGATACAGTGGAGAACGCCAAAAAGCACGAGTTGCTCGCCGGCCACGAGCCAGGTGGCGAGGCTGACCACAAAACCAAGGGCCACGAGCATGCCGCCGCGGCGCGCCACGCCGGCGAAAGAGGCGTCGGGCCGCCAATAGCGGCGCAGCGCCAAGGAAACGCCAACGAGCAAAAGAAAGGTCCCTGCCGTGGCCCTGGCCAGCCAACCGGCCCATCCCTGGGGACTGATGGGAAGGCCAACAAAAAAATAGAGGTCGAAGAGGAAGTTCGACACGACCATGAACACCACGGCCAGACCGCGCACCGCATCGACTTCCCACAACCGCTTCCGCACCCTGCTCCTTTTCTGCTGCACCGTGTTCCTCGCCTGCGTCTCCGGCTGCGCCGGTCTCGTGACCAGAGAGTTTTCCGCCCCGCTTCAGGCCACGCTCGAGGACACCAAGGATCTCGACCTGCTCGCTTCGGGCCTGCCCTCTCTGCTCCTCTTACAAGAAACGCTGCGGCGGCGGCGCCCGCACGATCCAATCGTTCTCCGCAACGGCGTCCAGGCCTGGGCCAGCTACAGCCGCCTGCTGGTGGTTCTCGGCCGGCCAGAGGCCGCCAAACGGGCTGCCGACAAGGCGGCGCTGTACGCCGACGAACTGCTGGCCAGGGTATTCCGCCTCTCCCGGTTCACCGACTTGCCGGTACGCGAACTCGAACGCCGCCTGGCCGGGATGGGACGGGAACAGGTGGCCGATCTCTTTTGGGGCGCGCTGGGCCGGGCGGTATGGATCGAACACCAAGCAGGCTCGCCCGCGTCCATGACCTGGCTCGCCCGCGTCCAACGGTTGATGGCCCGGGTGGTCGCCCTGGACGAAGCCTACGGTTTTGGCGGCGCGCATATCTTTCTCGGCGCCTACTACGCCACCTTGCCGCCGCTCGCCGGCGGCGATCCAGAACGCAGCCGCCGCCACTTTGAACAGGCCCTGGCCCTGACCGGTCGCCGCTACCTGCTGGCGCAGGTCACCTTTGCCAACACTTACGCCCGGCGGACGTTGGACCGCGGCCTCTTTACCAAACTTGTGCAAGAGGTGCTGGCCTTCCCGCCGGCCAACGATCCTCCTGGCGCGGGAGCAGCCAACGCCCTCGCCCGGCGGCAGGCGGCTGACCTCCTTTCCCGTATCGACGAATTCTTCGATGAAACGATAGATCCGCCATGATCTACAACCATTTTCCCACATCTATCAGTCCGTCGAAAAAGCCGTCCCTGGCTTTTTCGACCCCGGTTGGGC
>WFOD01000083.1 GCA_015488275.1 Deltaproteobacteria bacterium
ATGCCGAAAATGCGGGCGATATCCGTGCAGCCGGTAACGATCACCGAGGTGAACAGTTCGTGAAGGTTGTTGATATCGTTTGTCAATGTGGTCACCAGCCGTCCCACGGGTTGACGGTGGTAAAAGGCGGGCGGCATGGCCAGTAAATGATCGAAGAGGTCGAGGCGGAGTTTGTGCATCATCCGCTGGCCGCAGTATTCGAGCAACATCACCTGGCCAAAGGTGGCGGTGAATTCGTAGGCGATGAGCAGGGCGATGATCGCCGCTCCCCTGGCCAGGCCGGCCAGGCGGATATCCATTGGCAGGCCGGCGGCCAGGATCCAGTCGTCCACCACTCTGCGGACGAACCAGGGAACCCCGAGGCTGGCGGCGGTGAGGGAAAAGGCCAGCAGCAGGGCGGTGACAGCCGGCAGGCGGAAAGGACGAAAAAGTCCGGCCAGGCGCCGCCAGAGGGAGAAGTCCAGCAAGGCGGCCGCCGTCCCGTTGTGCGGGTGTTGTGATTGACCGGTCTGCATCACTAGTTGCCTTTTGCCTGAAGCGAGAGGACAGCGCGAACGTAATCGTTGCTGGCCGCGAGTTCGGCCAGTCCTCCCATTGCCCTCACCCGGCCGTCTGCCAGCACCACCAACCGGCTGGCGCAGCGCAAGGCCGCCAGCCGGTGGGAGACGATGATCGCGGTCCGTTTGTCGCACCAAGCGGCCAGAGTGGCCATGATCGTTGCCTCGGTCTCTGCGTCAACGGCGGAAAGCCCGTCGTCCATGACAAAAACCGGACGGTCGAGGAGCAAGGCGCGGGCCAGGGCCAGCCGTTGCCGTTGGCCCCCTGACAAACGCACGCCCCGCTCGCCGATCTGTGTAGCGTAGCCGTTGGGCAAGGCCATGATTTCCTCGTGGATTGCCGCCATGCGCGCCGCCTCCTCCACCGCCTCTTGTCCAGCCTCTGGCCGGCCGAGGCGGATGTTGTCCGCCACGGTGCCGGCAAAGAGGGTTCCTTCTTGGGGGACATAGGCGATCAGGTCGCGGAAAGACGAAAGGGACAGGGTCGCCACATCCACGCCATCGATAAAGAAGGTCCCTGGTGGCGCAGGCCAGAGGCGCACGAGGATCTGGCACAGGGTGGACTTGCCGCTGCCCGTGGGGCCGACGACGCCGGTGACGCCGGGGGGAAAGGTCACAGAGCAATCCTGGAGGGCAGGTCTGTCGCTGCCAGGGTAACGGAAGCGCAGACCCTGCAAGACAAGGGTGGGCGGACCATTGGCGCGCGCCAACGCTGGGGACGGCCGGGCGCGGTTGGTCAGGAGGGGCTGGTGTTGCAGGATCTCGTGCAAACGTTTGAGCGAAGTGAGGCCGCGCTGAAAGATGTTGGCCACCCAGCCCACGGCCATCATGGGCCAGACGAGAAGGAAAAGGTAGCTCAAAAAGGCGGTGAAGTCGCCGATGGTGATCTGGCCGTGGATCACCATCCGGCCGCCGAACAGGACCACGAGAAGCAGACAGGCGTTGGCCGCCAGGCCGGCGAAAGGATAGAGGATGCCCTGGGCGCGGGCAAGGAGGAGGTTGTCGCGCACATACTGTTGGCCAAGCTGCTCGAGGTGGCCGTGTTGCCGTTGTTCCTGAGTGTAGGCCTGTACCAGGCGGATGGCGTGCAACGAAGAGCGGACGAACTCGGTGATCTGGCCAAACCGCTCTTGCGTCACGCGGAAACGGTTGTGGATGTGCCGCAAGAGGACGAGCGCCGCCAGGGCGAGGGCCGGGAGGGGCAGGATGGCGATCATCGTGAGTCTTACGTTGATCCAGCACATGAAGCCAAGGGTGGCGAGGATCATGAGCAGGGCGTCGGCGGCGGCCACCAGTCCCATGCCGCAGGCGAGTTGCACGGCTGCCAGGTCGTTGGTGGCGAGCGCCATCAGCTCGCCCACGCTGTGTTGTTGGAAAAAGGGGCGATCGAGACGGAGGAGGTGGTCGAAAAGCCGCTGGCGCACGTCGCGCTCCAGGATGCGGGAAAAGCCGACCACCAGGTAGCGCCAGCCAAAGCGGCAGACCGCGGTGGCCACGGCCAGCCCGGCGATGAGCACGGCGAGACGGCCGAGCTGTTGGCCATCGATGGCGTGGCTCGCCAGGCCGTCGATCCCGCGGCGGAGCAGGCGGGGAACGAGAAGCTGGAGCGCGTCCACGGCCGTCAGGCAGAGCAGACCACCGGCCAAGCGCCAGCGGTAGCGGCGGACAATGGGCCAGAGCAAGGAAAGGCCGGCGGGGAGGCCTGGTCGCCATTGCTGGTTCTTGATAGCGGAGTAAATCATTTTTAGTTCATGTTTTAGGAGGAAAAAGTTCTTGCTTGTGGAAAATATTGTGGGAGGAATGGGGGGAAAGGGGAGTACGGCGCTTTGTGATGGTTAACAGATTGATTTTTCTGTATTTGTTTCTGTTTGTCATTTTCCGCCCTTTACGTTAGGGTATAACCGTTTTGCAACAAGGGGGCAGGTCGTTAATGGAGTAAAAACAAAAAGCTGTTTCCCTGCCGGTGGTTGGGGGACGGCCGTGCTGCGCGCGTCCCGCCAGGAGGATGTATGGCGTATCTTCTTCTAGTGGACGACAACGAAGAGGCTCTTGTCCTTCTTCAAAAGGGGTTGGAGATGGCCGGACACCAGGTGCTCACGGCCACCAACGGGCAGGAGGCGCTTGAGTTCCTCGCTGGCCAGGAGGTGGTGGACTGCGTGGTCGCCGACGTCCTCATGCCAGAGATGGACGGTTTCCAACTTTGCCGGGCCGTGCGCGAGGACCCGGCCTGCCGCGATCTGCCTTTTCTTTTTTACTCCGCCACGTTCCTCGACGATGAAGCGCGCCATCTTGCCGAAAGCCTGGGTGGAGTGCATTTCCTGCCCAAGCCGCAGCGCTTGGCCGACCTGCTCGCCGCCGTGGAAGAGCTCCTCGCCGACCGTCCCGCCACGCCGCCGGCGCCTCCCGACAGTGGCGGCTTCGAGGCCCGTTACAGCCGGGTGATCGGCCGCAAGCTGGAAGAAAAGGTGCGAGAGTTGGAGCTCTATCGCCGTATTGTCGAGGGGGCGATGGACGGAATCGCGCTTCTTGACGGCGAAGGCTGTTACCTTTCGCAAAACCCCGCCCATCGGCGTCTGTTTGGCTATGCGGACGAGGAGCTTGCCGGCCGCAGCATGGCCCTGGTGGTGGATGAAGGGGTGGAGGAGATCCTTGACCAATGTCGCGCGCAAGGGCGCTTTCACGGCCGGGTAACCGGCGCCGCCAAGGACGGCCGCCGGCTGCGCCTCGAAGTGGCGGCCGCCGCCCTGCCTTCCACTGCCGGCGACGTTGCTCCCTGCCGGGTGGTCTTCTGTCGCGATGTCACGGCGGAAGAGGAGGCGCGGCTTCGCATCGATACCCTTTCGCGGGCCGTGGAACAGAGCCCGGTTGGGGTGATGATCACCGGCGCCCACGGCATGATCGAGTACGTCAACGCCCGTTTCGCTGAAATTGCTGGCTATGGGGTGAGCGAGCTCCTCGGCAGCGAGCCGCGCCGCCTGCTTTCCGACAAGACGCCGGAACGGGTGTACGACGAGCTGTGGCGGACGATTCTCGCCGGCAACATCTGGCGGGGCGAGCTTTTCTGCCGGCGCAAAGACGGTTCGGAATACTGGGCCGATGTGCGTATCGCCCCCTTGCGCACCGATGGCGGCCGGATCGTCAACTTCGTCGGTTATCTGGACGACGCCACGGAACGTAAACAGTGGCAAGAAGAGCGGGCCATCCTCGAGCGCCAGCTCCTCCACGCGCAAAAGATGGAGGCCCTGGGCACGATGGCCGGCGGCATCGCTCATGACTTCAACAACATCCTCACCGCCATCCTCGGCTATCTTGAGTTGGCCGAACTGCAACTGCCCCCCGGTTCGCCGGTGCTCAACGATCTGCGGCAAGTAGAGGAGGCCGGCCGGCGGGCCGCTGCCCTCGTGCGCCAGATCCTCTTTTTCAGCCGTCGGCTCCCCGGCCAACTGAGCAGGAAAGAGCTCAACCTCAACGAGGTGGTGGAAGAGGTCCTCAAGATGCTCCAGCGGATCATTGGCGAGGACGTGCGCATCGAGACCCGCCTCGATCCCGAGGCTTGGCCCGTTGGCGGCGATCCGGAACTCTTGACCCAGATGCTGGTGAACCTGGTGGTCAATGCCCGTGACGCCATGCCCGAAGGCGGCACCGTGATCATCGCCACCGCCAACCGGGTGGTGGACGCCTCCTTTTGCGCCCAGCATCTCGAGGCCCGGCCCGGCCAATACTGCCGGTTGAGCGTGGCGGACACGGGCGCCGGCATGGACGAGGTGACCCTGTCGCGCATCTTCGAGCCCTTCTTCACCACCAAGGAGGCCAGCCAGGGAAGCGGGCTCGGGTTGTCGGTGGTCTACGGCCTGGTCCGCGACCTGGGCGGTTGGATCGAGGTCGCCAGCCGGCCGCGCCAAGGCACCACCTTTTACATCTATTTGCCCCGTTATCTTGCCGGTGAGGAGGGCCGCGGCCTGGAGCCCCGCAGCGATGGGATCTCCACTTTGCCCGCCGGCCGCAACGAACAGATCCTGGTGGTGGAGGACGATCCTGATATCCGGCGGATCGTGGTCGCCTATCTCGAGGGCCACGGCTACCGGCCGCTGGCCGCGGCTACGGCCGAGGAGGCGATGGTCTTGGTGGAGGAACATGAAGGGGCCCTGGACCTGGTGTTCGCCGACGTGGTGCTCCCTGGCCGCTCCGGCCTGGAGCTGGCCCGCCAGGTGCGGGAGATCTGCCCCCAGTGCCGGATACTGCTCACCAGCGGATATACCGACCTCAAGTCCCGCATCGAAGAGATCAAGGAACTCGGCCTGCCGTACATCGACAAGCCCTATCGCCTGCCGACCCTGCTCGCCCGTATCCACGACTTGCTGCGCTGAGTTTGTGGCCGGCCGGGGGCTAGGCCCGTCCCCCTTCTCCCACTTCGGACCAGGCAACGATGCGGTTGCGGCCGCCGGTCTTGGCGCGATAAAGGGCCTGGTCTGCGTGGCTGACAAGCGTGTCTTTGTCTTCCGCATCCTTGGGGAAAAAGGCCAGACCCATCGAAACGGTCACCGACACCGGCTGACCGCGGTGGCTGAGGGAGAGGCGCTCCACCCTAAGGCGGATGCGTTCAGCCATCTGTCGCCCCCCTTGTTCGTCCGCGCCCTCGAGGAGCAGGGCGAACTCTTCGCCGCCGTATCGGGCGGCGAGGTCGACCCGGCGGATCGTCTTGAGAAAAACGCCAGCCACCCGCCGCAGCACCTCGTCGCCAAAGGGGTGGCCATAGGTGTCGTTGATCTGCTTGAAGTGATCGAGATCGCAGAGCACCAGGCAGAGCGGGCACTGGCTGCGGCGGCCGCGCTCCAGCATCATGTCAAAGGCGTGTTGAAAGGTGCGGTGGTTGGCCAGGCCGGTGAGCCCGTCCGTCGTGGCCAACAGACGGATCTTTTCGTGCGCCTGGGCGAGATCGATCTTGACCCCCACCTGGGCGCCGATCATCTCCAGGATCTCGAGCTGCGGCCGGCGCAGCATGTTTGGCCGCCGCGCTCCCAGGACCAGGGCGGCGATGGCCTCGCCGCTTTCCGAACGCAAGGGCAGCACGAGCAAGGAGCGCAGTCCATCCACCCGTTCGTCGTTGCAAAAAATCGGCGTGGCTCCCCGGCAGACACCGCCAGCGGGCAGCAGGTGATTGGTGCGGAGCACCTGGCCGACGATGCCCTCCTCCAGCCCGTGCCGCCGCCCCTTGGCCGTAGGCGCTTCGTTGCCTTCCACGTACACCACCACGTGGTGCGACTCCTCCCGTAAGCTCACGGCGAGAAAATCGTACTCCAGAAAGGCGGCCACGGCCCTGGCCGTGGCCTCGCACACCGATTCCACTCCAAGGACGCCGGAAAGCTCCACCAGCCCCTGGCAGACGGTGCGCAGCCGGTCGAGATCGCGGCCAAGGTCACGCAGGCTGCGTTCCACGGCAAAGTCGGCGGCGAGCCGCCGCACCGCGATCTCCAATACCTCTCGTTCCTCCTCGGTCCACGGGTCGCCGCTGGCCCGGTCTGCGGCCAGCACCGCTGGCCGGCCTTCAGGCACAGGGACCTGCAAGACGATGATCGCCCCCACACCGCCGGCCTCACCGTACCAAGGAGCCATTGGCCGGTCGGTGCGCACCGGCGCCATGACCGCTGACCGGCGGTCCTCCTGGACTGCGGCCAGGATCCCGGCGTTGAACGGGATGGGGCCGGTGACAAGATCCGAGCGGCTGGAGACGCCGCTGCGGATCGCAAAGCCATCGGCGCGCGGCCAGAGCAGGATCGCCGAGGTGAGGTGGAGCCGGCTGTGGAGGAGTTCCAGGGTGGCGCGGATGCCCTCGGCCAGACTGCGTTGATGGTCAATAGCTCCTGGATCGTTGTTGGTGGGGAGGGGAG
Organism: Deltaproteobacteria bacterium; assembly: GCA_015488275.1. Lineage (GTDB taxonomy): Bacteria > Desulfobacterota > Desulfobulbia > Desulfobulbales > S012-135 > S012-135. Next base: position 6,446 of record WFOD01000083.1, read on the forward strand.
AAGCGGAGGCTGACGTGGCGGCCGCTGCGGCCGATGGCGGCGCGTCGGCCGGGATGTCGATGGTCACCGGCCGGCGGCGGATGCGTGGTTTTTGATCGGCGGCGAACAGGACGCCGGCCAGGGCCAGGGGCAGAAGGACGTCAAGGATCACGCCACTGCCGCCGGTGCGGCCGGTGAGCCAACCGATGGCCGAACCGAGGCCAACAAGTGCGAGGACGCCGGCCACCACGCCGGTGGCGGAGCGGGGAAGGTGCATGGCCGTTTCCGCCTTTGCCGTGGTCAGCGCGGTTTACGCCGCCAGCGCGGCGTCCGGCCGAGGATCTTGTCGATGAACTGCCGGATGCCCTGGAAGTAGTGCGCGCCTGCGGTGAGCATGAGGGTGTTGTGGTCAGCGCCCGGCACCACGAAAAATTGTTTGTTGCGCGCGCCGCTTGCCGCCTGGAGTTCTTCCGCCTCGCCCACGGGGATGATTTCGTCGCGCGCTCCGTGGAGGATAAGAGTGGGAATGGTGACCTGGGCGATCTTTTCCAGATTGCCGAAGCTCGCTTCTTCTGTGATTCCCAGGGCCGCGCAATCGACGCCCAGGCGGGTGAGAAGGGGCAGGGTGGCGCCAAAGCCGGAATCAATGATCAGGCCGCGGATCTTTTCCCCCTGGTGGCGGAGGGCAAGCTCAATGGCGCAAGCCGAGCCCAGGGAACGGCCCATGACGAAAAGCGGGCCGGTGATCTCTTGTTGCGCCAAGCGCTTCTCCACATGGGCGAAGATGGGCTCGCAGTCGGCGAGCATGGCCGAGGCGGAGGGCGCGCCGCCGCTTGTGCCGTAACCGCGGTAATCGACCACGATAAAGGAGCAGTCTTGGGCGAGAAAGTGGGGTGCGACGTCGTCGTAGTCGGCCACGGTTTCGCCGTTGCCGTGAAAAAAGAGGATCACCGGCCACTGCGGCTCGCCAAGGTGAAAGCGGGCGCCCACGCTCACCCCTTCGGCCACTTCGATCTTTTCTTGCCCTTTGGCGTCGGGCGTGGGGCGGGGGTGGAAGATGAGGGCGGTCACCTTGGGATGATCCAGGGGTGTGGTCCGGTCCGGTCGCGTTGCGTGGTTCATGGCTGGCTCGGTATGGGTATCGCGTTTATGGGGAATTGCCTCTTTCATCAAAATAGGAAACCCCGGCTTTGTCAAAGGAGATGTTGCTTTTTGCCGCGGGAAAATTTATCCTGCCACCCAGAATCTATCCATACCTCCGGCGTCGGCGCTTCTGGGCCGGGCCGCGACATTCTGCGCATCGAAGGAGCCATAACACCATGTGGGAATACACCGATAAGGTCAAGGATCATTTTCTCAACCCCCGGAACGTGGGCGAGATCGAAGATCCCGACGGCGTGGGCGAGGTGGGGTCGCTCGCCTGCGGCGACGCCCTCAAGCTGACCTTCAAGCTGGGACCCGATGGCCGTATTGCGGACGCCAAGTTCAAGACCTTTGGCTGTGCGTCGGCCATCGCCTCCTCCTCGGCCCTTACCGAGATGATCAAAGGGCTCACCCTGGAGGAGGCGGAAAAGATCACCAACGAAGACATTGCCAACTACCTGGGCGGGCTGCCCAAGGAAAAGATGCACTGCTCGGTCATGGGCCGCGAGGCCCTGGAGGCGGCGATCGCCAACTACCGCGGCCAGCCCTTGCCTATGGCCCAGGGCGAGGTGGTCTGTGAATGTTTCGGCGTTACCGATCTGGAGATCAAACGGGCCGTGGCCGAGAGCAATTTGACCTCGGTGGAGGAGGTGACCAACTTTACCAAGGCGGGCGGCGGCTGCGGCAAGTGTCACGACCGGATCATGGAGTTGATCCTCGAGGTGCGCAAGGAGCAGCACGCCGAACGCAAACCGGCGGAAAAGCCCAAACGGCTGACCAATATCCAAAAGATCAAACTGATCGAAGAGGTCCTCGAACGTGAGATCCGCCCGGCGTTGCGCAAAGACGGCGGCGATATCGAGCTGATCGACGTGGACGGCGACGTGGTGATGGTGTCCTTGCGCGGCGCGTGTTCCAGTTGCGTCGCCTCCCAGACCACGCTCAAGGAATATGTGGAGAAGAAGTTGCGGGAACTGGTGACCGACACCCTGGTGGTCGAGGAGGTGAGACAGTGAGCGAGCGTGTGGTGTACATGGACAACAACGCCACCACCCGGGTGGCGCCCGAGGTGGTGGAGGAGATGTTGCCGTACTTTAGCGAGCTGTACGGCAATCCGTCCAGCATGCACAGTTTCGGCGGCCAGGTGGGCCGGAAGATCGCCGAGGCGCGCGAGCGGATCGCCGCCCTCATTGGCGCCCAGCCCGAGGAGATCATCTTCACCAGTTGCGGCACGGAAAGCGATTCCACCGCTATTCTTTCGGCCCTCCAGTCGCAGCCGGGCAAGCGGCATGTGGTCACCACCAGGGTAGAGCATCCGGCGGTCAAGAATCTCTGCGAGCACCTGGACAAACTTTTTGGCCACAAGCACCGGGTGACCGCCCTGCCAGTGGACCGGGAAGGGCTGCTCGACCTTGAGCAATACGAAAAGAGCCTCACCGAAGACACGGCCATTGTCAGCGTTATGTGGGCCAACAACGAAACCGGCGTGATCTTTCCCATCGAGGAGATGGCGGCCTTGGCCCGGGAGCGCGGCATCCTCTTTCATACCGACGCGGTGCAGGCGGTGGGAAAGATCCCCATCAACTTGGCCGAGGTGCCGGTGGACTTTCTTTCCATCTCCGGCCATAAGCTGCACGCGCCCAAGGGGGTCGGCGTGCTGTACGTGCGCAAGGGAACGCCTTTTTTCCCGTTTCTTGTCGGCGGGCATCAGGAGCGGGGCCGGCGGGGCGGCACCGAGAACGTGGCCTCGATCATCGGCCTGGGCAAGGCGTGCGAACTGGCCGCCCAGCGGATGAACGTGGAGAACACCAAGGTGCGCGCCCTGCGCGATAAACTAGAGGCCGGCCTGCTCGAGAAGATCCCGCACGCCCTGCGTAATGGCCACAAAGACAAACGGCTGCCCAACACCACGAGCGTCAGCTTTGAGTTTGTCGAGGGCGAGGCGATCCTCCTCCACCTCGACCGCTACGGCATCTGCGCCTCCTCTGGCTCGGCCTGCACCTCTGGCTCGCTCGAACCGTCGCACGTGCTCCGGGCGATGGGCGTGCCGTTCACTATGGCCCACGGCTCGATCCGGTTTTCCCTTTCGGTGTACAACACCGAGGAGGAAGTGGACTTTGTGCTCGACAAGCTGCCGCCGATCATCGCCAACCTGCGCGAGCTCTCGCCCTTCTGGCAGGCAGAGCACCGGGGCGCGGTGGGCGGCGCTGGGTGCAAGTGCTCCTGTTCCTCATAAACCTCGGATGGAGGCGGACATGCGCGTCATCCCCCCGTCGTTCACCGTGCTCGACGATCTCGACCGCCAAGGGTTGGCGGTGCGGATCGAGGCCTGCGGCCGGATCTGCTACAAGAGCGAAGACAAGATCACGCCCGAGTCGGCCGTGCCGTTTATCCGTAACATCATAAAACGGCGGCACAACTCGGTGCTTGAGATGGGGGTGTTGTCGCTTCGCGTGGCCTACGACTCCGAATCGCGGTATTACCAGCTCCTCGAGACCTTTCCCAAGTACCTGTTCATCGATAAATTGGACAAAAAGGTGCTTCTCGTCACCGGCTCGGTGCGCGCCTTTCGGGAACTGTACCAGGATCACCGCACGGTGAAGATGGTCAAGGCCATCGCCGGCTTTCTTGGCGAACGGCATCCGCTTTTTTTTGAAGACCTGGCGCCGCGGTACGGTTTTGTGCCCCAAGAGGGGATCGAGGTGGAGAAGCTCCCGCTTGCCGAGATCGAGGAGCTGCCCGCCCATCTTTACGCCCGGCACCGCCATATCGCGGTCAAGTTCGTGGTCAACCGGGCGGTGACCCATGAGATCGTCCGCCACCGTCCGGTCTCCTATCTGCAGGAGAGCCAGCGGTACTGCCGCTACGGCGAGGACCGGTTCGGCGGCGAGGTCACCTTTATCAAGCCCATGTTCTTTGCCACGGAAAGCGCAGAATACCGGCTGTGGGAGGAGGCGATGCGCGAAACCGAGGCGCGGTATCTCAAGCTGCTCGCCACTGTCACCCCCCAGGCGGCCCGCACCGTGCTGCCCAACTCGTGTAAGACCGAGCTGATCGCCTACTGTAACCTCATCGAGTGGTTCCACATCTTTCGCCTGCGCACCTCGCGGGCGGCCGAACCGTCGATGCGCGAGGTGATGGTGCCCCTCCTGGCCGACTTTCGCCAGCGCTTTCCCAAGGTCTTTGCCGATTTTCCCGATCCTGACTGAAAGGTTTCCGCAAGGGCCGCCGGCCCATGCTATCCACTGAAAGCGCGGAAGCGTTCCTGGGCAGCGGTGTGGCGCGCTTTTGCGCCGGTATTTCTACCTATTGCAAACTGAGGTGTTGTTCAGTACACTTTGCAGCCATTTTTGTCGTGTCAAAACCGGGTGCGGGCGCGGCGGCGCGGGCAAAGAGGTGGAAAACCGCCGCTTGCCGGCGCTCCGCCGCAGTCCCTGCCCACCTCACTGTTTCCAGGAACACTGAAGGAGAAGACCAATGGCCCTTGATCCGACCAAGCATGCTGACTGGGAAATCGCCGAAGAAGCGGAAAGCCGCATGAAGACGGTGTACGAGCTCGCCGAGACCCTCGGGCTCGAAAAAGAAGAGCTTTTGCCGCACGGCCACTACGTCGCCAAGCTCGACTACAAGAAGATCCTCGACCGCCTGGCGGACAAGCCGGACGGCAAGTACATCGACGTGACCGCCATCACCCCCACGCCGCTGGGCGAAGGCAAGTCCACCTGCGCTATGGGCCTGGTCCAGGGTCTGGGCAAGCGGGGCAAGAGCGTTATCGGCGCCATCCGCCAGCCCTCGGGCGGTCCGACCATGAACATCAAGGGATCGGCCGCGGGCGGCGGTCTCGCCCAGTGCATCCCGCTCACCCCCTTCTCCCTTGGCCTCACTGGCGACATCAACGCCATCATGAACGCCCACAACCTTGGCATGGTGGCCCTCACCGCCCGGATGCAGCACGAGTGCAACTACACCGACGAGCAACTCGCCAAGCGCAACTTGAAGCGGCTCAACATCCATCCCAAAAAGGTGGAGTTCGGCTGGATCCTCGACTTCTGCGCCCAGTCGCTGCGTAATATCGTCATTGGCATGGGCGGCAAGATGGACGGCTTCACCATGCAGTCCAAGTTCGGCATCGCCGTCTCCTCCGAGATCATGGCCATCCTTTCCGTGGCGCGGGATTTGAAAGACATGCGCGAGCGGATCGGCAAGATCGTGGTGGCCTACGACCGGCAGGACAACCCGATCACCACCGCCGACCTCGAGGTGGACGGCGCCATGACCGCCTGGATGGTCGAGGCCCTCAACCCCAACCTGATGCAGACCCTGGAGGGCCAACCGGTACTGGTGCACGCCGGCCCGTTCGCCAACATCGCCATCGGCCAGTCGTCGGTCATCGCCGACCGGGTGGCCCTGAAGCTGGCCGATTACAACGTCACGGAGTCTGGCTTTGGCGCGGATATCGGTTTTGAAAAATTCTGGAACCTCAAGTGCCGTTACTCGGGCCTCAAACCGCATTGCGCCGTGGTGGTGGCCACCATCCGCGCCCTCAAGTGCCACGGCGGCGCGCCGATTCCCGTGCCGGGGCGGCCGATGCCTGAGGAATACGCCAAGGAGAACGTTGGCTGGGTCGAGGAAGGGTGCAAGAACCTGCTGCATCACATCGAAACGGTCAAGAAGGCGGGAATCAACCCGGTGGTGTGCATCAACGCCTTCTACACCGACACGGACAACGAAATCAACGCGGTGCGCCGGCTGTGCGAGGCGGCTGGCGCCCGGGTGGCGGTGTCCAAGCACTGGCAGTACGGCGGCGACGGCGCGCTGGAATTTGCCGACGCGGTGGTCGATGCCTGCGAGGAGGAGAACGAGTTCCGCTTTCTCTACGATCTCGACACCCCGCTGTCCAAGCGTATCGAGCTGATCGTCAAGGAGGTGTACGGTGGCGACGGTGTGTCCTACTCGCCCGAGGCCGCGGCCAAGCTCAAGCGGATCGAGGCCGATCCCGAGATGAGGGAGATGGGCACTTGCATGGTCAAGACCCACCTGTCGCTGTCGCACGATCCCTCCCTCAAGGGCGTGCCCAAGGGCTGGACCCTGCCGGTGCGCGACATCCTCACCTACAAGGGCGCGGGCTTCGTGGTGCCAGTGGCCGGCGCCATCAGCCTCATGCCGGGTACGGCGTCCGATCCGGCCTACCGCCGTATCGACGTGGATGTGGAGACCGGCCGGGTCAAAGGCTTATTTTAACAGTTTTTCAAGGTCTGGCTCGGACGGCCGTCCCCCGTTTTTCGGACGGCCAACACATGCGATTCCTCCAGGCGCAGGCGGAGGTCCCGCCTGCGAGGAGTTCATCCCAACGCCCCCAGCGCCAGCGAGCGCCGGGGGCGTTGTGCGTTGGGAGGGTATGGCGTTTTCTTTGCTTGCCAATGGCGGTCCTTGGTGCCACAATGAGGGGAGCTACCAGCGAGGAGGTGGTTATGTCCTACGATCTCACCCGGCACGAGGATCTTTTCGCCTGTATCGACGCCTTGACCCGGGCGAGCGCCGCCCTGTCTGGAACGGATACGGAATTGGCGCACGAGCTCACCCGGATCATCGACGCCTTGGCCCGTTTTGCCGAACGCGGCGAAGGGGAGGGGGGGGAGCGGCCCGCGCCCGCGGCCGCCACACCGGTGACCAACGTCCTCGACGACCTTCTTGGTGGGCCGGAAAATCCCAAGCCCACCCGGCCGGCGGCTGAAGACGAGATCATCGACGTCTTGACCGGCAAGAAGATCGGCTGAGGGAAGGAGCCGGCCGTGCGTCTGACCGCGGACCGCGAGGGCTGGCAGCAGCAGGAGGAGGGAGATTGTGTTTATCAACATGAACACCCGCGAGGTGCAGGTGAAGATCGTTTATTACGGTCCTGGCCGCGGGGGGAAGACAACCAATCTCGAGTATATCAACGAAAAGTATCGGGACCGGATCAAGACCGAAATGGTCAGCCTCAAGACGCACGGCGACCGCACTCTGTTCTTCGACTTTCTGCCCTTCGACCTGGGCAAGATCAAGGGCTACGATGTGCGCATCCAGCTTTATACCGTTCCCGGGCAGGTCAAGTACAACGCCACCAGGAAATTGGTGCTCAAAGGCGTGGATGGCGTAGTCTTTGTGGCTGACGCCCAGGTGGAGGCCCGCCAGCGGAACATCGAGTCGCTGCAAAACCTAGCGGAAAACCTGGCGGCCTACAACATCAGCATTTACGATATACCCATCGTCCTCCAGTACAACAAGATGGATCTCAAGAAGCAAGGGGTGCCTTTGCTGCCCACAGATGTCTTGCAGAAGGACTTGAACAGCAAGCTGCGGGCCCCGGCTTTTGAGGCGTCCGCCCTTACCGGTGGCAATGTTATCGCCACCTTGAAGAAAATCATTACCTTGACTATGGTTGCCGTGCAAGAAAAGCTCGTCGATTAATAGCCGTTTTTCCACGGGCTGTTAACAGCGGGTTCCGCGCCGGCAGGCCTGCCAGAGAGCCGTGGCGGCCGGCGTTTGCAGCGAGGAGCGCATATTCTGTGACAGAGGACAGCGAAAAGGTACTCGGCTATTCGGCTCTGGACGATGGGCTGGCAGGGGGCGACGCCGCCAGCCCTGCAGGAGATGTCCGCGAGAGATTGCGTCCTTTCAAGGAGTTGATGCTTTCTCTCGAGTGGGAAATGACCCCGTCCACCCTCGCGGCGGTGGAGCGCGAGCTTGCGGGGCTGGCGAACGAATACGGTGGCGACCGGGTGGTGGCCGGTCTGTGCCGCATCCTCCAAGCCCTGGCGCGTTATCTTGCCTCGGCAGGGGCCAAGGCCCACCCCGCGGCGGTCAAGTTTTTCTTCGGGGTATACAACGGGCTGGAAAAGGTGCTCCTTACCCCCTCGCTCTCCGAAGCCAAGCGCAACAAGCTCCTTGTCGTGGCCGCGCAACGCTACAACCTGGTGCGCAAGCGGATCGCCGCGGTCAAGACAGAGGTTTCCCCTCCTGCAGACAGGCCCTCAGCCGCTCCCCCGCCACAAGACCGGACAGCGGCCGAAGAACCGGCGGGTACGGGCCCGTCACCTCCGTCGGCGGTTGCGGAAACGCCTGCCGCGCCCTCCACTCCGCTGGCCGAAGGTGACAAGGTGGTAGCGGGGGAGAAAGCCCCGCCTCCTCCTGTGACGCCACTGGAGGGAGAAGGGGCGGAAGAGGGGCCGCCGCCAGTGGTGC
>WFOD01000084.1 GCA_015488275.1 Deltaproteobacteria bacterium
AAACACAAAAAGAGCCGGCGGAATTCGGCGGCACATCCATGTGCCGCGCACAGCCCGTTTTTCAACGGGCTGTTAGGAAAAGCCAAGTAAAACATACCTACTCTACCACAATGTCCCTTTTACCTTCAACCAGACTTTCCGCCCGCCGCCTGCTCCTTTTGCTCATCGCCCTGATCCTGAGCTTCCCCGCTTGCCCCGCTTCTTCCGCGTCCGCCGCCGTGCCGAAACGCATCGGCATCCTTCTCTGGCACGACACGCCCCACGACGAGGCGGCGATGGCCGGCCTGTTCGACGGCCTGCGCCTCGCCGGCCTGGACCATGCCCTGCTCGTCCGCCGCGCGCGAGGCAAGCGGGAGGTCGCCCTGACGATCCTCGAGGAGTTCAAGCGGTTGCCCGTGCAAGCCGTGGTGGCGATCAGCACCCGCGGCGCCCTGCTCGCCCAGCAGCAACTGGGCGATATCCCGTTGTTCTACACCGCGATCACCAATCCGGTGGCCAGCGGCCTGGCCGATGACTGGCAACGGCCCGGCCACAACGCCACGGGCAGCAGCAACTGGATTCCGGCAAACAAACTGCTCGCCTTTTTCAAAGAGGTGCTGCCCGGCCTGACCCGCCTGGGGGTCATCTACGATCCATCCAATCCCGTGCCCGTGGCCGAGGTTGAAGAGGTGCGCAAGGCGGCGCCCAAGCTGGGCGTTCAACTAGTGAGCCGCACCATCGCCGACCTCACCGAGGCGGAAGAGGCGATCGCCGCCGTTGCCGCGCAAGGGGTGAACGGCTTCTGGATTCCCCGGGACAAACTCCTCTACTCCAATATGGAGCTTCTCTCTCCCATCCTCCTGCGCCACCGCCTGCCGTGCGTCTCCTCCACCCGCGAGGCCCTCACCGCGGACGGCTCCGTGGCGCTGGCCGCCATGCTGGCCGATTACCGCAAACTGGGACGGATGCTCCTGCCGTCGATCGTCGCCGTGCTCGACAAGGGCGTTGATCCTGGCACCATCCCCATTGCCTTGCCAGAGCGCTACCGCCTGATCATCAACCTCAACGCCGCCAAGCTGGTGGGCTTTCGTTTTCCCTTTCGCTTTGCCGCCGACGCCGACGAGATCATCCACGGCTACGCCGGCCAACAGATCGAAATCAGCGGCAGCGAAGACTGCCAACGCCTCCTCCGCCGCCTGGCCGCCGCCCTGGAAGAGGAGCTGGACGGGGGCTCCATTGTCGTGCCCGACGGCATCGGCTCCACCGGCGGCTTGCGCCAACTGCTGGCCGGCAAGACCGATCTGGCCCGTATCAGCCGGCCGCTCACCGAGGAGGAACAGGCCCAGGGCATCGTGGCCGTACCCTTTGCCCTGACGCCCGTGGTCTTTGTGGTCCACGCCGACACCGCAGGGATCGCCAACCTCAGCCAACGGCAGATAGCGGCAATCTACACCGGCACCATCACCGACTGGAGCCAGGTCGGCGGCCGGCCAGGCCCGATCTATCCGGTGACCCGTAACGCCAGCGACCCCTCTTTACGGATTCTGGTGCGGCAACTCGCTGGGTTCCCAGAACAGAGCCCTGTGGCCAAGGTGGTGTACTCCACTGGCAAAACCGCCGCCATCCTCCAGCGTTTCGCCAACACCATCGGCTTTCTGCCCCTGGCCATGCTGCCAAACGACGAACGGCTGATCGTGCTGCGGATCGACGGCATCATGCCTTCACCGGCCGCGGTGCAGTCCGGGGCCTATCCCCTGGCCATTCCCAACGCCATCGCCTACCGCGGCCGGCTCTCAGGCCTGGCCCGCCGGTTCGTCGCCTTTTTGCGCTCCGAACCCGCCCGCCGGCTGATCCTGGCCAACGGCGCAGCGCCGATCACCGATTAACCGCCTCGGCAAGAGGACGCCCGGCCGCCATGAAAAGCCTGCTCAAAAGCCGTCTCTTCCTCGTCCAGACCGCCGTCTTGGTGACCGGCCTTGGCCTGCTTCTCTTCTTCGCCCACCGCCTTCTGGGCGCTTACCTGCAAGAGAGCCAACTGGCCAACATGCCCGCCACCACCATGAGCCGGGCGGAGCAGTTCGGCACCATCCTGCGGTACAAGGAACTCCTCCTCCAGCGTCTGGCCACGGACGAAGCGGTGGACCGGTTTCTCTTTTCCGGCAACCCCCGGGAGATCGAACCACTGATCGAAAAGTTCATCCCTGAGTTCTCCGCCATCGCCCTGCTCGACGAACAAGGCCAGCCCCGCTTCGGCCCCCTGCCGGCCGCCGCTGACGTCCCTCTCCCCGACGCCGACCTGGTAC
>WFOD01000085.1 GCA_015488275.1 Deltaproteobacteria bacterium
CTTTTGAACTGGTAGTCGATCAAGGTGCGGACCAGCACGTCGCAGATCAGGAGAGCGGTAAGCAGCAAGAGGAGACGGTTGCGGCGAATGGTGCCAAGCCCGGCCGCCGCCCGCCGCCAAGGGGATTCCGTGACCGGTGCGTTCTGGCGTTGCGGCGTCAAGAGCATGGGCTTGGCCGCCCGGCCGAGCGCGCCTGCGATGAGGAGGACGAGCATGCCGGCGAGGAGCAGGTTGTCAGCGCCCACCGCTTGGCTGAGCCAGCGAGTGGCGAGCCCCCCGCCAATGGCGCCAATGCCGGTGCAGGCGCCGAGCAGGGGCATGAGACGTTTGACTTGCCGGGTGTCGAAACCAAAGCGGCAGAAGTTCCAGGCGAGGATGAGGGAGAGGGTGGTGCCGCTGAACAGGATGACGTAAAGGAGGAAGAGCAGGCCAGGAAAGGGGGCGAGGAGCAAGAGGCGAAAAAGGAGCAGGAGGCTGGCGAAGGCAAGGGGCATGGCCCAGCCGAGCCGTTCGGGCGGCAGGCGATTCTCCACCGCGGTGTAGGCCATGCTGAATCCGGCAAGGGCCGCCGAGGAGGCCATGAAGAGGTAGGGGAGGAGAGAGACAGGGTTGGCGGAAAGGAACGCAGCGTCGTTGAAGGAGTTGATGATGATCAGGTTGGCGACCAGCAGGCCGAGATAGCCCCCGAACACGGCGACCCGCGGCCACTCGCCTGGCCGCACCTGGAAGAGGGCGTTGCAGCGGTCGAGAAATCGGCTCATTTGGTCGTCATGGTGAATACTCCGTCCCAGTCGGCGGGCGGCGGGACGGAGAGATAGGTCTGACAGCGGTCGAGGAGCAGGCGGGCGGGAGGATCCTCCTGGTGGGCGAGCAGGGTCTCGATCCGTTGGGTCGCCTCCGCGAAGCGCCGGTTTTGGTAGGCGTCCAGGGCCGCTTCGTAGCACTTTACCCGTTGCCGGCAGGCTTCGTCCACTGTTTCCTGGGGGCCGAGCAGCTCGAACACCCATATTGGCTCGTTCTTGCCCTTGACTCGTAGCCGGTCGAGGCGGCGGAAAAAGAACCGGTCGCCAGCCCGTTCATGGGTGGCCTCGCCCACCATGACCCGGGTGCCGTACGGCTTGTTCGCCCCTTCGAGGCGCGAGGCGAGGTTCACCGTATCGCCCATGATCGTGTAGTTGAACAGGGTGCGGGTGCCCATGTTGCCGGCGACCACGGTGCCGGTGTTGACCCCGATCCGCATGGTGAGCCGCGGCAGCCCCCGCGCCTCCCAGCCGGGATTGAGCGCGGCCAGCCGTTGCTGCATCTCCCACGCGCATTGGAGGGCCTGGATTGGATGGTCCGCTGTGCGTACTGGCACCCCGAAGAAGCACATCAAGGCGTCGCCGATGAACTTGTCAAGGGTGCCTTGGTTGGCGAGCATGACCTCGACCATCTCAGAGAAGTACTCGGTGAGAAAGTGGCGCAGGGTCATGGGCTCCATCTTTTCGGAGATGGTGGTGAACCCGGCGAGATCGGTGAACAGCACCGTGGTCTCGTAGTACTCGCCCGACAGGTTGAGCTGCTTGGGGTCGGCGAGCAGGCGGTCAACCACACTGGGGGCCACGTAGTGTTTGAACGCATGCTTGATGAACCGTTTTTCCCGGTCGAGGACCACGATGCGGTAGATCTGAAAAAGGAGGAACGTAGCGGCGAAACCGCTGAGCGGCAGAGTCACCGGGCCAAGGATCCGCGCCTGGAGAAAGAAAAGGAACTGGCTGGCGGCAAAGCTGGCGGCGGCGACCACAAAACCGAGCGCGCCGAGCCAGGGCGGGAGACAAACGAGGGCCAGGGTGCCGAGGCCCAGGGTGACGGCGAGCAGCAGGGCGGTTACGCCCACCGGTTGGGGGGTGATGCGCCGGCCGCGGAGCAGGGTGTCGATGATTGCGGCGTGGATCTCCACTCCGGGGATGGCGGCGCCGCTGCTGCGCAGAAAGGGATAGGCGAAATGATCCGGATCGTCCAGGTCCGCCCCTGCCTGTAAGGCGCGCCCCACGAGGACGATCTTGCCCGCAAAGGTGTCGGCCGGCAGCAGGGCGGGAGCCAGCGCCTGGTAATAAGAGACCGTGGGAATGGTGCGCGGCGGGCCGAGAAAATCGATCAGAAAGGGAGAAGTGTTTGGCGAGGGCGCAGCGACAGAAGCGTTTTGTTGCTTGGCCGCCTCGCCCGTTTGCCGTTCTTGACGGTATGCCTCCAGCACTGCGCTGGCAAAGGAGGGCAGGGTGCCGAACGGCGTTGTTCGGGCCGGCGCGGTGCGGCGGATAAAGCCGTCGGCATCCCGGTCAATGGTGGCCAGGCCGGTTGCCCGCGCGGCTTGAAGCAGAGGGGGGATGGGCCGGATCCACATCTCACGGTACTGGCCCTGGTCTTCGATCATCCCGTAGTCCTCCACCAGCACCACGTTGCCGGCCCGCCGCATCGCCGCGGCCAGAAGATCGTCCGCCGCTGGCCGCGAAGGCTCGGCAAAGAGGATGTCGAACCCGATCACGGCCGCCCCTGCCTGGGAAAGATTGTCTATCAGGGCGGCATGGACGGTCCGGGGCCAGGGCCACCGGAGGCCGAGTTCCTGCATGGACGGCTCGTCGATGGCCACGATCACGATATCGTCCGGTGGCGCAGGGGGCCGGATACGGTTGCGCCAGACAAAAAAGGCGTCCGTTGCCGGGTATTCCCATTGCGGCAGCGAGGGGCCGAGGATGAGCGTGGCCGCAGTCACGGCCGCGACGAGCAGCAGGGCGAGGAGCCGTTGCCTGCGGCGGCCGGAGCCGGGAAGAGGTGGCGGGCGAGCGGGCATGGACAGTGGCAGGGGTATGGATCGGTGCGGAGGTATCCGCCCAGGAACGGCGGACGCTTTGCGCCTTCATAGTATGGAGGATCGGCCTACGCCTTGTCAAACGATCGTTTTTGCCTGCGGTATCAGGGAGAGAACGGGGCGGGAAAAAAAGAAAAAACCGGCGGCACCAGGAGAGAGGGGGGGAGAGAGCGGCGCCGCCGGCAGGAGAGAGGGGGAGAGAAGCTAGGCAAGGAGGAGTTATTTCTTCTTGCCGCCGCTGAGCTTCTTAAGCTCTGCCTCGAGCTTTTTCACTTTTTTCTGGAGTTTCTTCAGGGTTTTGTTGACCTTGGCGAAGTTGTAGTACTGAACGCCGTTCGGGGCCTCGATCGGGTTGTTGGCGTGCAGGTCGGAGCCGTACACCCGCCAAGAGTCGTCCCAGTTGGCCGGATCCTTGAAGCCGAGCAGCCGCAGTTCCAGATAGGTCAGGGTCGAACGGGTGCCGGTCTGGCAGTAGGCAATGGTGCGCTTGTTGGGATCGAGGCCGGCGAACGCCTTGCTCACCGATTCGGGCGACAGGTAGGCGGTGGCCTTCATCTTGCCCGTCTTCTTGTCTTTGACCTTGACCAGGGTGTTGAGGTGGGAGATGTTCTTGGTGACGTTGGGCACGTGTCCGCCTTGCACGGCGCGGATGTCTTTGCCCTGATATTCTTTCTTGGTGCGCGAGTCGATGAGCTGCGTGCCGGGCGCCTCGCCCCGGGCGATACGGAGAATCTCCTCGGTGGTGGCGAGACGGCTGGGGACGACCTTGGCCTTAAAGGTGGTCGGCGGCCGCATGGCCGGCTTTTTATCCAGCCGGTTGCCCGCCTTGCGCCAGGCGTCCAGGCCGCCGTTGAGCACGTAGGCCTTGTCGTGCCCCAGGTACTCCATGATCCAGAAGGCCACCGTGGCGTCGGTCAAGGTCTTGAGGCCGTCGTAGTAGAAGACCACATTGGTGTCGTTGCCAATGCCCGCCTTGCCGAGGATCTTTTCGTACTTGGAGACATCCTTGAACACGCGGGAGGTGGGATCGCGCAGGGCCTTTTTCGCCCGCTTGCCGAGGCTGATGGCGCCGGGAATATGGCCCTTTACGTAGTCCTTCAAGTCACGGCAGTCCACCACCACCCAGTTGGGCTTGTTCAGGTTGGCCTTGAGCGTGGCTGCGTCGATCAGCAGGCCCGGGTTGGCCCACTGCGCCCCCCACGCCGTTGCCGCAAGAGCGAGCAGGATGACGCCGCATACCGTTGCCGCCAGGGTCCTCGTTCGTTTCCGCATTTGTTTTCCTCCTCGTGTTTCTGTGGTTTTGGCCTCCGCCGCGGCCTGGGCCCCGGAGCGGGGCGGAGAGGGCCTCACGGCGGTCCGGGCCGCCTGGGCCGCGTTTCCTGGGTGGCGGCCGCGTGCTTTCATGGTAAGCAACATGCATACCACAACGTGGTATCATGGAATAACGGGGAAAATAGAGACAATCTCGCCGCTGGCCTGGCCGGTATGGGACAGATGCGGTGGCTCTGCTGGCCGATTACGGCCAGCAGGACAGGGAGGAAACAATGGTGGGCAAGGTGATCGATGACCGGAACGGGCACGCGGGTGACGGTCGTCCCCGGCTTTCGGTGGTGGTGCCGGTGCGGAACGGCGAACGGACCATTGGCCGCTGCCTTGATGCGCTCTTTGGCTCAACGCACCCCTCTTTCGAGGTCGTGGTGGCGGACGACCACTCTTGCGATGGCACGGGCGATATTGTCCGCCGTTATCCGTGCCGCCTCGTCCGTCTTCCCGATGGTCGGCAGGGCGCAGCCGCGGCCCGCAACGCCGGCGCGGCGGCGGCCCGCGGCCGAGTGCTCTTTTTCACCGACGCCGACTGCCTCGTCTTGCCCACTACCCTGGCCCGGGCCGAGGCGGCGGTGACCGGTCCCCGCGTCGCGGCGGGCGGCACCTATACTCCAGAGCCAGCCGACGCCTCCTCGTTTTACAGCCGCTTTCAGTCGGTGTTCGTGCATTGCGCCGAGAGCCGGAGACCGCAGGCGCCCGACTACCTGGCCACCCACGCCCTGGCCCTGACGGCGGCGACGTTTCGGGCGAGCGGTGGTTTTGCCGAAAACGGCGCGCCGATCCTCGAGGATGTCGAATTCTGTCATCGCCTCCGGCGCCACGGCGTGCGCCTGCGTTTTGATCCCGCCATTCTGGTGCGCCACGATTTTGGCTTCAACATGGGCCGGTCGCTGGCCAATGCGGCGCGCAAGACCCGGTACTGGGTGCGTTACTCTTTGGAGAACCGCGATCTGCTGCGTGATTCGGGAACCGCTTCGCAGCCGTTGAAGGCGCACGGTTGCGTGTGGCTGCTGTCTCCCCTGCTGGCGGCCACAGGCGCTCCGGCCGCTTTGCTGCTCTGTTTGGCGCTATGGGCGGGGAGCGTGTGGCTCAACCGTGGCCTATTGGCCAGGTTTGTCCAAACGGGCGGCTGGCGGTTCGGCTGCCTGGCCGCGGCCTATTATCTCTTCGTCTATCCAGCGCCGATCTGGTTGGGGGCGGCGGTGGGGGGGAGCGAGTGGTTGGCGCGGCGTTTGCCTTGGCGGTCGTCATGGCGGCCAGCGGCGCGGGAGGAGGGATGATGCTGGGCGAACTGGTTGGTCGCCGGCCAGGGAGAGCGGGAAGGTATTCACCCTTTCGCCACCTGGGAGCCGCGCTGGGGAGAGAGGCGCCGGTGCACCTCACCGTTTTTCTCACCCGCCGGTGCAACGCCGGTTGCCCTTTTTGTTTCTACCGCGCAAGCGGTGGGGAGGCAGGGAGCGGGGCGGCTCTTTCGCATGGCGCGCCGGAGCTTTCCCTGCGCGAGTTTTCCCGCGCGGCCCGCACCATCGGCCCGCTTCTCTGGCTCGCCTTTTCTGGAGGTGAGATCTTTTTGCGGCCCGATCTCGCCGACGTGGTGCAGGCCTTTTACCATTCCTGCCGGCCGGCGATCATCTTGCTGCTCACCAACGGCCTGCTGTCCGAGCGTATCGCCCGGCAGGTGGAGGAGGTTCTTCGCCGTTGTCCGCGTAGCACGGTGGCGGTCAAGTTGTCCCTTGACGGACCGGCCAGGATGCACGATCGGCTGCGCGGCGTGCCGGACGCCTTTGACCGGGTCATGGCCACCTATCACCGGCTCGTCCCCCTGCTCCACCGGTATGCGAACTTCGAGCTGGGGGTCAACACCGTGCTGTGCGCCGCCAACCAGGAGCAGGTGGAGGAGACCATCGCCTTGGTGAGGGAGCTGCCCCATTGCCGGACCCATACCGTGTCCCTGGTCCGCGGCCGGATCGGCGATCCCGCCCTGGCCGAGGTGGACGCCGAGCGCTATCGGCAAGCGGCCAGGCTGCTGGCCTGTGATCTGCGTGCCGGCCGGGCCGGCCGCTACCGGTTTCCAGGCGGCCGTCTGAAGGCGGCCCAAGATATCGTCCAGCGGCGGCGGATCGCCGACTTGGCCGCTGGCCGGCCGGTGCAGTTTTTGCCGTGCGTTGCCGGCCGGCTGAGCCTGACGCTCATTGAGAGCGGCGAGGTGTTCGCCTGTGAGAGCTTTGAGGAGCGGTTCCTGCTTGGCAACCTTCGGGAGGCGGGATACGACCTTGGGGCGATCCTCCGCTCCGCCAGGGCCAAGGCGGTGCGGCAGCGCATCAGGGAGACCCGGTGCGTCTGCACCCACGAGTGCTACCAGATGCTCAATATCCTGTTCACTCCGCTGGCCTGGCCGGCCGTGGCGCGGGAATACCTGGGCCTGTTTGCCGGGGAGTGGAGCGCTGGCGCAGGCCGAAAAGGCGGCGGCTGAGCCAGAGCCACACCAGGCTGCGCAGGCCGATCATGGCCGCCCGCGCGTCGTCCAGGGTGCGGAGGGCCAGCAGTCGGCGGACCAGGAAGCGGGGGCGGGAGTAAAAGCGGCGAAAGGCGATTTGCCGCAGCTCGCAGATCTCTTCCCGCGTCATGGTATGGGGCGTGAACGCAGCTCCTTGATAGGTGTAGTCCTCGAGGTTGGCGGACACCGTGCCGTAGCGGTGGAGGTTGTCGTAGAGCTCGGTGCCGGGGAAAGGGGTCAAGGCGTGGAAGTTTGCCACGTCTGGATCGAGTTCGCAGGCGAACTCGATCGTCTTGAGGCCTTCGGCAAAGGTTTCTCCGGGGATACCGAAGAGAAAGGGGGTGAACACGGTGAGTCCGGCCCGTTTCGCGGCCCGCACCGCCCGCCGGACCTGGGCCAGGGTAATGCCTTTGCGCAGGGTGTTGAGGTTTTTCTGCACCCCGCTTTCAGCGCCGATGAGGATGGCCCAGCAGCCCGCCTCCTTGAAGGCCCGCAGGAGGGGCTCGTCCACCTGGTTGGCGCAGGCCGAGGCGAACCAGGTGAAGTCGAGGCCACGTTTGCGGATGGTTTGGGCCAGGAGCATGGCCCGGTCGTAGTCTGCGGCCAGGGTGTCGTCGATGAATTTGATTTCCCGGTAGCCCTGGGCCAGGCAATGTTCGATCTCCGCCATCACGTTGTCGATGGAACGGTAGCGGATGCCGCTGGCCCGCGACTTATCGATCTGGAAACAGTAGATGCACCGCCGGTTGCAGCCGCGCGAGGTGATGAGCACGGCCACGGGTTTGCGCTTGTAGGTGGCGGGCGGCGGGATGTACTCGTCGTCGCCGAGCAGTTCCCGGGCCGGAAAGGGCAGGGCGTCGAGATCGGTTATCAGGGGCCGCGGCGGATTGCGCACGATTTCCGCGCCGCGGCGGAAGACGACGCCCGCCACGCCAGCGAGATCCTGGCCCGCGGCCAGCCGGGAGAGCATCTCGACCACGGTGATTTCTCCCTCGCCGGTGACCGCGGCGTCGATCGCGTGACACTCGCGCAGGCAAGCTTCCTGCGCCGCAATAGGATACGGTCCGCCCACCACCACCAGGCTGGCGGGCGACGCCTCCTTGATCGCTTTTGCCGTCCGGCAGGCCCGCGGCCAGCCAAAGGTGGTGGCGTAGAGACCGACGAACGCCGGCTGCTCTTCTTGCACTGCGGCTATGATGTCTTGATGGGGCAGGAAGGCGCCGTTGAGGAAACGCACCGAATGGCCGGCCCGTTGCAACGCCGCAGCCACGTAGAGGATGCCGAGCGGCTGCCAGTAGTTTATTTGCGAGGCCGCGGTCTTGGAGGGAAAGATCTCCTCCGGCTCCCAGGCCGGCACGATGAGATGGCAGTGCATGGAGTCCTCCCCTGGGTCAGATTTTGCTGGGCGCGGCGGCAATGGCCTGCTGCTCCCACGTGACCGGCGCGCCTGGCCGGGCGAGAATGGCGTCGGCCGCCCTCAGGCCGCTGTGCATGGCGCGGTCCATGTTCAGATAGCTGAATGTGCCGCTCCGTCCGGCGAGCGAAAGGTTGCGGAAGCGGGAGAGATAGTTGCAGATCACCTCCACATGCCGGCGGTAGTCGAGGTTGAAGACCGGGTAGGCGTAGGGGATGCGCAGCACATGACCGCCGATCACCTCTTCCGGCCGCGCCAGGCCAAGGCGCGCCAGGTGGGCGGCGGTGTCGGCGATCAACTGCCCGTCCGGCGTGCGCCATGTCTTGTCTTGCTGGTTACAGAAGAACTCCGCCACCAGGTGGGTGGCGCCAGGCGGGGCCAGGCACGCGCTCCAGTTGCGGGGTTCGTGGATGCGGCCAAAGGGAATCTGTTTTTCGGGCAGGTACATCCAAGTGAGATCCGTTGCCTGTTGCCGGCGGAGGAGCACGGTGACGGTGACCAGGGCGCGGAAGGAGATGGCCGCGGCCGCCGCCCGCACCTCGGCCGGAGGCCGCGGCCGCAGGGCGGCCACCAGGCTGGTGAGCGGGATGCTGGAGATGAAGCGGTCGGCCGAGAGCATGGAGCGCCAGCGGCCGTGGCCAAGGAGGACCGCCTCGATCCGTCGGCCGTCGTGCAGCACGGCGTGCACGGCGGCGTTGGTGCGGACGACGCCACCGTGCTGTTCGACGACGGCCGCCAGCCGGTCGGCAAGCTGGCCGACTCCCTGGCGGGGATAGTAAAAGGTGTCGGTCAGGGTCTTGATTCCCTGGGCCGCCCGCCGGCAGAAGGCGCTTTTCACCGCCTGCCACAGGGACAGGCCGTCGATCCGCTGGGCCACCCAGTCGCTGTCGATCTGGTGGCATGGAATGCCCCATACCTTTTCGCTGTACTCCCGGAAGTAGAGATCGAACATCGTGCGGCCGTAATGGGCCACCACCCAGTCTTCCAGGGAGCGGATGGCGGCCGGCCGGAACCAGCCGCGCACGCGCCGGCCGGCGTAGTCGGCCAGCACTGCGGCCGTGGTGCCTAGCCCGAGGCCGGCCAGGGCGTTGGCCGGCCGCAGGGGGTAGGTCACCCGCCGGCCACGCAGCAGGATCTGGCTCCGGCGCTCGACGACCAGGAGGTCGTCTCCCAGCAGCTTTTCCACCAACTGCTGGATCCTGGGCAGGTCGGTGAGGATCCGGTGCCCGCCGAGATCGTAGCGGAAGCCCTGATAGGTGACGGTGCGCGCCAGCCCCCCGACCCGTTCGCCCTTTTCGATCACCTGGGTGGGGCGGCCAGCGCGGACCAGGGCGTGGGCGGCGGAGAGACCCGCCAGTCCGCCGCCAAGCACAACGATCATTTCACCAGCAGGACCGCGCATGTCGCGTTGTTCGCCACCTCCCGGCTGACACTGCCAAGAAAGATGGAGTGGAACCGTTCGCCCCGGCTGCCCATGACGATGAGTTCCGCCCCATGCTCCTCGGCCGCCGCCAGGATCTCCTCGGCTGGATGCCCCTTCCTGACCACCGGCTCGATGTTGGCGATGCCCTGGTCGGTGAGGTAGCGTTCGAAGTGCTCAATGATACGTTTACTTTGCTTGTCGAGCAACTCCTGGTATTCGGTGCCTTGGAGCGCCTCCTTCAACGTGGCCAGCTCTGCGTCGCTGACGATGAGGTCGTCGAGCACCGAAGCCCCTTCCATCTGCTGCACGTGCAGCAGAACCACCCGTTCGGGTGGCGCGGCGCGGAAGAGATCGGCCATCGTCCGGACGGTCTTGGCCGACGCCTTGGTGCCGTCCACCGCAAGCAGTACGGTTTTCATATCCTTACTCCTCCTCCTCGCCGGCGAGCGACTGGTAATAGGCGTTCATCTCGTCGCTGAGCCCTTCGATTTTTTCGCCGCCTCCTCCACCGTAACCGGCCGCCTCCACCGCGTCGAAATAGCCGGGCTCCGTGCCGGTATGGACCGACAGGCGGTAGCCGCCGTAGAACGAGAACGCGGCGAGCAGGATCACGATTACGAGCCATCGACCAAATGCCATCGTCGCTTCCTCCTATTCTTCTTCGCCCGCTTGGAGCAGGGCCTCGTACTGTTTGGCGAGGTCGGAATCCACCGCTGCATCGCCATCGACCGCAGCCTGCTCACCGACGCCGAACCCTACCTCCATGAAGGGCGGTAGGCTATAGCCCAAGAGGAAGGTGGTAAAGCCGATCACAAGCGCGAGGATGATCATGAGGTGCTGTTTCATCGGAGAGCCTCCCCAGCCCTGCGGCGTCACGCCTTGCGGATCTTGAAGATGAACTTGCCACCGTTGGCGGTCTTTTCGATGATCGGATTGCCGTTGGCGTCGCACATGGCCGATACGGACTCCGATGAGGAGGGGTTGTCGAACACCACTTCCAAAAGATCGCCGCTCTTGAGCTTTTCCAGGGCCTTCTTGGTGTAGATCTGCGGATGGGGACAGACGTAGCCGGTCACGTCCAGCAGGTAAACACCCTCTTCCTTCTTGGTAAACGTCATAGCCATTGTTCTACCTCCTTGGTTTTGTTGTTGCGGGCAGGGTTACAGATCGATGTCAAAGCCGGCCATTTCCTTGGCCATCTTGCGTTCCGTGTACCAGTTGAAGAACTTGACGCCGATGAACGCGCCGCCGATCATGCCGATACCGAACAGCCAGCCGGACATGTCGCCCATAGCTGTGCGCACGAAGAAGGCGCCCACGTTGCATCCCAGGGCCAGGCGGGAGCCGATGCCCATGAAAAAGCCGCCCAGGATGGCCCAGACCGCCAGTTCCTTGGTCGGAGCCTTGAACTTGAACTCGCCGTGCAGGAGCGCCATGACCGCCGCGCCGCCGATGAGGGCCACGCTCATCCAGTCGGCCGGGTTGATCGCCGGGCTGGGGATGCCGTTCACCCACCCGAAGTAGATGTTGTCCATGTTTTCCCACCCGAGCTTCTGCAGGACCCAGCCGACCCACTGCGCTTCCTGGGTGGTGACGTACCAATAGCCGGGATCAAAGACCGTGCCCTTGGCCGAGATGCCAAAGGTGTGGCCCATGCGCTCGAGCAGGGTGCCGGCGTTCTTCACCCCGAACTTCATCCGCATCCCCTCGATGACGAACATCTGCAAGCCGCAGGCGATGCCGAGAAACAGGCCGGCGATGGCCGTGCGCTTGGAGGACATGATCATGCCCCAGAAGCCGGCGAGATGGTCCTTCAAGGTGACGTTGGCCTTGTTTTCATCCTGGAGCTTGCGGACATAGTTGCGGCGCACCCAGAAGAGATAGACCACGGTGAGGATGAGTAAGGCCGGCAGGACCACGCCGCAGAACACGTTGCCGAGAAAGGCGCCGGCGAGCGAGTCGTCGGACATGCCCAGCGCCTGGGCGTATGTCTTGACCGGCTGGTTCCAGACGTAGCCGGCCAGGTACTGGTCCACCCAGCCATCGCCCACGTTGATCGAGTCGGGCAGCCCTTTTTGCAGGGCGGACTCATGCCAGGAACGCGGCACCAGCTTGTTGAGCCAGCCGCCCACATCGACGAAGATCGCTTGCGTGACGCTGATCGAGAGGATGACCAGAAGCGAGACGCCGTTGCCTTCACCGGTCTTGTACAGCGAGCCCGAGGCACAGCCGCCGGCAAAGACCATGCCCACGCCGAATACCAGCCCGGCGATGGCGGCGTGGATGCTGACCGGCGCGGCATGGAAAGTGGACCAGCCCGTGGCGGCGACAAAGGCCGAGGTGATGGCGAAGAGCACGGTGGCGATCATGATGCCCACCACCATGCGCGGCACGCCCACGGCGAAGAGGTCGCGGAAGGCGGAGGCGAAGCAGAACCGGCCGTACTGGAGGCACATGCCGTAGATAAAGCCGAACCACAGGTAGGCCGAGAGATAGATGTAGTACTCGTGCATGGCGAAGGAGCCGATACTGACCAGGGCCAGAAAGCCGACGATCACATAGGCCCAGACGATGTTTTTTCGGGGGACCGTTATCTCCATCGAACCTTTCCTCCTCAGTTCCACGGTTTTTCTTGCGGCCGGCGACGGTCGCTCGCCTTTGTTCCTGGCCGGCTGTCCGGAACCGGGCAGATAGCGACCGCCGCAGGGCCGTGTATTGGGTTCGGTTGCCGATAGAGAGCAATGTGCGTGCCACGACGTGGTATGTCTCGCCGCCGAGGGGCTGGCGCGGCCTTCTTCGCCGTGCTGGCTGCCGTTATAGCAGCCCGTTGAAAAACGGGCTGTGTGCGGCACAGGGATGTGCCGCCGAATCCCGCCGGCTCTGAAAGAGCCAAGGAATTCGTGAGGTTGGCCGAAAGTTTGTTTTGGCCAACCGTGATCGAAAAAAGTCAGGGATGACTTTTTCGACGGACTGATAGGATGATTTTTACTTTTGGGCCGGAGGAGGAGCGGTGGGCTGGCGGTAAGCTTCGTGGTTGGCGATGTTGTCCCGAATGGGCCAGATGGAGGGGCCGCCTGGCCGGAAGGGGCCAGGAGGGTCCGGCCTGCAAGGACGCGGCTTCGGCAGACGAAGGCGTACCTCCCGTAACCGGTTGCGGCCTGGCGGGATGGGCGGATGTTTAGCAGCCCGTTGAAAAACGGGCTGTGTGCGGCACAGGGATGTGCCGCCGAATCCCGCCGGCTCTGAAAGA
>WFOD01000086.1 GCA_015488275.1 Deltaproteobacteria bacterium
TTGCAGCCTGGAGGCCTTCGAGGCGGCGGTGCGCGCAGGAGCGGATGCGGTGTATGTGGGCGCTCCAGCCTGCAACGCCCGCAACCTTGGCCGCGATCTCTCCCTGGCCGAGATTGCCGCCATGCGCGAGCACGCCCGCAACAAGCGGGTGCGGCTCTACATTGCCATGAACAGCCTGGTGCGGGAAGACGAACTCGATAACGCCTTCCGCTTGCTGGCCGCCTGGCGCGAACTGGACGTGGACGGGGTGATCGTCCAGGATCTTGGCCTCGTCAGGCTTGCCCGGCGCCATTTCCCCAACCTGCCGCTCCATGCCTCGACCTTGATGGGAACCCACAACTCCTTGGGCGTGCGGCGATTGGCGGCGCTTGGTTTCTCGCGTGTGGTCCTGGCGCGGGAACTGACCCTGGAAGAGATCGGCCGCATCGCCGAGCAGGCCGATGTGGAGCTGGAGGTCTTTGTTCACGGTGCCATGTGTTTTTCCTATTCAGGGTTTTGTCTGCTCAGTTCCTTTTACGGCGGCAGGAGCGGCCTGCGCGGCGAATGCGTGCAACCGTGCCGGCGCCAGTACCGCTGGCGCGGCGGCCAACGGGGGTACGCCCTTTCCATGCGCGATCTTGATGGCGCGGACGCGGTGGAGCAGTTGTGGCGTTGCGGGGTGCGCTCCTTGAAGATCGAGGGCAGGATGCGGCCTGCGGCGTACGTGGAGCGGGTGGTGGCCGCCTATCGCCTGCTTCTCGATCATCCGGGGGATGGGAGCGCCCGCCGCGAGGCGGCGGCGTTGCTTGCTCGCGCTGGCGGCCGGGCCACCGCCTCGGGTTTCTTTTTTTCTCCCCAGCCAAAAGAGGCGCTTTTGGTCAAACGTTCAGGCAATACCGGCCTTTTTGTCGGCCGGGTGCAGCGGGCGGACGGCGGAAGGTGCGCTGTCCGCTTGCGCCAGCCCGTGCGCCTTGGCGACCGGCTGCGCCTGCACCGGCAGGCGAGCGGCGACCGGCAGGCGTTTACTGTTCGCCATTTGGAAACGGCTGGCCGGCGGGTGCGCGGCGCGCGGCCGGGCACAGTGGTCTGGCTGACGATCGCCGCCGAGGCGGGAGACGAGCTGTACAAGGTGGCTGAGGCCGAAGATCGCCGCCGGTGCTCCTCCCTTGATGTGGCGCACTTCCGCCCGCTCGCCCGCCGGCTCGCCGCCTTGCCTGTTTCCCCGCGGGCCGGAGACGGGCCGATGCCGCCTGGCGACAACAAAAGCCGCCCCGCCGGCCAGCGGCTGCGCTGGTATGTGCGGAGCGAGATAGGGGGCCGGCCGGCCGGCAAAGGCGGGCGGATCGTGTTGCTCGACCGGCGTTCGTTCTCCCGGCTGCCCTCTCGGCCGCCACAGGGGCTGGTGCTCGCCCTGCCGCCAGTGATCGACGAGGCGGACATCCCCTGGTATCACGACATCTGTCGCCGCTTGACGGGACGTGGCTGGCGGCGCTGGCAAATCGGCCAGCTTGGCCATCTGGAGCTGTTTGCCGGTGTTGGTCCGCTCGAGTTCTGGTCCGCCGCCACGCTCAACGTCCTCAACAGCGAGGCGGCCAGGTTCCTTGCCGAGCAGGGCGTGCGCCATATTGAGGTGGCCGTGGAGACCGACCGCCAGAATCTTGCCGCCCTTGTCCGCCGCTGCCCGGAGCTTTCGTTGGGTATGACGGTGCGCGGCTTCGTGCCCCTTGCCGTCAGCCGCCTGGCGGTGGACCGGCTGCCGGCCCAGCGGGTCTTCAGTCCCAAACATGAGGAGCTGGCGATGGTCAAACGCTTCGGCCGGTCGGTGGTGATCGCCGCTGACCGGCCGCTCGATCTTACCGGCCTGGTTGACGAGCTTGCCCGGCTGGGTCTGGCCTTTGTGGTCGATGATCTCCTTTGCCGTCCTGCCGGCCGTGCCGATGGCCGGCGGCGTGGCCGGAGCGGCCGGCGGCAGAGGGACAGCACTTTCAACTACCTGGGACGTTTGCGATGAACGGATTTGCCCTTGCCGGCAGCCTGGCTGGCGGAATAGGTCTTTTTCTCCTCGGCATGGGCCTCATGACCGATGGCCTCAAATACGCGGCGGGCCGGTCGCTCAAGACCATTCTCGCCGAGTCCACCCGCACGCGCCTGCGGGGCATCTTGGCCGGTTGCGGCATTACCGCCCTGGTGCAGTCCTCTAGTGCGGTGACCGTGGCGACCATCGGTTTTGTCAACGCCGGACTCATGGATCTGGCCCATGCGGTTTCTGTTGTTTACGGCGCCAATATCGGCACCACCATGACCGGCTGGTTGGTGTCACTCGTGGGGTTCAAATTCAACCTCAAGGCGCTTTCCATGCCGTTCGTCGGTGGAGGGATGCTCTTGCGGGCCATGCGGCCGGAGAGCCGGCAAGGGGCGCTTGGCGAGGTGTTGGCCGGGTTTGGCGTCTTCTTCCTTGGGATCGACGTGTTGAAGCAGAACTTCGCCGGCGTGGCCGCGCACGTTGATTTTGCAGCCTTGGCCTCCTATGGCGGCTGGTCCGTGGTGTTGTTCGTGCTCCTGGGATTCTTGCTCACCACCTGTATGCAGTCGTCGTCGGCCGCCATCGCCTTGGTGCTTACCGCTGTGGCCACCGGCGTGGTTGGCTACGAAGACGGCGCGGCCCTGATCGTGGGCGCCAATGTGGGCACCACCACCACCGCCGCCCTGGCGGTGATCGGCGCCACGGTGAGCGCCCGGCGGCTGGCAATGGCCCATGTGGGGTTCAATATCGGCACCGGCGTCATCGCCCTTGCGCTCCTTCACCCACTCCTCGCCCTGATCGGCAAACTGGCCGTGTTCATCGACGGCAACGGCTCGGCCATCACCCGCCTGGCCTTGTTCCACACGCTGTTCAACTTTTTGGGCGTGGCGATCTTTGCCCCCATCACCCCTGGGTTTGTTCGCCTGCTCGAGCGGTGGGGCAA
>WFOD01000087.1 GCA_015488275.1 Deltaproteobacteria bacterium
CAGCGGGCAACAGGGCGCGCACATCCTCGCCCGCCGCCAGCCGCTGGCGGATCTCGGTGGAAGAACAGGCCACTGGCGTCATCGCCACAAAGGTGACCGTGCGCTCCGAGACAGGGTCCTGCCAACATCCCTGCCCCATCCGGCGTAAACGGCGCAGGAAGGCCGGCGGCTCCTCGTCCACGTCAAGATAGGGCGAGCGCGCCAAGACCACAAGATGCGCATGGTCGAGCAGGCGGTGCGGTTCTTTCCAGGAGTCTACCTCGGCAAAGGCGTCGCCGCCAAGGAGAAAGAAGATCTCGTATCCCGGCCCGAACTCGCGCGCCAGACCGGCCAGGGTATCCACGGTATAGGAGGGCCCGGGCCGACGCAGCTCGAACTCCGACACCTCGCATCCCGGTTCATCGGCCAGGGCCAACCGCAGCATGGCGAGCCGGTGGCCTTCACCGGCCTGGCACTGCTTGTGGGGCGGCTGCCGGGCGGGAAGGAACAACACCCGCTCCAGGCCGCACGCGGTTCTGGCCGCCGCAGCCGCAGCCAGATGACCGTAATGTACAGGGTCGAAGGCCCCCCCCAGCACCCCGATCCGCACCGGCGTCCGCCGCGTCACGCCCTTTTGCCTCCCACGCCGGCGGTCTTGGAGAACAGGCATCGCATCGCTTCAACTGCGAACCTGCCCTTCGCCAAAGACCACGAACTTGCGGGTGGTCAACTCCTCCAGCCCCATCGGCCCATAGGCGTGCAGCTTGGTGGTGCTGATACCGATCTCGGCCCCCAATCCGTACTGGCCGCCGTCGCTGAACCTGGTGGAGGCGTTGATCATCACCGACGAGGCGTCCACCTGGCGCAAGAAGCGCATGGCGTTGGCGTGGTCGTTGGTGATGATCGACTCGGTGTGCTGCGACCCGTAGCGGGCGATATGCTCCATCGCCGCATCAAGATCGGCCACCACCCGCACGGCGAGGACAAGATCGAGGAACTCGCATCCCCAATCGCTGTCGCTGGCCGCCACCGCCTCGGTGGCCAGGGAAAGCGTTTCCGCGCAACCGCGCACCTCAACCCCGGCCCGGCGCAAGGCGGCGACCACCCGGGGCACAAAGGCCGACGCCACCTGACGGTGCACGAGCAAACACTCAAGGGCGTTGCACACCCCAGGGCGTTGGGTTTTGGCGTTGAGCACGATGCGTTCGGCCATGTCGAGATCCGCGCTGGCGTCCACAAAGATATGGCACACCCCCTTGTAGTGTTTGAGCACCGGAATACGGGAGTGTTCGGCCACGAACCGGATGAGCCCTTCCCCGCCGCGCGGGATCACCAGATCGATGTGTTCTTCCTGCTGCAACAAGACGGTGACCGCCTGCCGGTCGGTAACCGAGACCACCCCAACGGCGTCGGGATCGCCGCCCTCGGCCTCGAGCGCCCGCCGCAAGACGGCGGCCAGGGCGAGGTTGGAATGGATCGCCTCTGAACCGCCACGGAGGAGCACGGCGTTGCCTGCCTTGAGGCACAAGGCGGCCGCATCCACCGTCACGTTGGGCCGCGACTCGTAGATCATGGCCACCACGCCCAGGGGCACCCGCATCCGGCCCACCACGATGCCGCTCGGCCGCTGGACCATGCGGGAAATCTCGCCCACAGGATCGGGCAGGGCCGCCACTTCTTCAAGACCGGCAACCATGCCGGCGATCACCTTGTCCGACAGGGTGAGGCGGTCGATCATTGCCGCGGACAAGCCTTTGGCCCGCGCCGCCTCCAGGTCCTTGGCGTTTTCCTGCTGGATCTCGCTTTTGCGTTCTGTGAGCATGGCGGCCATGCGCAAGAGCACCCGGTTCTTCTGGCCGGTGGACATGGCCGCCATGCCCCGGCTGGCCGCGCGGGCGCGGACCGCCATCTCCTCCACAAGCTGTTGCACGTTGCTCGACATCGTCTTCTCCTTTTCTGGTTACCAGTCCGGCGAAAAAGTCATCCCTGTGCCGCACCCAACCCGTTTTTCAACGGGCTGTCACGCTTCGGCGAGCACCACAAGGTTGTCCCGGTGGATCACCTCGTCGGCGTCCTTATGGCCGAGGATATCCGCGATCTCGTTCGTCTGGCGGCCTTTGATCCTGCTGATCTCTTCCGCGCTGTAGTTCACCAACCCCACGGCCACCGGCCGTCCCTCACGGTCCTCACACCGCACCGGCGCCCCTACCCGGAAATTGCCTTCCACCGCCACGATACCGGCCGGCAAGAGGCTGGTGTGCCGTTCGGTCAGGGCGCGGCAAGCGCCGCCATCGAGCACCAACCGGCCTTTGGGCCGCAGGGTATAAGCGATCCAGTGCTTGCGGGAGGGCAGGCGCTGCCGCCTGGGCAAGAAAAAGGTCCCCACCGGCTCGCCGGCAAAGAGCCGGCGCAGGGTGCCAGGCCGCCGTCCCGGCCCAATGAGGAACGCGCCACCCCGGCGGCAGACGGCCTTGGCCGCCCGGATCTTGCTCTGCATCCCACCGGTGCCGAGCTTGCCCACCACGTGGCCGGCCATGCCCTCGATGGCCGCATCCACCTTGCGCACGGTGAGCACAGGTTCGGCGGCCGGATCCATACTGGGGTCAGCGGTGAACAAACCGTCCACATCGGTCAAACAGACGCAAAGCTCGGCCTCGGCCAGCGAGGTGAGCATGGCGGCCATTGTATCGTTGTCGCCAAAGCGGAGCTCGTCCACCGAAACGGTGTCGTTTTCGTTGACCACTGGCAGGATGCCCCAATGGAGCAAGGTGAAAAGGGTGTTGCGGATGTTGAGATACCGGCCGCGGTGGGCAAGGTCGTCGTGGGTGAGCAAGATCTGGGCGATATGGCGGCGATAGCGGCCGAACACCGTCTCATAGGCCTGCATGAGTCGCCCCTGCCCCACGGCGGCCAGGGCCTGTTTCTCCCGCAGGGCGAGGGCCCGGCCGGCGGAGAGACCGAGCCGGCGGCGGCCGGCGGCCACGGCCCCCGAGCTGACTAAGAGGACCTCCCGGCCGGTGTCGCACAGCCAGGCAATATCTGCGGCCAAGGCCTCGATGGTTTCAAGATCGAGCCCCCGCTCGTCGGTGACCACCGCGCTGCCCACCTTGACCACCACCCGCCTGGCCTGATCAAGAAACGGCCGGCGCAAGGCGAGTTCTGTCTCAACGTTCGGCGCCATCGCCTCCCATCCTCTCCATGTCAGGCGACGCGGCAGCGGTGTCTTCCTCTCGCTTTTCCTCGCTCTCTTCCAGCAAACCGGCCAGCCGCTCCTTCAACGGGTCCAGCCCTCGCCGCTCGAGCGCGGAGATGGGCAGCACCTCCAGGCCGCTCGCCTCCTGCAGGGCGCGTGTCAGGCGCTCGACCTCGTCTGGGGCGAGCAGATCGATCTTGTTGAGAAGAACCAGCCGGTGCCGGTCCGCCAGTCCGTCCTTGTAGAGCCGCAACTCCTCGTCCAACACCCGGTACTGGGCCACAGGATCGCCCTCCAGCCCGGAACCGTCCACCAGGTGCAGCAGGACGCGGGTGCGCTCCACATGGCGCAAAAAGCGGTGGCCCAGGCCAGCTCCCTGGTGCGCCCCTTCGATCAGGCCGGGGATATCGGCGACGATACACTGGCGAAAACCGCAGTCGAGCACCCCGAGTTGTGGTTCCAGCGTGGTGAAAGGATAAGGCGCCACCTTGGGATTGGCCTTGGAGAGGCGGGAAAGCAGGGTGGATTTGCCAGCGTTGGGCAGACCGAGCAGGCCGACGTCGGCGATGAGCTTCAGTTCGATCCGCAGCCAGCGCTCCTCTCCCGGCCGACCGCGGGTGGCCTTGCGCGGCGTCCGGTTGGTGGCCGAGGCGAAGTGGACATTGCCCTTACCGCCGCGGCCGCCGCGGGCCACGAGCGCGGTGTCGCCGTCGGCCAGAAGCTCGGCCAATACCTTGCCGGTGGCGTCGTCCCGAATCACGGATCCAGGGGGCACCAGCACCACGCAGTCCTTGCCACGGGCCCCGTGCTGCTTTTTGCCCCGGCCGTGCTCCCCCCTGGTGGCGAGAAAATGAGAACGGTACTTGAAGTCGATCAACGAAAAAAGGCGGCGCGAGGCGCGGATGTACACCGAGCCGCCGTCGCCGCCATCACCGCCGTCCGGGCCGCCCTTGGGCACGAACTTTTCGCGCCGGAAGCTGACGCAGCCGTTGCCGCCGTCGCCGGCCTTGACAAAGAATCTGGCCTCATCGACGAATGCCACAGCCGCCTCCTGCCCGGCCGCCGCCCGCCGCGCCTGGCGCCTCCCTGCGCCGCCTGCCCGCGGGGCACAGAGGAAAGGGGCTAGCCTTCAACGGGATAAACGCTTACCCGCTTCTTGTTCCGGCCAAACTTCTCGTAGGCGACAATACCGTCGATCTTGGCGAACAGGGTGTAGTCCCTCCCCAGACCAACGTTCTTGCCAGGATGGATCTTGGTGCCGAGCTGCCGCACAAGGATATTGCCCGCTCGCACCATCTGACCGCCGAAGCGCTTGACGCCCCGGCGCTGGGCATTACTGTCGCGACCATTTTTCGAGCTGCCGCCCGCCTTTTTGTGTGCCATGACTTCTGTCCTCACTCCTGGCGCCGCCCCGCCCCATCTTCGTGCGAAAGGGGGCGGTACCGCGGCGCTGCGGTTATCAACGCTTTCCCAAGGCCCGTCCCCTCTCCCCTCTGGCAACCAGGGGCAGGCCCAGTTTACAACGGCTGCTAGGCAGAGATCTCTTGGATCTCCAGAGCGGTATAGTACTGCCGGTGCCCTTGTTTGCGCCGGTAGCCCTTGCGCCGCTTTTTTTTGAAAACGATGATTTTCTTGGCCCTACCTTGCTCGACGATGCGGGCCGTGACCTTGGCGCCCTCGACCACTGGCCGGCCGATCTTGATCTGTTCGCCGTCCACCACCATGAGGACGTCGCCGATCTCCACGGTATCGCCAACCTGGCCTTCAAGCTTTTCCACCCGCAGCCGTTCGCCCGGCGCGACCTGGTACTGCTTCCCGCCAGTCCGGATTATTGCGTACATAATGTCCTCCAGTCGTTACATGAAACTGGCCCGGCCTGGGGCGCCGGCCCAGCGTTCCCCGCTTGTGGGCACTCCTTTTACGCCTTACGCCAGGATGGCGGGCCGTGACCCTGCCAAGCCCCGGAAAAACGCCCAATGGAAACAGCATTTTTTATCATATCCTGCCATGTTGTCAAGGCCGCAAGGGGCTTTTTGCCGTTCTAGCGGCAAAAAAGATCGGCGCAGAAACGGCCAAACGCTGTCAGGTCTTCGCAAACATACGCGCCAGCCGCCCGCAAGCGCTCGATCTTCGCCGCCGCTGTGCCGGCGCGTCCGTCAATGATCGCGCCCGCATGCCCCATACGGCGGCCGGGCGGGGCGCTGCGGCCGGCGATAAAGGCGGCCACCGGTTTGTCGCCCATCTCCCTTTCGATGAAGGCGGCCGCCTCCTCTTCGGCCAGACCGCCAATCTCGCCGATCAGCACCACCGCCTCGGTGGCCGGATCAGCGGCAAAGGCCCGCAGGCAATCGACAAAGCCGGTGCCCGCCACGGGATCACCGCCAATACCGACACACGTCGTCTGGCCCAGGCCAGCGGCGGAGAGTTGGGCCACCACTTCATAGG
>WFOD01000088.1 GCA_015488275.1 Deltaproteobacteria bacterium
CGCAGATGGGGTCCCTGTAACCGGATAGGCGGGATCAGGGTTGCCAACTCCCCTTGCTTCATGCTACTATCCGGCGTTTTTTCAGCTCCCTTTTCATCCGCTTTTGTGCTGGCCCGACCGGCCCCCTCCTGGACCGGTCCAGCCACTTTATTTTTTGAGGAAGAGCATCATGCCCCATTCATATCGCTTCTCAGAACGTGACGCTTGCGCCATTATCGCCCTGGTGGACAAGCGCGGCCACTCCACCCACGGCATCATCGTCAAGGCCATCTCCGCCCTCAAAAAAATGGGCCACCGCTCCGGTGACATCAACGGCGAAGGAGACGGTTGCGGCCTGAGCATCGACATTCCCCGCCAGATCTGGGCGAAAAAGTTGGCCAACCGCGGGCTCACCCCTCATCTGGCCGACTCCACCCGCTTTTTCGTCGGTCACTTTCTCATCCCTGGCCGCATCCGACAGCACACCACCCAGATTACAAAAAAGATCGCCGACCTGGCGGCCGGCCATGCCTGCGAGCTGGTCTTTCAGCAGGCGGGCCAGACCCGGGACGAAGACCTGGGGCCACGCGCCCGGCAAGAGGCGCCGCTTTTCTGGCAGATCGCCGGCCTGATCGAAGGAGAGGACCGCGCCGCCAGGGCGGCGGGCCTGTTCCAGCTCCAAATGGCGATTGAAAAGGCGCTGCCCGATATCCATATCGCCTCCCTGAGCCTTGACTCCGCGGTGTACAAGCTGCAAGGCGCGCCAGAACTTTTGCCCCTGGTCTATCCAGAGCTGCGCGACGAAAACGCCCGTTCGGTGTTCGCCCTGGGGCACGGCCGCTATTCCACCAACACCTTGCCCCTGGTCGAGCGCTCCCAGCCCTTCTCCCTCTTGGGCCACAACGGCGAGATCAACACCATCGAACGCCTGCGCACCACCGGCAGGGCGCTCGGCATCGATCCCGTGCCTGGCGGCAGCGACTCCCAAGATCTCAACCGGATCATTGACGGGCTCATCCACCGTTACGGCCTCGATCCGATGGAGGCCCTGGAGATGGTCTTTCCCGCCATCCATTCCGAGACCGAACATTATCCTGAGCATCTGCGCGATCTCTACGCCTTTTACCGCTGGTTCTTCGCCTCCTCGGCCCAGGGACCGGCCGCCGTGGTCGCCCGTTACGGCAACGTCTGCCTCGGCAGCGTGGACGCCCTTGGCCTGCGGCCCCTGTGGTTTGGCGAATCAGACTACAACTTTTTTCTCAGCTCGGAAAAGGGGGTGGTGCCCCTCGAGCGCACCATGCGCGACCCCCGCCCCCTGGCGCCTGGAGAAAAGGTCGCCATTTTCGGCGGGCAAGGCGTGCCGGCCGAGGCGATCACCTACAGCGAATTCCAGGAGCGGCTCTGGAAACGGATGGCCACCCGCCACCGGACCCTCAAATACCTGGACGCCTTTCACCGGGGTCTGCCCGCCGACGCGCCCCGCTTTGACCTGCCGCCGGCCGAGCCCTTCTCGCCTCCGCCAACCAATCTCTTGGCCGCCTTTGGCTGGACCCATTACGACCTGACCATCCGGAAAAAGGTGTCACAAGGAGGACGGGAGGTAATCGGCTCAATGGGCCATACCGGACCGCTGGCCGCCTTTATCCCCGAGGCGCTTCCCAATATCGCCGATTACGGCAAGGAAAACGTGGCCGTGGTCACCAATCCGGCCATCGACCGGGAACGGGAGGCCGAACACTTCTCCACCGCGACCATTATCGGCTCCCGGCCGGATCTTTCGGGCAGCAAGCCACGCGCCCCCCTGGCCCTGCAGCTCGACCTGCCGCTCCTGCTCGACCGCCAGTCCCTCGCCGACCTCATCGGGGCGGACGAGCTCCGCGCCTTGGCCGGGGACTTCGGCACGGCCATCTACGAAGATGTCATGGCCTTCTTCACCGCCGGCAACCGGGACGCCGGCACGGTGGCCTTTCTCGACGCCACCTTTGACCCGGACCGCGGCCTGGCCGCCGCCCTCGACGAGCTCTGCGCCACGGCCCTCGATATGGTGCGCTCCAGCGCCGTGCTCCTGGTGCTCGACGACCGTCAGAGCTTTGCCGCCAACCGCTGCTATATCGATCCAGCCCTGGCCGTGGCCCGCCTCAACGAAGAACTGATCGCCGCCGGCCTGCGGCGCGAGGCTGGTATCGTTGTCCGTAGCGGCGCGATCCGCAACCTGCACGACATCATGTTCCTGCTGGGCCTCGGCGCCGACGCCCTTGCCCCGTATCTCCTCTGGCGGGTCGCCGCGGCCCACGCCACGGAACACCGGCCAGTGGCCACGGTGCTGCGCAACAACCTGGCAGTGCTCAAAAAGGGCATCGAAAAGGTGATGAGCACGATGGGCATTCACGAGCTCTGCGGTTATGGCCGCATCTTCGCCACCATTGGCCTGGCCGACGACCTGGCGGCCATTCTCCGGGTGCCCAATTTCTGCCGTCACGCACAACGCGGCCTTTCCCTCGCCGATCTAGAGGCGTTCGCCCGCCAACGGTTAGCCAAGGCCGCCGCCCCAGAAGAAGAGGTCAAAATCCACCGCGATCCGCCCCGCAATCCCAAGACAGGAAAGATCCTGCGGGCCGTGGCCCTGGGCCGCAAGGGGTACCGCGAGATGGCCGACGAACTGCGGGCCATTGACGAAAAATCCCCCTCTGGCATCCGCCACCTGCTCGACCTCCGCAC
>WFOD01000089.1 GCA_015488275.1 Deltaproteobacteria bacterium
ATGCACGTGGCCGAGTTGCGCCGCTTGGGGGCCGATATCTCCATTGACGGCCGGAGCGCCGTGGTGCGCGGCACGGGACGCTATGCCGGCGCCCGGGTGATGGCCACGGACCTGCGGGCCAGCGCCTCGCTGGTTATTGCCGGTCTGGCCGCCGAGGGGGTGACGGAGATCTCCCGTATCTATCACCTGGAGCGGGGATACGAAAACCTGGAGGAAAAGCTCCGCTCCCTGGGCGCGGCCGTGTGGCGCGGCCGGGAGTGAGAGGGGAGCTGGGGGGGCGGGACAAGACCTTGCCGAGCATTTCCGCCTGAGTCCCGGTGACTGGTCGTTACCTTCGGCCGGCGGGGTTGGCGCGGCCGATGGCGCGGCGCAGGGCCTTGGTATGGACCTCGCCGGCGTAGTGGAGCAGGCTCTTGCCCGATACCGGATCAAAGGCGCTCGGGTCGATGGAGCACCGGTACTGGACCTCCCGGGCAAAGGTGGCGGCGGCGTTCTTTTCCTCAAGGCCAACGATGGCTTCGGCCGCCTCCCAGGTGGCGCCGCATGAGGCGCCCCGGAGCACTTCAACGGCGGCGATCCTGCCGGCGTTCATCTCGACGCGCAGCTCTGGCAGGCCGAACCGTTTGCCATAGGCGCCGAGTCCTGGCAGGCGGCCGAGGCCGCAGCAGGTTGGCGGGGTAATGGCGCGGGCGCACTTGCGTCCCGACGCGATGAGGGGAATGCCGAGTTGCTCGCAGAGGGCGGCCAGGCGGTCGAGCAGGTCGGGATGAACGACAAAGGCCAGCACCAGGTCGGCGTCAATGTGATCGGGGAGATACTCCTCCGGCTCGTCGATCAGTTCGGGAAGGGCGTCGTTCACGTTCCAGTTGAGCACGATTTCGATATCGCGGCCGTAGCGGGCAATGCCCTCGGTCTTCTGGCAGCCCTTGCCGTGTTGCTGCACGATGGCGATGCGGGTGGGAGACATGCTGGCTCACCGGCAGCGTTGGAGGATGGCGGAGATCTCTGCCTCGTCGTACTCCCGTAGCCGCCATATCTTGGCCAGCCCCAGGGCGTTGGCCGCGATTTGGGAGATGTCGTCCTCTGGCACGCCGAGTTCATGAAGGGTGACCGGACAGCCGCTGGCGGCGAACCAGGCCTTGAGCCGGGCAATGGCTTCCAAGGCCGCTTGCCGGTCGTCGGCAACGTTGTTGAGGCCAAAGAGCCGGCGGCCAAGTTGGGCGATGCGGACGGGATCGCGTTCTGCCCGATGAGCCATCCAGGCCGGCGCCACCACGGCCAGGCCGGCGCCGTGCGGCACGTCGTACAGGGCGGAGAGCGAGTGCTCGATCATGTGCATGGGCAGCCCCACCGGACCGCGACCGGCGGCGGTGAGGCCGTTGAGCGCCAAGGTGGCGCCCCACATCAGGTCGGCCCTGCCCTGATAGTCCTGCAGATCGGCCAACACCCGGTCGCAGGCCGCCATGATCGATTCGATCAGCCCTTCGCTGATCCGGTCCTGGATCGCCGTTGGCTCGGCGGACGCTGTAGTGCAGTAGAATTCGAGGATGTGGACAATGGCGTCCACAGCGCCATAGGCCGTATAGTCGGCCGGCACGCTGCAGGTAGCCGTGGGATCGAGGATCGACACCCGGGGATGGAGCAAGGTGTTGGCCGTGCCGAACTTCTGGCGGGTCTCCTCGTTGGTCACCACCATGCCGCCGTTCATCTCCGAGCCCGAGGCGGCGAGGGTGAGTACGGTGAAAAGGGGCAGTGCTTTGCGGATCGGCTTCTTGCCCTTGAAAAACTGCCATACGTCGTGCTCCACCAGGGCGCCGGCGCAGATCGCCTTGGCGCTGTCCAGAACGCTGCCGCCGCCCACGGCCACCACGCCGTCCACCTGTTCCTCTTTGGCTAAAGCGATACCGGCCCGCACATGTGACAGCACGGGATTGGAGCGCACGCCAGGATGCTCCACCGCTGCGACGCCGCTTTCGGCCAACGATGCGGCGACCGCATCGTAGACGCCGTTACGCTTGATGCTGCCGCAACCGTACACCAGCAGCACCCGGCGGCAACCGCCGGCCTTGGTCTCTGGTCCTATCCTGCCGATGGTGTCGCGGCCAAAGATGATTTTCGTCGGGTTGTGGAACACGAAGTTCTGCATGACGTTCTCCTCCTGTCACGAGAGATGGGCGTGGACTGGCGTCACGCCGCCGTTCTGGGCGAGTTGGGCGGCCAAGGAGAAGTATTCCTCTGGCGTGATGTGGTCCGGCCGGCGCTTGCCATCGATCTTGGCGGCGGCAAGCAGGCGCGCCAGGCGGGCGCGGTCCTTGATCAGGGGGGAGAGAGCGTTGGCCAGGGTTTTGCGCCGCTGGCCAAAGGCGGCCTTGACCAGGGCGCGCAAGAGCCGGCTGTCCACAGCTG
>WFOD01000090.1 GCA_015488275.1 Deltaproteobacteria bacterium
AGACAGCCCTCACCTCATGTCGGGCTACGTGGACGCCGCCGCGCGGGAGTTTGCCCTCCAACCCATCACACGGCCCTTTCCCACCGGGGACGTGGGATACAGGGACGAACACGGCAACCTGTTCATCACCGGCAGAAAAAAGGACGTCATTATTCGCGGCGGCGTCAACATCAGTCCGGCCGCGGTGGAGGATGTGTTACTGGAGCTCCCTGAGGTCAAGGAATGCGCCGTTGTCGGCATACCTCACGAGGTTTACGGCGAAGAGATCGTGGCCCTGGTCTGCTTGGAGCCCGGGCTGGGTCTGGGGGATGTGGAGCCGGTCCTGCGTGAACGCTGCGCCGCCAAGCTGAGTTTCTACCAGCAGCCCCAGCAATTCTTCGAGATCGACCGGATGCCGCGCAGCGTCAGCGGAAAAATCCAAAAAGAAAAGCTCCGGGCCATTCTCAAGCGAAAGCTCGGGCTGAAAGACCCGGAGAAAGAGCAAGCCAGGGATAAGGACATGCACATGTTCCGGCGCCGGAGGCGCATCGTAGACCTGACGCTGGCTCTGCATCCGGGTATGCCCAGCTACCCGACCCCCTATCATCCCGGCATGTCCGTGACCTTGATGGCCACGCATGAAAAGGACGGCCGCGAGGTCCGTCAAATCGTGCTCGGATCGCACATGGGAACGCACGTGGACGCGCCGTTGCACATGCTGCCGAGTGGCGCGTCCATTGATGCGGTTCCGCTGTCCAGATTCATGGGACCGGCAGGGATGGCGGATCTGCGCGACATTCCGCCGCGCCACGAGATCGGCGCCGAGGAACTGCAACAGCGGCTCGGCGGACGGCCGCCCAAACGGCTTATCCTGCGCTACGGCTGGGACCAGCGGCTGGGAGACCAGAGCTATTTCACCGACCACCCGTATCTCTCCGAAGACGCCGCGCGATGGCTGGTGGAGGAAAAGGTAGTGCTGCTGGGCATGGATTGTCCACAACCGGACGCCCCGCATAACACCAACACGCCGGTCCATAAGATCCTGTTGGGCGGAGGCGTGGCCTTGTTGGAGTATTTGTGCAATCTGGATGAAATCCGCGCCGACCGGTTCGAACTCGTGGGCCTGCCGTTGAAAATCAGAGGCGCCGACGGTTCTCCGGTCCGGTGCGTGGCCGTGGTTGAGGACAACAAGGAAACAGAGGAAGCATGAACGACGTCAGGCGGTTCGTATATAACTGGTTCAAAAAAAAAGCTGAGAGAAAAAGGCTGGATGTAGAGTTCACCGATGACCTGGACTATTTCCAGGCGGGCCTGCTCGATTCCCTGGGCGTGGTGCTTTTGGTCCAGGAAATCGAAGCCGGACTCGGTGTGCGTTTCACGGAAGAGCACTTCTTGGACCGGCGTTTTGCCACGCTGGGTGGCCTGATTGCGATCGTCCAACATATCAGGGACGGCGAAAAGGATTAAGCCATGACCGCGCATTACAACCGGACCGAGTTCGCCGAAGCGCTGGCGAAAGTCGGGCTGCAAAAGGGCGACGTGGTCTTTTCTCACAGCAGTATTGGCTTTTTCGGCTACCCTGAGGAAGGCCGAGACAGGGATACGGTCTGTGAAGTCATCTTTCGGGCCTTCTTCGACGTCCTCGGCGACGAGGGGACTTTGGCCGTGCCCACCTTCACCTATTCCTTTTGCAAGGGCGAGCCTTTTCTGCCTGAACATACGCCTTCCACATCCGGGGCCTTCACGGAGTGGCTGAGGCGGAGGGCCGACGCCAAGCGGTCTCTTGACCCCATCTTTTCCGTGGCCGCCGTGGGCGGACGGGCCGTCCGCATGACGAATGACGCGCCAAAAGAGTGCTTTGGCGAAAACAGCTTTTGGGACCGCCTGCACGC
Source organism: Deltaproteobacteria bacterium (assembly GCA_015488275.1). Classification (GTDB taxonomy): domain Bacteria; phylum Desulfobacterota; class Desulfobulbia; order Desulfobulbales; family S012-135; genus S012-135. The sequence continues at coordinate 1,872 of WFOD01000090.1, forward strand.
CGCGGGCGGACGCATCTGCAACCTCAACCTCAACGCCGGGTTCAACACCTTTTTGCATTACGCCGAGTGCAAGGCCGACGCGCACTACCGGATGCACAAACTGTTCACCGGAACCATCATCCAGGGCGGGCGAACATGGGAGTCCACGGTCGATTTTTTCTGCCAGTCGCCGGACCATCCCTATGCGGACTACGATCTATTCGCGGCCCTGGCCGAGGAGCAGGGGCTTGTGCGCAAGGCCAGGGTGGGCAGGGGGGTGATCGTATGCATTGACGCTGCAGACGCCTTGGATTTTTTCCTGACCCGATACGCTGGCGACAAACATTTTCTGCACCCAGAGGTTAAGGAGCGCGCATGTCCTTGAAAGCGTCTGTCGAGGAAGCCGTGCCGAAGGCCGAAAGCGCTTCGGCCATGCGGGAGCTTTTGACCGAACTGTTTCCCGTCCACCGGGCTCTGGTGGGCCCTGGGGCTGAGCGCACCCTGGAGATCATCTCCCGCCGCCTGGACCTGGAGGTGGAAGAAGTGCCCAGCGGAACCGAATGTTTCGACTGGATCGTGCCCAAGGCCTTCAAGGTCAACCAGGCCTGGGTCGAAGCTCCGGACGGGACGCGGATCATTGATTACGTTGACTGCCATTACCACGTATGGAACTACAGCCGCCCCTTCGAGGGGGTGCTGGCCAGGGATGAGCTCAAGGCCAAAATCGCCACCCATCCTGAGCTGCCTGATGCGGTGCCGTTCCGGTTCACGTATTACCGTGACGATTGGGGCCTGTCCGCCTCGGCCAGGCAGGTCGAGGCCCTGCCCCAGGGACCGTACAAGGTCTGTATCGACACCGAGTTGTATGACGACTTCCTGCGCATCGGCCAGATAAAGTTGCCAGGAGAAAGCGACCGGGAAATCTTGTTCACGGGCTACATCTGCCATCCGCTGGGTGCCAACGACAGCCTGTCCGGCGTGGTCGTGCTCGTGGAGCTTTTCCGCCTGCTCTCCCGCCTGCCGCAGCGGCGCTACACCTACCGCCTGGCCTTGTGGCCCGAAGGTATCGGGGCCATAACCTATCTGTGGCGGTATCCCGAGCGGATCAAGCGCACCTTGGGAGGCTACGTGGTTACGTGTTGCGGAGATCCCGGACTGCTGACCTACAAAAAGAGTATCGCCGGGAACTCCATCTTCGACCGTGCCATGCTGCACGTTCTGGCCCACTCGGGGCAGCCTTACTCTACCAGAGAGTTCGGGTTCCACCGGGCCAGCGACGAGGCATACCTGAGCGCGCCCGGATTCAGGCTCCCTATGGGTTCGCTGATGCGCACGCCGTACGGGGAGTTCCCCGAATACCACTCATCCGCCGACAACCTGGACTTCGTTACGGACGAGGCCCTGCTGGAGACGCTGCAAACCTACTGGCGCGCGGTCATGGTTCTGGAGGCGAACCGTGTGTACCGGCCCAAATACGAGACATTACCGTTCTTGAGCCGTCACGGGGTCTACCCCTATCACGAGGGCGCGGGCGACGGCAGCCTCATGACCCCGGCGGCCGACGCATACTACCATCTCATGGGATTCGCCGACGGGCGCGCCGACCTTCTGGCCATTGCCGAGCGGACCGGCACGCCCATGAAGTTGCTGATCACGCCTGCCGAGGCCTTTCTCGAAAAAGGCTTGATCGAGGCTGTGGATGAGGAGGAGGACGGTTAGCATGTGCGGGATCGCAGGCTATTTTGGACCTCGCGAGCTGCCCGAAGAACGGGTCGAAGCGTGTCTTCAGCTCATGCGCCGCCGCGGGCCTGACGCTCAAGGGGTGTGTCGGGCTTCCGCTCCGGGTGACCGCAGGCTCTACCTGCTGCACACGCGCCTGTCCATCATCGATATCGACCCGCGCGCCGATCAGCCTTTTTTCCGCAACGGCCTGTGCCTGGCATACAACGGGGAGCTATACAACTACCCGGAGTTGAGGGCCCGCCTGAAATCCGAAGGCGAATGTTTTTTCACGGACAGCGACACCGAGGTTTTATGCGCGCTGCTGGCCCGTTGGGGGCTGGACGGGCTGGACGCGTGTGAAGGCATGTGGGCCTTTGCGGCCTATGATGAACGGGAAGGACGGCTTCTGCTCTGCCGGGACCGCTTTGGGGAAAAGCCGTTGTACCTGTGCCGCGACCGCGAGGGCGGCCTGTATTTCGCCTCTGAGGTCAAGTTCCTGTTCGCCTTGCGCGGCAAGGGCTTCCCGGTCAACACCCGCCATCTGCTCCGCTACCTGATCAATGGGTACCGTGCTCTTTACAAGAGCGGCGAGCAGTTTTTCCTGGGCGTGGAAGAGCTTCCTGCGGCCACGATCATGGAAATCGCCCCTGACGGGTCCCAAAAGAAGTGGCCCTATTGGACGCCCGGGGTCAACGTAGACAAGGGCATGGATTTTCCCGAGGCCGTGGAAGGGGTCAGGGAGGCGTTGATCAGGAGCGTGCGCCTCAGGCTTCGTTCTGACGCCCCCCTGGCGTTCTGCATGAGCGGAGGGGTGGACTCCAATAGTCTCATCTCCATCGCCGCCAGGGTCTTGAATCATGACGTCCACGGATTCACCATTGTCAACACGGACCAGAGGTACGACGAGCAGGGCATGATCGAGCGCTCGGTGGCCGAGCTGGGGATCAGGCATACGGCGATTCCGGTGCAGGCCAGGGAGTTCCTTCCCCTGCTGCGGAGCCTGGTCTGCGGCCACGACGCCCCGGTCTTCACCGTCTCCTCCTTTGCCCACTGGCTGTTGATGCAGGCCGTGGCTCTGCACGGCTACAAGGTGTGCGTAAGCGGCGTCGGCGCCGATGAACTGCTCGCCGGATATTACGACCACCACCTGATGTATCTGGCAGAGGTGCGTAACGACTCAGAGCTGTTCGAAAAGTCTTTGGAGAACTGGCGCAAGCACATCCGCCCCCTGGTGCGTAACCCCTTGTTGCGCGATCCCAACGCCTTTGTTGACAATCCGCGGTTAAGAGACCACCTGTATCTGAATGCGGATGAATTCCAAAAAAGGCTCAAGAGCGGATTCCATGAGCCTTTTGCGGAGCGCCGTTACCACCCCGGCCTGTTGCGAAACAGGATGCTCAACGAGCTGTTTCACGAGGTGGTCCCGGTCATCCTGCACGAGGACGACCTCAACGCCATGTACTTTTCCATCGAGAACCGTTCGCCGTTTCTGGACCGCGGGCTGTTCGAGCTTTGCTGTTCGGTTCCCGAACGGCACCTGATCCGCGACGGGTACAACAAGGCGGTGCTGAGGGAGGCTGTGCGGGGCATCGCCCCTGACGCCATCGTAGATGAGCGGCGCAAGGTCGGCTTCAACGCGCCCGTGCGTTCGTTCCTGGAGGTCAACGACCCTGGGGTTAGGCAGTGGCTCCTGGACGGCGGACCCATCTACGAGCATGTGCGCAAGGAGCCTGTGGAAGAGCTGCTCAACCGGGAGTTTTTACCCAACAGTGAAAGCAAGTTCTTGTTCTCCTTCATCAACGCGAAAATCTTCCTGGAGGAATACGATTCGAAGAGCGGAGGGGGGATATGACGGGGGCATCAATCGGCCGCCATAGAGTACACCCCTTTTCACCATGCGGCGGCCGGGAGGTCAGCGAACGCCTTGTGATATTCTTCCATGTGCCCAAGTGCGGCGGGGTCACGATGAGCGCGCTCTTTGACCGCATCTTTGGAAACGGCCACTATGGCCGCGTCAATTTTCCCCACGAATGGCTCGCGGTAAAAAAAAGTGGCTTTGCCCGGCGCACGGGCGAGGATCTGGCCGTATCGGGCCATGCCTCCTGGGGAATCCACAGCATCTTCGCGCACCCCAAAAACGTCTTCTACGTGACTACGTTGCGCGAACCGTTCAGGCTCTTTCTCTCCGACTACCGTTACGCCCGGATGAACTACACGCCGGCCAAATCTCCGGAGGAGTATCTGGAGAATCATTACGGCTGCAACATGATGACCGCCTACTTGGGCGATGGAGATCTGGATCTGGCCAAGAGGCGCCTGGCCGAGACCTACTTCCTCTTCGGGCTGGTGGAGCGGTACAGGGAAAGCGTGGCCTTGCTCGCCCACCATCTTGGCCTGCGCGTTTCATGCTTCAGCGTGCGCAACAAATCACGTCCGTCGGGAGAGGAGCCGGAGACGGATTCCCGGCTGCAAAAGCGCTTCGCCGAGAAAAATCTGCTGGATATCGAACTGTATCAATACGCACTCAACCTGTTCGAAGAACGGTTGAAAAGCGTGGACGGGCTGGCCGAGCCCTTGACCGCCCCGCCTCTTGAAAAGTTGGATGAGAACTCCTGGCACAAAAGTTCAAGCAAGGCTCGCGAGCAGATTGACAAAGGCCGCCATGACGAGGCGGCAAAGGTTCTGGAGGCCGGCGGGGCCAAGACAATGGCGGTCTACCGGGCCATCGCCCGAGCGTATCAATCCCAGGGCGACGAAGCGCAAGCAGAGCGCTGGCTGCGGGAAGGGGTGGAAAAGTATCCAAGCATGATCCGCGAGCTTTATTACTTCTATGAACAGCGCGGGAACTTGGAGCAGGCCACCCGATTGGCGGACGCAGCAGCCGCCGAACTGTTGCAACTGGATGTTGCCGAACCTCCAGATGCATCCTTCAATAGGTTCAAGAGGGACATCCTTTTCGACTTGGCCCGCTATCGTCTCATGGCTGGCGAGCGAGACGCAGCCTTGACTTGCTACCGCCAGGCATACCGGGCCGCACCGACGTCCTGGGATTCCTATCTGGGTAAGCGGCGACTTGAGAAGGGGCCATCCGTTATGGACACGCTTTCGCGCAAAGAGCGCGTCCTGGTGCTTCGTCTGGGACCGTTGTTGTGCCTGGATAGCTTTTTCGACACGCTGGCCGGATTACGATCACGGCCAAAAATCGAGCTGGTGATACAGGAGGACCTCGCAGATCATGTGGCCGGAAGCGACCTAGTCGCCGCAGTGCACCGCATCGCGCCGGGACGTTTTGACCTTGAGCGCGAAAGGCCGCGTCTGTCCGAGAGGTTGTGGCGCACACGTTACGACGCTGTGATCGTGGTCATCAACAGGGAAAATCTGAGTCGGTTCCAGCAAGCATACGCCTTGGCCGCAGAGCTCAACATGGAGGTCTGTCTCGTATACCCGATGATCAACGTATGCCTTGGGGCGCAGGAGAGGTTTTTCTGCGAGATATCGGTTGCCAACATACGGTTGGCGAGCGAGGCCCAAGCATGATCGCGGTCATTGACTACGGGTTGGGTAACGTGCGCTCGGTGGCGGGCGCGGTGCAACGGGTGGGTTACGAGCCCGTTCTGACGCGCGACCCGCACACACTGGCCCGCGCCGACAAACTGATCCTGCCCGGCGTGGGCGCGTTTCCCGACGGCATGGCTCGGCTTAAGGCTCAGGGGCTGGACGAGGTCCTTGGCGAACTCGTCATCGGTCGCGGCAAGCCGATACTGGGCGTCTGCCTGGGGATGCAGCTTCTCGCCAAGGAAAGCCTCGAGTTTGGACGCCACCAGGGCCTGGGCTGGATCGACGCCACGGTGATAAAGCTGGAATGCGACGGGATGGAGCTGCGATTGCCCCACGTAGGGTGGAACGATCTGTTTCAGGTGGCGAGCTGTCCCCTGTTTAAAGAAATTCCGGAAGATGCCCTCTTCTATTATGTGCATTCCTATCACCTCGAGTGTCGTTCACGAGATCTGGTAAAGGGTGAATGCGAGTACGGCGGCCGCGTTACGGCGGTGGTGCAAAAGGACAATATTTTTGGAGTACAATTCCATCCGGAGAAGAGCCAACTTTACGGTCTGGTTGTGCTGAAAAATTTTCTCGACCTGTAACGGCGAGTCAATGGTACGCAAACGACTCATAACGGTGCTGACCTTTAACGACGGCGTTTTGTTTAGGACCCGAAACTTCTTCCCGGATTACCGTTACACGGCCAACTTCGTGGATACGTGGTCCGTTGACGAGATCGTGCTTTTGGACATCACCCGTCCGGGTGAAGGAGCGCGGGAAAATTTTTACGCCGTGCTGGAGGAATTCGCCGCCAAATGCTTTGTGCCCTTGACCGCAGGGGGCGGGGTGCGTGGCCTGGAGGATTTTCAAATCCTCTTGTCCCTGGGCGCTGACAAGATTCTGATCAACACCGCTGCGGTGGAGGAGCCGGACCTCATCCGGCGGGCGGCGTATCGGTACGGCAGCCAGTGCGTTATGGTGGGCATTGATGCGCTGCGCAGGTCAGACGGGCGGTACGAAACACGCACGCATTTCGGGGCCAGGCCAACGGGTCTGGACCCGGCCGCCTGGGCCGCTCGCGCGGCTGCACTCGGGGCCGGAGAGATCCTCGTGCAGTCCATTGACAGGGACGGCACGCTGGAAGGCTACGACAACGAGCTCAACCGGTTCGTTTCTGAAGCCGTGGACATCCCGGTGCTGGTCTGCGGAGGCGCTGGTAAGTGGATGGATTTCGTAGACGGGTTCACCAAGGGCGGCGCTTCGGCGGTCTGTACGACGAACATCTATCATTTCACGGAAAGCAGCATCTCGAGCGCCAAGAGATTTCTGAGAAACGCCAATATCAACGTTAGATAATGCCTCGCCTTTCAAAAGAACCATGAGCGCACCCGACACTGTTACGTTCAGTTTTCTCAAGCCCGGCAACAGCCCCGGAACAGGCTGCGGAACGGGCGGAAGGCGGATTATGTTCTGCCGCAAATGCTTGATGCCCAATACCCGGCCGCGCATCGTTTTCGACGAGGAAGGCGTGTGCAACGCCTGTCGCCACGCGGAGGCGAAAGCGGCCATCAACTGGCAGGCTAGAAAGGACGAGTTCCTGCGTATTCTGGATCGCTACCGGTCCAAGGACGGCTCGTGGGATTGCATCGTTCCATGGAGCGGCGGCAAGGATTCGTCGTCCATAGCCTACAAGCTGAAATACCATTTCGGCATGAACCCGCTGTTGGTGACCTTCTCGCCCATGATGCCCACCGAGATCGGCAACAAGAACAGGGAAGCGCTCTTGCGTCAGGGATTTGACCACCTCTTTTTCCGCCCCGATCAGAAAATACAGCGGCACCTGGCCCGGCGTTTTTTCATCGAACGCGGCAACCCCAAGGTCTGCTGGGACGCAGGCGTCAACTCCCTGCCCCTGCGCACGGCCGTGGAAAAAAACATTCCCCTGGTCTTTTTCGCCGAGCATGGCGAGAGCGAATACGGCGGCAAGGTGCTGAGCGAAAGACATCAAAAGATGCGCGACTTCACCGAAGTCATCGAGCACCAGGTGGGCGACGACCCGCGCAACTGGGTGGATGACGTGGTCTCGGAAAGGAACCTTGCCCCCTATGTTTACCCGGATGAGGAACTCCTGGCCAAGGTGGGCGTCAAGGCGCTCTACTTCGGGTATTTCTTCCGTTGGAGCATGGCCGAGAACTACCGTTTCATCAGGGATAAGTATGAGTTTTGCACGGATCCCAAGGGGCGCACCGAGGGTACCTTCACCAATTTCGACAGTATCGACGACAAGATTGACGGCCTTTACTACTATATGCAGTACATCAAGTTTGGATTTGGCCGGGCCGTGCGTGACGCATGCCGCATGATCCAAAACAACCAGCTCACCCGGGAAGAAGCCCTTGATCTCGCCGAAAAGTACGACGGCGAGTTTCCCCGCGAATACCATCAGGAGGTGCTGGAATACCTCGACCTGAGCGAAGACGAGTTTTGGGACGTGGTGAACAAACACCGCAACCGGGAGATCTGGAGCGGCGGCAACGGACGCTGGAAGCTGCGTTTTTCCCTGCGCGAGGCCTGTCTCGGCGGGGATGCGGTCCGGGTGACAGAAGGAGGGAGGACGGCATGAGCGTGAAAGTATTTCCCTGCGACCTGTGCGGGCACGACGACCCGGTGGAAGTGCCCTATGTTCGCTTCTACACGAACAACCAACCCGTGCATATCTGCCGCAAGTGCGGCTTTGTCTATGTGCGCGAACGCCGCAGCGCAAAGGAAATCGCGGACACGTGGTCCAACGAGCTCTTCGGCGAGATCTACACCTCGGCCTGGCCTGCGGTGAAGGCCAGATTGCTGTACGTGGCCGAGTTCGTCGACTCGACCGTGGGCCTCAAAGGCAAACGGGTCACGGAAATAGGCGGAGGCGAAGGGGCGTTCCTTGAGTTGATCAGCCGGCACTACGGGGCGGAAGTCTTTGGTGTCGAGCCGTCGGGCCAAAATTGCCGGGCCATGAACGCCAAAGGCCTGGAATGTTTTCAGGGCACCATCGAGGAGTACGCTGCTTCTGGGAATCCAGCCGATTTCGACCTGGCGGCCATACTCTGGACGCTCGAAAATTGCATGTCTTGCCGGGACATGCTTGCCGCCGCGCACGGACTCCTGAAAGACGACGGGCATATCGTGGTCGCCACGGGCAGCCGGATTCTGGTTCCCTTCAAAAAACCACTGGACTATTACTTTAGCGCTAATCCGGCCGACACGCACGCCTTCCGCTTCAGCGCCAACACCCTCAGGGCCATGCTGGCCGTGTGCGGTTTTGCGCCCCTGCACATAAACCGCTATATCGACACCGACTACCTCGTTGTTGTGGCGGGCAAAAGGCCTGAGGGCGTAGAGATCGAGTGGAAGGGCGATGATTATCTCGCGGTCTACGATTTTTTTGAGCGCTGGCACAAGGAATCGCTTCACTACCGGACGGGGGAGACATGAGCAAGGCTCCCGCGCTGCGAGAAGTAGAAATAGAAACGCATACCACGTGCAATGCGCGGTGTGTGTACTGCGCCTATCCCTTCATTGCGGCCGAGAAGCCGCCCGCGAGAATGGACCAGGGGGTGTTCGCGCGGGTCGTGTCCGAGCTCGACTTCGCCCGCGGCGAGCTTGAACGCGTGCATCTGCACCACGTCAACGAGCCGCTGCTCAACCCCCGGCTCGCCGAGCACATCCGGTTCGTGCGCCGGACCCTTCCAGGCATCGAGGTGGGATTCTCCACCAACGCCATCCTCTTGACTCCCGGCAAAACTGAAAAACTCCTGGATGCGGGGTTGAACCTGATCTACATTACCATCCCCAGCTCAGACCCGGACGAGTACGCGCGGATCATGGGGATCAAGGCCGACGTGAACAGGGTATTGGAGAACACGGCCTATTTTATTGACTCGGCCAGGGCGGGGACGCGCATCGTGATCCGCAGTCCCGTGGGTTTTGACAAAAAGCTGCGGCAATTCCTGGAGCGCTTTGATGACAACATCGTCATCGAGGAAATGGAGCTCATGGGCCGCCTGGGCGAGACCAGGCTGGCACAACGCGGCAGCGGGACGTTGAGCGGACGTCCTGCGCCGTGCCGACTGCCCTGGGTCAAGCATACGCTCATCGTTGCGGCCGACGGCAGGGTGCCTCTGTGCTGCAACGACCAAAAACATTTGTGCATTGTCGAGACCGTTGCCGATAAAAGCGTTCAGCAGGCCTGGACTTCAGCGGATTACGCCAGGGCGAGGGATGCCACGCAGAACCGGAACAGGCCAGAAGACTTTATCTGCAATAGATGCGAGTTCGGGGTCCAGGAAGGATGGAACGAATGATCCAAACCCGAACGGCGAAGAACACTCCGTCAACACGGCTTCTGCAGGGGCTTTTGCAGGATTTTCCGTGGCGGTTCTATCAACGGGTGGGGATCAGCAATCTCGTGACCAACGTGATGGTGGGCCCGGTGGATTCGGTCCCGCCAGAGTTGAACGTGGGCGAAGACATACTCAACATCCGCCGGGACGAATATCAAGATTTCCTGCGTCTTGAGAGCATGGCCCGTTTCAGGGAATACGATTTCGCTTTCGACAAGGTTCTCGAATATATCACCTCTCTGCGCCTGTTGCAGCCCAGCAAAACAGGGACCCACTTGGACGCGGCCGGAGGTTGGGGGGAATTCGCCGCCGCTCTTAAGGAATTGCGCGTCCGGGCCACGGTCTATTGCCTCGACGCCTTGCCCCATAAGGATAAAAGCGATGGGGTGGTAAGGCTCGTGGGAAGCGCCGCGGCCATGCCTTTGCCGGATGAAAGCGTGGACACAGTCAGTTGCCATCATTCCTTTGAGCATTTCCGGGGAGATGAGGACGTGGGGTTCCTTAAGGAGCTGCTTCGGGTTCTGCGGCCGGGCGGCCGGGCTTGCATCGTGCCGTTTTTTTTGTGCGACGCTTACGCCGAGATATGGAACTCCCGCCCTGCCGGCAAATACGCCGCCAGGGCCAAAAAGATCTATGATCCCTTCGGCACCTTTCCCGGCTGGGGACGTTGCGAACGGTTCGCCAGGGTCTACGACGTCGAAGCAGTCCAACAAAGGCTTATGCCCATGCTCGCAGGGAGAGCCACCGTACGGATCGTCCACGTGGCTTTCGAGGGGAGGCCTGCGCCGGACATGCGCCGCAACCGCCACCAGCCGCGGTTGAACAGTCACATGAAGGCCCTCTACATTGAAAGGCGCGCTCCAAAGAGGGGGCGAAAATGAAGCTTCCCGAACATACCTATGGGTTGAGCGTCATCATTGTGACCATCGACTCCCTGAGATGGGACGTCTCCCAAGAGGCTTTTACCCCCAACCTGAACGCCATGTTCGATCAACACGACGCACGTTGGGTGCGGGCCTACGCCCAAGGCACTTACACCCTGCCGGCGCACGTGGCCTTGTTTCAGGGGGGACATATTCCTCTCAACGTCCTCGACAACGACGCCCCGCCAGTGCTTCGCTACGACGAAGACAAAACCATGTTCCGCGTAACCCTCAACTGGACGAGAAACAAACAGAGCCATTTCCCTCTTCCGGAAGCGGCCAACATGGTCAAGGCCTTTGAAAGGTTGGGGTACCGCACGGTTGGCGTGGGCGGGGTGCACTGGTTCGACCTGCGGTTTGAGACCTCGCGCAGTCTCTGGTCCAATTACTTCTCCGAGTTCTACTGGCAGCCGAACTTTTCTGAGGAAAATCCGGACGGATTCAAGGAGCAGATCGCCTTTGTCGCCGGGTTGGGCTTGCGACGGGAAATCCGTCCCTTGTTCTTTTTCCTCAATATTTCCACCACCCACACGCCTTGCCGGGGAGAAGCCACGGTCCAGGGGCAACGCAAGGCCCTGGAGTGGGTGGACCGGTTGATGCCGAGTCTGTTTGCTCACCTGCCGGAACGGGCCTTTGTGCTTTTGCTTTCGGATCACGGCACCCTGTTCGGCGATGACGGGCTTCGCCACCACGGCTTTTATCACCCCAAGGTCATGGAAGTGCCCATCGCCTGGTTCACTATGGGAATCTGACGAAACAGCCGACTGGAGCCAGGGGATGCAAGCGCTTTGTATCGGCATATCCTACCCCCACTGGGGCAAAAGATCCGGCTATGCCCGCTTCCTCGACTATCTTGACCCGCAAGAATACCAGGTCACGCGAATCAGCATCCCTTTGGGGAGCGACCTGTTTTGGCCGGCGTTTGCGCGAGGTTGGAGCAAAAAATTCTTCCGCCGCCGGGGCAGACGGGCATTCATGCCCAACGACCTCGTAGCCGAGCTCAAGGCTATTAATTCACTGATTTTCAAGCCTCCGGACGTCATTCATTTCCTGGACGGCGAACATGCCGCCATGATCCTTCCCTCCCTCTCCCGATGGCTGCGGCCCAGACGTCGTCGGCCGGCCATAGTCGCCAGCTTTCACCAACCTCCACATATTTTGGAGGAATTGCTGGGCCCTGAGCCGCTTGCCAGGGTGGACCTGGCCGTTACGGTGTCAGAGTCGCAAAACGAATGGCTGGCTGGCGTTCTGGGCACATCGCGGGTGATGACCGTGCCCCACGGTATTGACACGGTTTTTTTTCGCCCCGATTCCGGCCGCCGGAGCAATACCTTCCGGCTGATTACCGTGGGGAGCTGGCTGCGGGATCTCGATGCCGCGGCCGCCACAGCTAGGCTGCTTGAGGAGTCGCCGGTGGGCTTCGATCTCGTTTCACCGGGCGAACATCTGCCCGCCTTGCCCTCGAATGTGAACGTGCACACCGGGCTGAGCGACGAAAAACTACGTGACTTCTATCGCCGGGCCGGGGCCTTATTTTTACCCCTGACCGCTTCCACGGCGAACAACGCCTTGCTCGAGGGCATGGCCTGCGGGCTACCGGTCATTTCTACGGATTTGCCCTCGGTGCGCGAGTATGCTCCCCCGGAGGCCGTGCTGGTAAAGGGAAACCAGCCGGAAGCGTTCGCCCAAAGCATTCTCGATCTCCTGGCCGATCCTCAACAGCAGATGGACATGGCGAAATCGTCTGAGAGGCGGGCGAAAGAACTCGCCTGGGAGAAAGTGGCCCCAGAATATGTCCGGGCGTGGCGGCGGGCTTTGGATAGCGTTGTCCCACGGAGGCGTCAATGAGGATCGTGTTTTTGTCGGACACCGAGACCCAGGGCGGCGCGGGGAAAGCGGCCTCTCGCCTGGCCCACGGCCTGTCCGCCTTGGGGCACGAAATAATCCGCATCGTTCTTTACCCCGACCCGGATATCTCGGGGAGTTGGAAACGGCTTGTGTTGCGGCCGGCGGGTGTAGCCGAGGTTGGCTGGGACGAGACGCCCAACCGGAGCGCCGAGCCCTTGGTGCTCGACGAGCTGGACAAGATGCTGGCGGACTTGGCGCCCGACGTTATCAACATCCACAATCTCCATGGGGGCATCAAGGCCGGGTGGTCCGCGGCCATGGCGGGGGTTTGCGCCGACCACGCCCCGACAGCCTGGACCCTGCACGACATGTGGTCCTTTACCGGTGCTTGCGCCTACAGCGGCGAGTGCCGCGCCTTTGTCGCCGAGTGCGGATCTGATTGCCCGACCGCCTCCGAGTATCCTTCCCTGCGGCCGCAGGCGCTAGGCGAGGCGTTCCGCAGCAAGGCGCGGATTCTCGACAGCAAGCCCCTGACCGCGATTTGTCCGTCGGTCTGGCTGGCCAGGCTGGCCCGGCGTGGACTCTGGCGCAGACGTCGAATCGAGGTCATCGCCAACGGCCTGGACCTATCAAGGTATCGGCCTATGGATAGGCGAAAGGCCCGACGCATGCTCGGCTTGAAAGAAGATGGCATGGTCGTTCTGCTGGCAGCGGCGAACCTGGCCGACCCGCGTAAGGGCTTCAATCGCGCCGTCAAGGCGCTCTCTCTGCTTGGCAGCGCCAAACCGGCGCTCATAACCATCGGCCGGAATGACGGGTGCGCTCTTGCCAATGATGCGTGCTGCGTCCACCTCGGCTTTTTGGAGGGCCGTGACAAGATCGCCGCCTATTGCGCCGCTGATGTATATGTGCATGCGGCAATTGAGGACAACCTGCCGAACACCGTTATGGAGGCGTTGGCCTGCGGCACGCCGGTGGCCGGGTTTGCGCGGGGAGGGGTGGTCGAAATGGTCGATCCGGCGATGACGGGACAACTTGCCGGTCTGACCGCTGAGGATCTCGCCCATGCGATCTCCGCCACGCTGACGCTTGCGCGGGAGCCCCCTCATGTCCGGCGGATGTGTCGAGAGGCCGCTGAAAAACGCTTTGATCTCCTCACCCAGGCCAAGCGTTATGCGAGGCTTTTCGAGGAGCTTGTCGAAGGATCGGCTCAGTAAATTTTTTAAACGAATGGCGTGAGTTAATGGAACCGTTAAGGTATAGCTCTGAAACCGAGTCCGCTGGGCAATCCTTGTGTATCAACATACCCGTAGCCGCCTATGATGCGATCAACACCAAGGGCCATCTGCCGCCCCAACTCTGCCGGGCGGTTGCATCCTATGTGGCAGCCCACGGATTCTCCCGTCTTCTGCTTTTTGGCGGCAGCCGGACCGGTCAGGCTATAATGCCTTGCCTTGGTGAACGTTTCCGCGGTTTTGTCGATACGGCCTCCCTGGCCCACGCAGATCCGGATCAGGCGGACGGAGTTCTGATCACCACCGCTCCGATCCACACCAAACAGGTCAGGGAAGCCCTGCGAAAGTCCCCCCTGGCCGGCCTGCCGGTGATCACCCTGTTTGCCTCCGAAAAAAAGAACATCCGGCTCATACTGGAGAGCCAGCCTCGCAGCGGCACCGACTATACCATCAACAACCTGCGCAGGACCCTGAACCTGGGCTACGCCTCAACCTATGCTTTTCCCGAAGGGCGGCTTTCCGAAGATGGGCGCCTGGCCTACGGGCCGGAGCCAGGTAACGGCTACATCGTCAAATCCCACTTTACCAAGCCGTTACACTATCCCCAATACCGGTACGTTCCGATACTTTTTCTGATCGGTTTTTTCCCGGACACCTACTATAAGTGGGCCAGGATGCTGGCCCCGCAGGCAGACCGCCCTGGTTTCCGGTTGACCAGAAAGAGGCCGGAATGGCACATTGTCCGCAGTTACATCCCCCAGCACCTTCAGTGGCTCCACTATATTGCCGACAAGACCTTTATCCGCTTCGAAGACTTCCATCTCGACTTTAACGGCGTGCTAGGCACCCTGGAATCGCTCCTTGGCGAACGGCCCGAGGGATTTATCCCTCCTGGCCCCCCTGCCAGAAGGCTGTACTGGAGTGATGATTTTTCCAGGTGTCTGGAACCCGCTCTGCAGGCGGAACTCCTGGAACGTTTTGCTGAACCCATCCGGATATTTTACCCTGAAAAAACGTATCTTCTTCCCTGAAATACCGGCAAACGACATGGCCGCTGAGTCTCCCCTCGTAACCATCGTGATCCCAACGTTCAATCAAGGGCAGTACCTCCCCGCCTGTGTGGATCACTGCCTGTTCCAGACCTATCCCAATATCGAACTGATCATCATCGACGGTGGCTCAACGGACGGCACCAGGGACTATCTCGCGCGTCTGCCGAAAAAAATCAAAGAAACCACCATGAAGCCGGTGGTGGCAATGGATGGTGCAGGTGAAATCATCCGCGAAACCACAACTGTCTATCCGCAGGACCGTAAGATCTCCACCATTGTTTTTGACCATGACATCGGCCCTACCCGCACCATCAACGAAGGGTTGCGGCGCGCGCGCGGCAAGTATTGCACATACATTGTGGGGGACGACCTGCCCCACCCGCATATGATCGAGGAGATGGTGGAGGTGCTCGAGAACCAGCCGGTTGATTTTGTGTATTCGGATATGAATCTGGTGGATGACCGCGGCTGTATCGTCCGGCAGATACGCTTGCCGGACTATGATTTCGAGCGCTGCCTGGCGCGCTGGTTTCATCTGGGGGTGAGCCGTCTGTACCGTCGCAGCCTGCACGATACGGTTGGTTTGATGGACCAGGCATTCACCGCTGCCAACGATTACGATCACTACCTGCGGTTCGCCATGGCTGGATGCCGTTTTCACCATCTGCCCAAAATCCTCTATTCCGTCCGCTGGCATGGCCCGAAGCGGAAAACCGGCCAGCATACACCGGACCGGTACGAAATCTTGCTGGAGGAGTCACGCCGCTGCGCCCGCAGGGCCCGGGCCTTTCTGGGGGCGCCGTCGCTGGCCACAACTGGTGAGCCGTGATGACCAGACCTGTGCCCTTTTTCGTCCTCGGCCATCCCCGTTCCGGCACCACGGCCCTGGCCCGCCTGCTCAACGGGGTCGACGCCATCGCCTGCCTTCATTATGAAGGCAACCTGCTCTACCGTCTCTGTCAGACGTTGCAGCGGGTCGCGGTGCTGGATGAGCCGGTGGAGGATCTCCTCGCAGACTTCGAGGTCACGGCCCGCCACAACCTCATCCACCGCGCCAGACAGGCGGGGGAAGGCTCGATTATCTTCTCCGAAGATGGGATAACTGGCCTTGTGTGGGCCTTTCAGAACGCTTTGCAGTCATTGCGCGATCCGGTGGCGATATATGCTCGGGTGTCGCAGGAGTTTTTCGGCCTGTTCCGCGAGGTCACCAACCGCAAAATCGTTGGCGACAAGGTTCCTGACTTCATGTTTGTGCCAGACCGGATAACTGCCCCCCATCCCGAATGCCGGGTCATCGTCATCACCCGTGATCCCCGGGCAGTCGTGCATTCGGCCTTACGGTTCGGCCGACAGACCCTCCATCTCTTTGCCGTGGACAACGCGTTTGCCCTGGCGCTCATGTGCTGCCTACGCCATCAGGTACTGCAAGCTTTTCTTCGCAGCTTCCCCCACCAGCACGTTTTGAAGGTGGCCCAAGAAGAACTGCGCAGGGCGCCCGAGGTGATCGGAGAAAGGGCTCGCCGTTTTTTCGGCCTGCGCCGGGATCGCCAGAATGGCGAGTCTGTATTTTCTGGACGCATCAGTCAGAGGCCCACGTGGCGGACGGCGATGGCGCCGGAAGACCGGGCTGCCGTCGAGGCCGTTTGCGCGGTCTTCGGCGCCACAGGCCTCTCAGGGATAAAAAAACTCGCCAGGTCCTGGCAGGAAAAGGCGGCTGGGGTGCTGCCGCTGCGGGACTGTGATACCGTGGACATTCCAGCGCTCGTCCGGTATGCGCTGCCCCTTTTCCCCACTACAAAAGACAAGCGGACGCTGGGACTTGCATTGGCCCAGTTCGCCGACCTGGCACATAAACGGTCGCACTTCTCCCGCGCTGGAGAATTTTTTGCCCAGGCAGCCGTATTCCTGTCCCAAGACCCGATATTCTGGTATAAGTACGCCTCGCTGTGCTACGACATGAAGCTCCTCGCCGAAGCACGCCGTTGTATGGCTCGATTCGATGCCTGTTGCCCCAAGACGCCTTACTATAACTTCCTCCGGGCAAAAAAAGCGTATCTCATGGCCATGACGGAAAGAATAGGCGGGAGTACGGCCAGGGCCAGGGCCTGCTTGAACGCGGCGCTGGCCCTCAAACCCGATTTTCTGTTGCCGAAAGCGCTCCTCGCTGTGCTCGCCTGATCTCTGGTCGGGGTGGAGACTTGGGGGGCTTTTGGGTGCCCTTTTGCCTCGGAAGATGCTTGGCGCCGCCAAGCGATAGGGGGATGAGTCTATGTTGCCTGACGCCTGTGGTGACGTTTTCTCGCGGAATATCGCACTCCTCCAGCGGCGCAAGCCAGATCTCCTTCCGGTGGCCCAGGGAGAATCCCACTCATTGCTTGATCTGCCGCCGATGGATGGGACTTTTGCCGCGTTCGCCCAGTCCTTACCCCAGAAGGAGGAGGCGTTGGTCTTTCTGGTCGGTTTGGGCTCTGGCCATGAGGCCAGGGAGCTTTGCGCGCGTTCCGGCCAGGAGATCCGGCTCGTGGTGATCGAGCCGCAGGCCGCCGTGTTCCGTGCCGCCCTGCACCATACGGATCTTGCGCCGCTTTTGCAAAGCGACGACGTGCGGTTCTTCATCGGTCCGGACGCCGAGGTAGGGCGGATCTTCCAGCGGGAGGAGGACAGTTTGCGGGCCCTTTCTCCCCATCTTTTTTGCAACACGGTGCTGCGCGACCGTTTCCCGGCCGTGTACGGCCCGCTTTGCCGGCAGATGGAGGAGCGGCTGCGCCGGTTCAGGGCCCAGGTCGGGACCATCGAGCGGCGTGGCCCGCGTCTCTTTGCCAATACCGTGCACAACTGTTCGCGGCTGGGCATGGCCGCGCACGTTGCCGCCTTGGCCGACATGGCCCGCGGCCGGCCCGCCGTCTGCGTGGCGGCCGGCCCCTCGCTCACCAAAAACGTCGGTCTGCTGCGGGAGGGGCGGGATCAGGCCCTGATCCTTGCGGTGGACAGCGCGGCCAAGGTCCTTCTGGATCACGGTATCCGGCCCCATTGCGTGCTCACCATCGATCCCATTCCAGCGAGCCTGCGGAAACTCGGCGAGGTCGCGGCGGTCTGGGCCGATCTCCCCCTGGTCTGGACCCCGGACGCCTATCATGAGACCGTGGCCCGGTTCTCAGGCGGGCCGCAGTTCGTGATGCCGGGCGTCAACGACTTTTTCCGCCTGTTTTTGGGCGATCTGTTCGGCGAGACGCAGACGTTTGCGCATCTGGAGTCGGTGACCAACGCCGCCATTCAGCTCGCCATCCTGGCCGGCGCCGACCCTGTGGTGTGTATCGGGCTCGACCTTGCCCTCACCGGGGGCAGGGATCACGCCGACGGCTGCCCGGTCCGGTGGAAGAACGAGATCGAGCGGCTTCCCGTGCCCGCCTGGAACGGTGGCGAGGTGGAGACGGTGCCCGTATTGCTGCACCAGATCCGCTCCATCGGGACCCTGGTGGCCCGCCATCCGGAGCGTGTCTTTGTCGATGCCACCGAAGGGGGAGCCAGGATCCACGGCATGACGGTGGCCTCCCTTGCCGAGGTGCTGGCCGGACTGCCGGCCACGGGTGAGGACTGGGAGGCGCGGATCCTCGATCGGTTCCGGGCCGCACGCCGGCCCCGGCTCGAGGGTGTGGCCCAGCGCCTGGAACGGCTGCGGACCGCGGTCCAAGGATCGCGCAGGCTTGCGCAGCGGGGGCTGCGGGCGGGCAAGGAGGCGCGGCAGCAGTGGCGGCTTGCCAAGATGCCCGCCAAGCGCGGCCGGGCCATGCCACGGTTCAAGAAGGCGGTCATCGCTGCGGGCAATGCCATGGACCAGTTGCGGGCGGCCCAGGAACTCACCAATGCGCTTTTCCCCCTCCGGGCCCGCGAGCACCACCGCCTCATCTATGCGCGGGAGAAGTTTCTGCGCCGCGCTGGTTCGAGCACGCCGGAACGGCGTATCTTCGATGAACTGGCGATCAATCTCGACTATTTTGCCTCCTGGCTTGCCACCCTTGACGACGCGGAACGCCTGCTGTGTCCGGCCATCGCCGCCCTCAAGACCGGCCGCCCCTTTGTCGGTCCGCCGCAGGCGGCCGGTGGCGGACAAAAGGGAGGCAGGGGCAAGAACCAATGACCACGTGCTCGCAGCCCCCAAGGCGGGCCCTCATCACCGGCATCACCGGTCAGGACGGAAGTTACCTGGCCGAGCTCCTCCTGGAAAAGGGGTATCAGGTCTTTGGCCTCGTGCGCCGGGTCGCCTTTGAGGACGAGACCCACCGTCTCCACCGGATCGGCCATTTGCTCGACCGCATCGAGTTGGTGCCCGGCGCGGTGGAAAGCTTTCCCAGTATCTATGGCGCGGTCCGGCAGGTGCGGCCCCACGAGGTCTATCACCTTGCGGCCCAGAGTTATGTGAGCGCCAGTTTCGACGACGAGTTCTCCACCCTGCACGTCAATATCAACGGTACCCACGCCCTGTTGGCCGCGTGCCGGGATCTGGCGCCGGCGTGCCGGTTCTACTTCGCGGGATCGAGCGAGATGTTCGGCCGGCCGGCCGAGACGCCGCAGCGCGAGACCACGCCGTTTGAGCCGCGTTCGGCCTACGGCATCTCCAAGGTGGCCGGCTTCCATTTGACCCGCAACTACCGGGAACAGTACGGCCTGTTCGCCTGTAGCGGCATCCTGTACAACCACGAGTCGCCCCGCCGGGGGTTCGAGTTCGTGACCCGCAAGATCACCTCGCACGTGGCCATGATCAAGCACGGCCGCAAGAACCGGTTGGAACTCGGCAACCTCGACGCCCGCCGCGACTGGGGGCACGCGCGGGAATACATGGAGGCGGTCTGGCGCATGCTGCAGCAGGAGCGGCCCAGGGATTACGTCATTTGCACCGGCGTTCTCCATTCGGTGCGCGAGTTTTGCGAGATCGCCTTTGCGCACGTCGGCCTGGATTATCGTGACTACGTGGTCAGTAACAAACGCTTCTTCCGGCCCGATGCGGAGCTGTTGGTGGGGGATCCCCGGCTGGCGCGGGAACGACTCGGCTGGCGGAGCCGGGTCAGCTTCGCCGATCTCGTGCGGGAGATGGTCGAGCACGATCTTGCCCTTTTTGGCGGGGCCTGAGAGTGAGGGTGGCCGAAACGTTGTTTTGGCCAACCGTGGCCGAGAAAGTCAGGGATGACTTTTTCGCCGGACTGTTAGGCCCCGCCGGGCATGGCGCCGACGGCCATCGGCCTCCGCTCCTCGCGACCAATGACGAGAGACTGCTCCTTGCCTGGAGTTATTCAGCCCCCTGAAGGTGCCTTTATCGCTGTTGCCGCCGCAAGCGTCTGCCTGCGGACAAGAGGCCAAGACCGCCGCCAAGCAGGAGCAAGGTCCCAGGTTCGGGTACCGGATTGGCGGTGGGAGTGGCAGTGACGTACAGGGTCCTGGAGATATCTATGGGGAGGGGATGGGCGTACTTGCCGTCTCCTTTGGAGAGGAAGTACCAGGAAAAGGGGTTGGGGGTATTCCAGTTATCAGGAACAAGGTTGTCAAAATACCACGAGATGGTCCAGGAGGCGTCCTCCAGGCCGGTGATCACGCCGCCATCGGTGTACGCCGCCACCCACGTCCACGTGGCAAGACTGGAGTCCGGCATATCGCTGAAGGCGTCAGTGGGGTCGTCCTGCACCGCCCATGACCACCCGCTGGGAAGGCCGTAAATGCTGACGTCCACCTGGCCGTCGCTGCCGCCGCTACCGGCCTGGTTGATGATGAATCCCATGCTCAGCGCGTTGGTGGTGGTCTCCCGGTACAGCCAGAAGAACGCCTTGTTGTTCTCCGGCCCGAATGCGGGATGCCCGGCAGAGGTATAATAATCGTAATACGTCTTGGCGTCCTGCGGGCCGTCGAGGGGCACAACCGGGGTCGGCGCGTCGCCATCCATGTAAAAGGTGTAGTCATATGCCGTGGCCGCCGCCAGGCCGGGGAACGCGGCCGCTGCCACGCCGAGGGCCAGAGATGCGAAAAGAGCTTGTCGGATCATCAGTTCCGCCTCCTGTGACATGGGGTGTCGCGAAATGCAAGCTTTACATTTTTCGGTAAAGCAAGTTTTGTGCCGAAGGAAATGGCCTTATCCGACCCGCGCCCACGCCTTCTGTCACAAGGGGATACGCCTGGAGCGCATGTCAGGCTTCTCTCCCGGGGTTTGGTTTTCCGGAAATAGAACACGGCATTGCGGAAAAATCGCGCTATCGTGTTGTCCGGATTCTCATCCGCAAGAGCAGCCCTGACCCCATCTTCACCGGTCTGGCGCGCCCCAGCCGCCGCCGCCTGGGGTGTGGAGCACCAGGCGGTCGCCGCGGTTGACCTCTACCGTGGTCTTGCCCGGCAACCTTCGCGTTTGGCCTGAGTGGCTGCTGTTCCGCACGAGGATGTTTTTGCCCGGCCGGCCGGCCGCGCCGCCGGCCAGGCCGTAGGGCGCGGTGCGCCGCCGTTCGGTGAGTAAAGACACGGTGGCCGGGCAAAGGAAGCGGTAGCCGCGCACAATGCCGTCGCCGCCCGGATGCAGGCCCTGGCCGCCTGAATTGCGCCGCAAACGGTAGTGGGTGATCTGGAAGGGAAAGGCGTGCTCCAGGGCCTCCACCGGTGTGTTCATCGTGTTGGTCATGTGGGTGTGGACGCCAGAGAGCCCTGGGCCGTTGGGCCGGCCGCCCATGCCGCCGCCAATGGTCTCGTAGTAGGTGAACTCCGCGCCGTCATCTGTGCGGCCGCCGATGGCGATATTGTTCATCGAGCCGCAACTGGCGGCCGGTATCCGCTCTGGGATGGCCTGGGCCAGGGCGCCGAGGAGCGCGTCCACGATACGCTGGCTGGTCTCCACGTTGCCGGCCGCCACGGCCGCCGGTGGCGCGGCATCGACAATGGAGCCCGGCCGGGTGCGGACCGTGATCGGCCGCTGGCTGCCGCCGTTGATCGGGTAGTCTCCGGCCGTCCCCGGGCCCCTGGCGGCAAGTCCCAGCAAGCACTGGAACACGTACATCACGGCCGAGACGGTGACCGGCCGCACCGCGTTGAGCGGGCTTGCCACCTGATCGGCCGATCGGCTAAAGTCCACCACCGCCATGTCGCCGGTAACGGTGCACTCCACGCTGATCGGCACCGGCTGAGCGCTGCGGCCGTCGTCGTCCAGAAAGTCGGTAAACCCATAGGTGCCGTCTGGGATGGCCCGGATGGCGGCCCGCATCAGCCGTTCCCCGTAGTCGAGCAGGCCGGTGACCAGCGGTGTGGGATCGCCCAGCCGCCGGGCCAGTTCCAGCAGCCGTTTTTCCCCCCGAGCCAGGGCCGCCTGCTGGGCCCGCAGATCGCCGAGCCGTTCGGCCGGGGTGCGTACCTGGCCGAGAAAGTTGTTGAGAAACGCCTGGTTGGTCTCTCCCTTTGCGACGAGCAGGGTAGGGGGGATGCGTACGCCTTCTTCATCAATGGTGCGGCAGAGCCCCATAGAGCCGGGCGACCGACCGCCGACATCGGCGTGGTGCGCCCGGTTGACCACGTAGAAGAGCGGTGTGTCGGCGCCAGGGGGAAAGACGCCGCGGACCAAGGTGATGTCCGGCAGGTGGCTGCCGCCGCCAAAGGGATCGTTGGTCACCACCACCTCGTCCGGTCCGGGCGGCAGGGTGGCGAGCACGTGCGCCAGGGTGGCGGGCATGGCGCCCAGGTGGACCGGAATATGCGACGCCTGGGCCACCAGTTGGCCGCGGCCGTCGAACACCGCGCAGGAAAAGTCGCGCCGCTCCTTGATGTTGGCGGAAAAAGCGGCCCGGGCGAGGACGATGCCCATCTCTTCGGCCACCGAGGCAAAGAGTTTGTTGGCCACCTGGATATCGATTACGCTCGGTGGTGCCGGCATGGCCGCTGTCACCTGTCGTCCGACTTGAGCACCGCCAGGAAGGCCCGTTGGGGAATATCCACGTTGCCCACGGTCTTCATCCGTTTCTTGCCCGCCTTTTGTTTTTCGAGCAGCTTGCGCTTGCGGGTGATGTCGCCGCCGTAACACTTGGCGGTCACGTCCTTGCGCAGCGCGGCGATGTTGGTGCGGGCGATAATCGTGTTGCCGATCGCCGCCTGGATGGCGATCTTGAACAGGTGGCGGGGAATCTCCTCTTTCAGCCGTTTGCAGGCGGCTAGGCCCCGCTCCCTGGCCCGCGAGCGGTGCACCAGTTGCGCCAGGGCGTCCACCCGCTCGCCGTTGACCAGGATGTCGAGTTTGACGAGATCGCTCTCGCGGTAGTCGAGGAGTTCGTAGTCAAAGGAGCCGTATCCTTGGGTCACGGACTTGAGCCGGTCGTAGAAGTCGTAGATCACCTCGGCGAGCGGCAGCTCACAGGTCAGCTCGATCCGGCCCGGAATCGGATAGTGGTAGGAGACGTTCTCGCCCCGCCGGTCCATGCACAACTGCATGACCGCGCCCATGTACCGGTCCGGGATGAGAATAGTGGCCTTGATGAACGGTTCCTCCACGTGGTCGATGGAGCCGGGGTCTGGATAGTAGGCCGGGTTGTCCACCTCCACCATCGTGCCATTGGTCAGGTGCACGTGGTAGTTGACCGACGGCACGGTGAGGAGCAGCGGGATGCCGAATTCGCGCTCTAGCCGCTCCTGCACCACCTCGAGGTGGAGCAGGCCGAGGAAACCGCAACGGAAGCCGAACCCAAGGGCGGCGGAGGAGTCTTTTTGGAAAGTGAGGGCCGCGTCGTTGAGCTTGAGCTTTTCCAGGGCCGCGGCCAGGTCTTCGTAATCGTCGGTGGAGATCGGATAGATGGAGGAGAAGACCACCTGCTTGATCTCCTGAAAGCCGGGCAGGGGCTCGGCCGCCGGCTGTTCCTTGAGGGTGATGGTGTCGCCCACCCGGGTGTCGGACACCGTCTTGACGCCGGCGATCACGTATCCCACCTCGCCGGCGGTGAGTTGCTTGGTTGGCTGGCGCGTCAGGCCGAAGTAGCCCACCTCCTCCACCTTGTAGCTCGCGCCGTTGGACATGAAGACGATGGTGTCGCCGGGCCGCAGGGTGCCTTCGACGATGCGGCAGGAGATGATCGTTCCCCGGTAGGGATCGTAGTTGGCGTCGAAGATCAGGGCCCGCAGAGGGGCGCCGGCGTCGCCCACGGGTGGGGGCACGAAGCGGACGATGGCCTCGAGCAACTCGTCCACGCCCTCGCCGGTCTTGGCCGAACAACGCTGGATCATGGCGGCGTCGAGGCCGAGATCGTTTTCGATCTGATCGGCAATGGCCTCAGGATCGGCGGCCGGCAGGTCGATTTTGTTGATGACCGGGATGATGACCAGGTCGTTCTCCATGGCCAGGTAGAGGTTGGCGAGCGTCTGCGCTTCCACGCCCTGGGAGGCGTCCACCAGCAGGAGGGCGCCCTCGCAGGAGGACAGGGCGCGGGAGACCTCGTAGCTGAAGTCCACGTGGCCCGGCGTGTCCACCAGATTGAGGGTATAGGTGCGGCCGTCGGCCGCGGTGTACGGCAGGCGGATGGTCTGGCTCTTGATCGTGATGCCCCGCTCCCGTTCGATCTCCATGGTGTCGAGGATCTGGTCGCGGAACTCGCGGTCGGTCACCATGCCGCACCGCTGGATCATGCGGTCAGAGAGGGTGGACTTGCCGTGGTCGATATGGGCGATGATGCTGAAGTTACGTATGGCGTCCATGAGATAAGGGGCGCTGTCGGGTTTCTGGCCGCAGGGCGCTCCATCTGCGGCGGCACCGGCGCGCTGGCGTAGCGCCAATGACCAGTTACCCGTTACGTTGGGGTTGGCTGCCGAATCCCGTTACTTAGCATAAAATGGCCCGCTTGCAAAGGCGAGTTGACGGGGGCAGCGCATTCCAGCATAATGACGCCATGAAAAAGGATACCGACATCGACGCCGCCCGGCAGGCGCGGCCCGGTTCGGCCGCTGGCCGCGACACCGGGGCGGACCGGGCCGGAAGCGAGTTCCACCCCCTGGTTTCTTTGCCAGACAACGACAACCTGCCCGCGGTCGTCCATCCCGGGCTGCACCGTTACCTGAAGGAAATCAGCCAGTACAAGCTGCTCTCCCGCGAGGAGACCGAAGAGTTGGCCATCCGCTATCACCGGGACAAGGATCCCGAGGCCGCCTACAAACTGGTGACATCCAACCTGCGGCTGGTGGTCAAGGTGGCGATGGATTTTCAGAAGTACTGGATGCAAAACTTTCTCGATCTCGTGCAGGAGGGCAATATTGGTCTGGTGCAGGCGGTCAAGAAGTTCGATCCCTACCGGGGCGTCAAGTTCTCCTATTATGCCGCCTATTGGATCCGCGCCTATATCCTGAAGTTCATCATGGATAACTGGCGGCTGGTCAAGATCGGCACCACCCAGGCGCAGCGCAAACTCTTCTTCAGCCTGAACAAAGAGCGCAAGCTTCTGGAGGCGCAGGGGTTCAAGCCGGACGTCAAGCTCCTCGCCCAGCGGCTCGACGTTAAGGAAAGCGAGGTGATCGAGATGAGCCAGCGGCTCGGGGCCACCGACCTTTCGTTGGAGAGTCCGCTGCGGGACGATTCGGACGACGAGCGCAAAAGCTTTCTCGCCGCCGACGGCGCCTCGGTGGAGGAGCAGGTGGCCGAAAGCGAGTTGCACGAGCGGCTGGAAGAGTTGCTGGGCAAGTTCCGCGCCACCTGCAATCCCAAGGAGCAGGCCATTCTCGACGACCGCCTCTTGTCCGACGAGCCGGCCACCTTGCAGGAGATCGCCGACCGGTTTGGCATCTCGCGCGAGCGGGTGCGGCAGATCGAGGCGAACCTGCTGAAAAAGTTGCGCCGGTACTTTGAAGAAGAGATGCCGGACATCCGGGCCTATCTCGATGCAATGGTTGAGTCCTGGCAGCAGTGACCAGAGGCGGCACGCTTGCGTAGCGCCAAGTACGCGTCTTGCTCTGGTGGGCTTGCTTGTCTGCGCCTCTCTTTTTTCCGGCAACATGGCCGGCGAGCCGGCAACCGCGGCCCCGCCGCCGGAAATGGTAGGGGGAAGGGCGGTGGTGCCAGAGCGCCAGGTGCTGCCCGAGGGCCAACAGCCGGCCTGGAAGGGGCGGTGGGACCTGGCCCGCGCCTTGGTGCGGCAAAAGCGGTACGTTGACGCGGTGGCCATCTATCGGGAGCTTCTCGCCCTGCGGCCCGATGTTCTTCTCGCCCGGCGGGAGCTGGCCTTTGTTCTGCTCGCTACCGGCGACTACGCCGGGGCTGTGTCACTTTTTGAGTCGCTGGAACGCGAAGGGAGGGCGGACGCCGAACTGCTCGCCGGGCTCGCCCGGGCGCGCGTCGGCGCGGGCGACTGTCTGCGGGCCGTGCCTTTGCTGGAGCGGCTGTCCGCTTCTGGCGTATTGGATGACAGCCTTGTGCGGCAAACCGGCGTTTGCCTGCTCGACGCCAAGGTGTACGATCAGGCGGTCGCCCTTCTCGATCCGTACCTGGCCCGCCATCCAGACGATGTTCCTCTCCGGGGCCGCTTGGCCCGCCTCGCCGCCGCGCGCCAGGACGATGAGCTGGCCCGCCGACTGCTCCAGCCGTTGGTGGCGCGTGACGATGTAGCCACCGACCTGCTTGTGCTGGCGGCCCGTATTCACGTTCGCTTGGGCCTGGACAACCTGGCCGCTGAACTCTGGCGGCGCATCTTGGCCCGTGACCCTTCCTTTGCCGAAGGACACCGCTTCCTTGCCGCTTACGCCGCCGCGCGGCATGACGACCAGGCGGCCTTTCGTCACCGCCTCTGGCTTTGGCGGGCGGGTGAGGGCCGGGACGCGGCCGCCGCCCTGGAGCTTGGCCGTTTGGCCGAACGCCTTGGCCGCCGTCAGGAGGCGGTGCGTTTCTATGAGGAGGCCCGCGCCCGCCGGCAGGACGATCTGGCGGCGATTGAGGGGTTGGTGCGGATGTACGCCGCGCTCGGCGACAAGGCCAAGACCCTGGCCATGCTGGAGCAATACCTGGCGATCGAGAGCCGGCCGGCGAGCGACAAGGTGCGCCAGGCGGCCCGTCTCTACGCAGACCGGGGCCTGCTCGCCCGGGCGGTGCGTTTGTATCAAGCGCTCCTGGCGGAAGACCCTGATGATCCTGAACTGCTCCGTATCCTTGCCCACGATCTCCTTGCCCTCGGCCGGCCGGACGAGGCCCTGGCCATGTGGCGTCAC
The DNA here is from genome assembly GCA_015488275.1 of Deltaproteobacteria bacterium. Lineage (GTDB taxonomy): Bacteria > Desulfobacterota > Desulfobulbia > Desulfobulbales > S012-135 > S012-135. Next base: position 28,754 of record WFOD01000090.1, read on the forward strand.
CTGGCCGCAGTGCGGCCCGACCGGCTGGAAAACTATACGGCAATGGCCGATCTCCTGGAGCGGCTCGGCCGTGTCAGCGAACTCGCTCCCGTGCTTGAGCGGATCGTGGCGCTCGATCCGGGTAACGTGGGCGCGGCCCTGCGCTTGGCCGAACTACGCCTTGCGGCCGGCGATCGCGCCGCCGCCTTGGCGCTGTACCAGAGGATGGCCGACGCGGTAAGGGTAGCTCCTGCGGACCGTTTGCGCCGGGCGCGGCTGGCCGAGAGTTTTGCCTTGGCCGGTCGGGCCTTTGACGATTACCTGGCCCTGTGGCGTGGCGGTGAGCACACGCCCGCTGTGCTTGCCGCCTGCCTGCGGACCGGCGGCGCGGCCGGCGAGCTGGCAACGGTGCGCGATCTCGTGGCCCGGATCGAGGGCGCGGCGCAACTGCCGCTTCGGCGGGCAGCGGTTCGGGCCCTGCTTTCCTTGTCGTTGCTCGATGAAGCCGGCCGGTTGGCGGCAGAGGTGTACGCGCAAAGTGGCGAGGGCGAAGATCGTGCACTGTACGTGGAAACCCTTGTCCAGCGCCGGCTGTTTGCCGAGGCGGAAGAGGTGTTGCGGCTGGCGTTGCTCCAGCGGCCCGACGATGTTGGCCTTCTCCTTGCCTTGACCCGGGTGGCCCTGGCGGCCGGCGAGGCGGAAAAGGCCGAACGCTGGCTCGATCAGGCGGAGTCGGCCGATGGCGAACGGGCTGTGATCTCTGCGCGGTACGGTGCTGTGCCGGCCGAGTTGCTCATTGCCATTAGGCGCATCGAGTGGGATGCGCTTCGCGGCAAGAAGTGGCGGGTGGGGGATGGCATTGCCGCGTTGCTGCGCGAAGCGCCGGTCCCGCTTGCCCCCGTCCTGGCGGTGGACCTGGCAAGCCTGGCCTTTTCTGCCGGCCGGCCAGATCTTGTGCAGCGCCTTGCCGCGGCTGCCGGCAAGGAACCTTTTGCCCGGCTTACCCGCGACGCGCTTCTCCTGGCGGCGGACGACGCCACCGGCCTGCCGGCCTTGGCCGAACGGGCGGCCGGCGGGGATCGTTCCTTTGTTTTCCGTCTGGCCGATACCCTTCTCCGCCTCGGCCGCCCGGAACTAGTCGAGCGCTTGGCGGCCTTGTGCCGTTGCCAAGGGCGGTGGCCCATGACCGTTGTGTTGGCCAGGGCGGAAGCCGCGCAGGGCAAGCAAGGCGCGGCCGCAGACCGTCTCATGGCGTCGGCTGCGGTCAGCAGCCTTTCCTGGCCGCAGGCCCTGGCCGCCTCTTGGTCTTACGCCGCCGGCCGGTTCGCCAACGCCGCGATTGCGGCAAGGGCGCTTTGCGCCGCTCAGCCCAACCGCCCCGATTATCGGCTCCTGTACGCCCGGGCCCTGTGGGCGGCCGGCCAGCGGTCCCAGGCCCTGGAGGCGTACCGCAGCTTTCTGGCCGGGGGAGAGAAGAAGAAGCAGGCAGGGGAAATGGCGAACAACGGCGAAGGTCCTCTATGGAGCTGGGCCTGGCTGCGGCCGCGGCCGGCTTCTCCCCTGGAAGAGGCCCTGCTGGCCCAGGAAGAAGGCGACCCGCCGGCCAATATGGTTGGGTTGCTCAAGGGATTTGCCGCCGGTTGGTGGCAACGCCGTTTTGCCCTGGAATACGGGGCGCGCCATGCCCTGGAGCGGGGCGACCTGCACCGGGCGGCGCGGTCGCTCCGGCGGCTGGTTGTGCTTGCGCCGGACGACGACAGCTTTGTCTTTGACCTTGCCCGTACCTATGACCGGCTGGACCGGCGGCAAGAGGCGGCAGGCCTGTACGGCGAACTGCGCCGCCGCCAGCCCGACTATCCGGGCCTGGCCGAGGCGCTGGCCGCCCACCGCCGCGCCCGCCGTCCACGGACAGGCCTGGCCGTGGAGTGGGGCCGCCTTCAGGGATGGGACGACCATCAAGCGGTCTCCTGGTGGAAGGGAGGAATGGTGGCGTCCTTCTCGCCCAGCCTCCAACATGCGTTTACCTTGGATCTCGCTCGGGTGCGCTACCGCGCCAGCACCGATGATCATCAGATCGCCAGGGCCGGCCGGCTGATGGCGCGCTACAGCACCAATCTGCGAGGCGTGTTGGCCCTCACCGCCGCGGTCGGCCGGCAAAAACTCGACCTGCGCCGCGCGGGCACCACCCTGCTCGCCGCCCGCGTGGACGGTGAGTTCGGCGATCGCCTGGCCGGCTATCTCGCCTTTGACCGGGACGCGGTGGCCGATACCTTGACGAGCCTGGCGCAAGGCATCGTCCGGGAGGAAGTCCTTGCCGGTGTGCGGTTCGAGCCCACGGAACGCCTGCGTTTGGATGGCGATTACCGGTTCGCGGACTTTTCCGACGGCAATGTGACCGAAGAGATCCGTCTCGGCGCCGTGCTCACCCTGCGCCGCCGGAGCCCCTGGCTGGCGCTGGGATATCATTACCGGTTGTTCGACTCCCGCGATACCTCCTTGCCCGGCGTGGTCCTCGCCGGTTCGAGCGGCGGCCGGGACCACCCCTACTGGACGCCCCGCAATTATTGGTTGAACAATTTCACCGTGTATTATAAACAAGGACTCTTGCCAGAACACCGGGCCGGCGGCCCGTTCGTGGACGCCCGTTGGTCCCTGGGGCACGACGCCGAGGGCCACGCCCGTCAGCGGCTGCAGTTGGACCTCGGCTGGGACCTGCCCGCCCGCCTGAGCTGCCGCGTCGGCATCGACGTGGTGACCGCGCCACGGGAGCACGGGCGTCGCTTCGCCTTTTCCCTCGAATATCGCTGGTAAGTTGGTTAAAGTTGCCGCCCCGCTGCGTCCGTTGTCAGCGGGCCGACATGGCCTGGTTGGCCTGCGCCGGGGCTGGATCGTGCTACGTTGTTTCGCCCGATGGAGGACTCGTTTTATGGTTACCCGAATCCCTATGTCCAAGACCGGTCATCGGCGGTTGCAAGAAGAGTTGCAGCGCCTGGAGCGTGTCGAACGGATCGAGGTCATCAAGGCCATCGAGACGGCCCGCGGTCACGGCGACCTGCGGGAGAACGCCGAGTATCACGCGGCCAAGGAGCGCCAGGGCCACGTTGAGGGGCGGATCATGGAACTCAAGGACAAGCTGAGCCGCGCCGAGGTGATCGACTGTACCCAAGTGGACAGCGAGCGCGTGGTCTTTGGCACCGTGGTCACCTTGCTCGACCTCGACACGGATGAGGAGTTCACCTATCAACTCCTCGGCCCTGAGGAGGCGGACGTGGACAACGGTAAGATTTCCGTGTTGTCGCCCCTCGGCCGGGCGATGCTTGGTAAAGAAATAGGAGATGAGGTAACGGTGAAAACGCCGGGCGGCGTGCGTCACCTGGAAGTGCTCGATATCGGCGCCGGCGTTGACCCCTGAGGCAAAGGGGGGGGAGCAGCTTGCCGAAAAAGCCGGGGATGGCTTTTTCGGCGGACTGTTCACCGCCTGTTTTTCAACGGGTTGCTAGGAAAGAGCCCCTTTCCGCGCCTCATCGGTGCAGATGCCGTGCAAAAAGATCTCGCAGATGTGCTTGGCGGTCTCCTCAATGGAGTAGGGCGGGTTGGGGGTGAGGATCCACAGGCGGGACATCTCGTCCAAGGCGCCGAAGTAGGCCCGTTTGACCACGCCGGGCATGACATCGCTGCGGAACATGCCCATTTCCTGACCCTTGTGGACGATGACCGAGATGATGTCCACGTATTCGACGAAGCGGGTGTTGCGGTACTCCTTCATAAACTTGTTGCTTTGCCGCAACTCCATTTGCAACACCTCGGCCAGCTCCTCGTTCTTTTCCACCAGCTTCAGGTGATGCAAGGCAAAGGTCTCCAGCATCTTGCGGGGATCGGTTTCTTTTTCGATCGCCTGCTTGACCTGGACGATGATCTTGCTGATCTCTTCTTCGAACAGCGATAGCAGAATATCGTATTTGTTGTTGAAGTACAGATAGATAGTGCCGTCCGCCACTTTCGCCTCTTTGGCGATGTCCGAGATGCGGGCGTTGAAGAAGCCCGTCCGGGCGAACACCTTGATGGCGGCCTGGATGATCTTGCTGTGTTTGTCCGATGTTCTTCTCATGCCGTCAGCAGATGAACCTGGAGAGGAGAGCGTTGGGCGTCCCCGGCGGTGGAGCGGTGAACGGTGGCCGTGCCAACCCAGGGCGTATCTTCTGGCGTCGGGGAAACGTTGGGAGGTTTTTCTAATAGGGTGATTTCACGGAACAACCAAAGTACTGCCGTCCCCCCTGAGACAGTGGAAACGCCAAGGTGTGCACTCTTGCGTTTCGATCATGAATGAACGTTCATTTTTTACAGGGGCCGGGCCGTCCTGTCAAGCAAGAAAACGATCTCGCCTATCGTTCCTTCGTTTTATCTGTGTCTTGCCTGGCGGGAAGATTGGTGTCTGCTCTTGCCCGAAACGGCCGGGTCGGGTAAATAGGCGGAGGTTCCATCGCCTGTCGTGTGGCCAGGCGCCAGTATTGGCGAAGATCGTTATTAGGTGAATATACGGAGGAACGTATGAAGGTTCTCGTCGTCGGTTCAGGGGGCAGGGAGCACGCCTTGGTGTGGAAGCTGCGGCAGAGCCCGCGGGTGACAAAGGTCTATTGCGCGCCGGGCAATGCCGGCGTCGCGGCCTTGGCCGAATGCGTGGCCATTGGCGCCGAGGACATCGACGGCCTGCTGGCCTTTGCCCAGGAAAACGGCGTCGGCTGCACAGTGGTCGGTCCCGAGGCCCCGCTCGTGGCCGGCATCGTGGACCGCTTCCAAGAGGCTGGCCAGCGGATTTTTGGCCCAGTGGCCGCCGCGGCCCGCCTCGAGGGGTCCAAGGCGTTCAGCAAACAGATCATGCAACAATACGGTATCCCCACTGGCGGCTTTGCGGTCTTTCAAGACGTGGACACAGCCCTCGCCCATCTCGACACCGTGGGCGCGCCGGTGGTGGTCAAGGCCGATGGCCTGGCGGCGGGCAAGGGGGTGATTGTCTGCCAGACCATTGACGAGGCGCGCAAGGCGGTGGATGCCATCGGCCGGGAGCGGGCCTTTGGCGCGGCCGGCGACCGCATCGTGATCGAGGAGTTCCTCGAAGGGGAAGAGGCCTCGTTCCTGGCCTTTGTTGATGGCGAGACCGTGCTGCCCTTGCCCACCTCGCAGGACCACAAGGCGGTCTATGACGGCGACCGCGGGCCGAACACCGGCGGCATGGGGGCCTACTCGCCGGCGCCGGTGGTGACGCCTGAGCTTCACCGCCAGGTGATGGAAGAGATCATGGTACCCACGGTGCGGGCGATGGCGGCTGAAGGCCATCCCTACAAGGGGATGTTGTACGCTGGCCTGATGATCAAGGACGGCCGGGCCAAGGTGTTGGAGTTCAACTGCCGGTTTGGCGATCCTGAGTGCCAGCCGCTCCTTATGCGTTTGCGTTCCGATCTTATGGATGTGATCGACGCGGTGATCGACGGCTCCCTCGACCGCTTGGAGCTCGATATTGATCCGCGGCCCACGGTCTGTGTGGTCATGGCCTCGGGCGGCTATCCCGGCTCCTACGCCAAAGGACATGCCATCACCGGGCTGGAAGAGGCGGCGGCCTTGGACGATGTGGTGGTCTTTCACGCCGGTACGGCCAGTGAGGACGGCAAGGTGGTGACCGCCGGCGGCCGCGTGCTCGGGGTTACGGCCATTGGTTCCGATCTGCCAGCCGCCATTGACCGGGCCTATGAGGCGGTGGCCAAGATCTCCTGGCAGGATTGCTACTACCGCAAGGATATTGGCCAGAAGGCCCTGCGCCGCCTGGCCCGGAAAAAGGTGCGCATTCTCATGGGGAGCGACTCCGACCTGCCGGTCATGCGGGAGGCGGCGGCGATTCTTGAGGACTTTGGTATTGAATACGATATGACCGTGGCCTCGGCCCACCGCACGCCCGAAAGGGCCGCCCGCTTGGCGCGCGCCGCCCGGGCGGAGAACGTGGGGGTGATCATTGCTGGCGCCGGCATGGCCGCGCACCTGGCTGGCGTGCTGGCGGCCCATACCACCTTGCCGGTGATCGGCGTGCCCCTCGACGCCTCCTCGCTCAACGGCCTCGACGCCCTGCTCGCCACGGTGCAGATGCCGCCCGGCGTGCCGGTGGCCACTATGGCCGTGGGCAAGGCCGGGGCGCGCAACGCCGCCATCCTGGCCGCCCAGATCCTCTCCCTTGCCAACGCTGATCTTGCCCGCAAGCTCGACGACCACAAGGCCAAGATGGCCCGGCAGGTGGAGGAAAAGGCGGCCCGGCTCGCCCAGGAGGGCTGAAACAGGATCATGGCGGCCGCCGCCCTTCCCCGTTGCACCGTGCCTGCGGCCGCCCGCCTGGTGCGCCAGGGCAAGGTGATCGCCTTTCCCACTGAGACCGCCTACGGGCTGGCCGTTGATCCTCTGGACAGGTCTGCCCTCGCCCGTTTGTTCGCCGCCAAAGGCCGGCCGCCGGACAAGCCGGTGCTCGTGCTGGTGGCCTCCGAGACCATGCTGGCCGGTCTCGTGCGCGAAATCCCGGCCCCCTACCGCCCTCTCATGACCCTGGCCTGGCCCGGGCCGCTCACCCTGGTTTTTCCAGCCCGGCCAGGCTTGCCGTCTCTTCTCACCGGCGGCACCGACACGATTGGCGTGCGGATCTCTTCCCATCCCTTGGCCCAACAACTGGTGGCGGCCGTGGGTGGTCCGGTAACCGCCACCAGCGCCAACCGTAGCGGGGAGGAGCCGGCCCGGTCGGCCGCCGAGGTAGAGGCCCAACTCGTCGGCCGCATCCACGGCCTGGTTGACGGGGGGGCCACCGCGGCCACGGGCGTCTCCACCATTGTCGGGCTCGATCGGCGCGGCCGCTTGCGCTGTGTGCGGCCAGGAGCCATACCCTTTGCCGCGGTGCGCGAGATAGCCCGCAGCCGCTCGGCCGCGCGTTGAGGGACGGACCGGCGGATGCGGCCGCACCGGGCAGGGCCATTTTTCAATGGGCTGTCACCAACGATCGTGCTACTCTGGCAGTATGCTTCCTCCCCTGCAAACGGGCCAGCGTCATTGCTACGATGAACGCGGCGTGCGCGTCGCCTGCGCGGGAACGGGACAAGACGGCGAGTTCCAGGCCGGGCGTCCCTGGCCCCAGGGAGAGCGCTTCGAGCCCTTGCCCGGCGGCGCGGTGCGCGATCGGCTCACCGGCCTTGTGTGGTCTGGCGACGCCAATCCTTTTGACTTTCCCTTGCCCTGGCAGGAGGCCCTGGACCGCATCGCCTGCCTGAACGCCGAAGGATACCTCGGCCATCACGACTGGCGGCTTCCCAACCGGCGGGAGTTGCGTTCGCTCATGGATTATGGGGCGCGCCGGCCCGCCCTCCCTGCAGGACACCCTTTTCGCAACGTCTTTCTCGGTTGGTACTGGACCTCGACCACCGCGGCCATCCATCCCGCCTACGCCTGGTACGTCCATCTGGACGGCGCCCGCATGTTTTATGGCCGTAAGGACCAAGAGTATCTCGCCTGGCCGGTGCGGGGCCGGAGCCAGGTGTTGGCCGCCACCGGCCAGCGGGACTGTTTCAGCGCCCAAGGGCGGCGCGTGCCATGCAAAGGTACTGGCCAGGATGGCGAACTGCGGCAGGGCGTTGGCTGGTCGGCGGCGGGGCGGTTCGCGGTAAAGGGAGATGTCGTCTGGGACCAGTGCACCGGCCTTTGTTGGCTGCGGCGCGGCGATCTCGCTTCCGATCCGCTCTCTTGGCGGCAGGCCCTCGATCGGGTGGCCGCGTTGAACAAACTACGGCACGCGGGCCGCGGTGACTGGCGGCTACCTAATATCAACGAACTTGCATCGCTGGTGGATTGTTCGCAACACTCGCCAGCCCTGCCTCGGGAACATCCGTTTCTTCACCTGCAAGACGTTTACTGGTCGTCCACCACCAGCTTTTTTGAGCCGGACTGGGCCTGGGCCCTTTACCTGGAGAAGGGCGCCCTTGGCGTGGGCCATAAGCCAGGCCGTACCTTTTTCGTCTGGCCAGTGGCGGGCGGCCTGGACTAGCAGTCCGTCGAAAAAGCCATCCCTGGCTTTTTCGACCACGGTTGGCCAGAACCGAGTTCCGTCCAACCTCGCGAATTCCTTAGCTCTTTCAGAGCTGGCGGAATTCGGCGGCACATCCCTGTGCCGCACCCAGCCCGTTTTTCAACGGGCTGCTAGAATGTCCGCCGGTTGAAGGGGCTGTAATCGGTCTGGTTCACACCGCCGCTGCCGGTAATGGCGCCGTGATAGTGGCAGCGGCTGCAATCCTGGGGATAGCCGCCGTGGCAGGTGCTACATGCCCGTCTGGCGTAGGCGCTGTCGTTGGTGAAGTGATGGATGTCCTGCCAGGTATTGGTGGTGTTGTCATGGCACCGTTCGCAAAGATAGCTGAAGGTGGAGCCGGTGGTGGTGGTGATCGCGCCGGCCAGCGCGCCGCCGTTGACTTCCTGCCGCAGGAGATAGGGATTGGATGAGCCGTGCGGCTCGTGGCAGTCAAGGCAGGAGAGCACGTAGCCGAGGCTGCCGCTGCCCGCGGTATAGGGAGGCAGCATATCGATATATTCGTCGGCGCTGCCCAGGCCGTGTTTCTCGTTCGCCCAGTCGATCTGCCGCAGATTGCGGCCCAGGTTGGTGCTGTAGATCGTGTTGGTCGCGTTGTGGCAATCCGTGCAGAAGGTGACGAAATCGGTGAGGTTGGCGCCGTCTTGGGTGGTGGAGCCGTCCGGCTCGTAGGTGGAGGTCGAGCCGAAACGGTAGGGCGCCTGATAGGCGGAGGTGTAGCTGTTCATCCGCTCGCTCGCGTCGTCGCCCCACAGGGGCCAGGGATTGCCTCCGTGTTGCCTGGGGCGGGAGATGAGCCAGCCGCGGGTGGTGGAGGACTTGGTCGCATTGGGTGCGTTTTCTGGATCGCCCTGCGCTGCGTGCGGGTTGTGGCAGGCGACGCATGGATTGGCGTCCGCGGCGTAGCCCCATGACTGGCTGGCGATAAAGGTCTGGATGTCGCTGAGGTTGTGCGAACTGCCGGGAGAGGTGAAGGCAAACGACTCCTGGACGTCGTTGAGGGTGTCCGAGGTCCAGCCGCCGGCCCGGTAGGCGTAGCTCCGATTGGTGATCGCGCCACCTGTTTGGCGGCTGCCGGTGTCCACATGGCAGTCGAAACAAAGCGATGTGCTTTGATTGGTGAACGGCGTGGTGAACAGGAGAAACGAGGAAGGCGAGCCATCCGCAGGAGCTGGTTCGCTTCCCTGGATACTGGCGTGGGGTTCGTGGCAGTGAGCGCAGTTGCCCTGGGCGTAGCCAAGGGCGGCGGTGGATGTGCGGCTGACGCCGTTGGCGCTGTCGCCATGCGCGGACAGAAGATAGGATCCGGCCTGGACGGGGCTGGCAGGGATGAGAATGACAAGGATAGGGAAAGCGGCGGCAGGTAAGACGGAGAGGTTGCGCTGTGATAGGCTCATCGTAAAAAACGTGCTCAATGAAGGGTGCCCCTCTCCTCTTTCCACTGCTCCCGTCAACAGTGGCCAACTATAAATATAGCTGATTTTTTCAAGTGATGGAATGGGAAAAGGCCGCCCGCTGGGGCCTTGTCCGTGCTTTGGCCGGTCCCGCCGCGCCGATCTCTCGCCCCCCGGCGGTTATCAGCGGTGCAGGCCGTAACGCGCCAGCTTGAGCAGGAGAAGGAGCCACGGCGCGCCGTGCAGCGCCAAGTCGAACCAGTCGATGGGGCGCAGGGGCCTGTGCTGGGCCAGCATCTGAAGCTTCTCCCACAGGTGGGGTGGATGGAAGGGCGCGAGGCCCAGGGTGAGGCAGAGGAGCACGGCAAGAGGCCAGGAAATGGAGTCGAGCAAGCTCATGGTTACAGCAGCAGCAGCAGCAGCAGCAGGTTGACAAGCCCGATGAGAAAGCCGAGTAACCCGCCAAACAGGTTGATATACGTAAACTGTTCCCGCATGATGCCCATGAGGAGTTCTTCAAGGCGCAGCAAGTCGAGCTTGTTGACCTTGCGGGCGATGAGCGTTTTGATGTCGAGCCCGTCCACCAGGTGGGGTACCTCGCGGACCAACAGCGCGCTGGCCCGTTGTTGCAACCAGCCGCTGATCCCTTCCCGCACCGTGCGGGGCAAGAAATCCCGCAGGCGGCCGACAGGCCGGGCGAGGAGAGCGCGTTCCAGCAGAGATGCGGCCATCTCGTCCAGAAAGCGGCGAAAGGTCGAGGTGCCGAGCGCGGCCTGGAGTTCGTCGGCCAGCCAGGTCTGGGCGGCGGAGAGCCGGTCGTCGCCGAACACAGCGCCGCATACCCGGCCAAACGGTTCTTTTGCCACGTCGGTGAGGTGCTGCTGGAGGAGATCGGCGATACGCTTGGCCGTGGCCGGCTTGGCCAGCCAACTGGCGGCAAGGGCGGCCACATGGTTGGTGAGGCCGGTGAGCCGTTCTTCTCCCAGTCGGTCGAGGTGGCGGCCGATGGGCTGCTGGAGCGCTTCGTCGGTCTTGTCTTTCGCTAAGTCGGCCAGCCGCCGGACGGTGGCCGGATCTTTGAGCCAGGCGGCGATTTCTTCGCCGTGCTCGGCCAGATAGCGCTCCACTTGGCCGGCGAGGGTGGCCGTGTCCAAAAAGCCGCCCAGCAGGGCGGCCACAGGGCCGAGGGAGTCGAGAAAACTGCTCACCGCGGCCACAAGACGCTCCGCGATCCGTTGGCGGACCACCGGATCGGCGAGCAGACCGCCGAGATGATCGAGAAGCGCGGGAACCTCGGCGGCGACGGCCGCCAGGATCGCCTGCCGGGTCGCATCGGGTAGCAGATCGGCGAGAGAGCGGCCGTCTTGCCGCAAGGTGTGGCAGAGTCGGCGCAACTCGCCGGCCAGCCATTTTTCCGTCCGTTCTGCGGCCAGGAGCCGGTGCATCGCCTGTTCGACAAACCGCAACAGGCCCTCGGTGGCCTCGGCGTCGAGCACCGAACGCCACGGCCGGTTGCACAGACCGCTGCCGCCTTGCGCCAACAGGTCGTCCAACCGCGAGCGGAAGTCGGGGCCGCAGAGATATTCTTGCAGGAGCCTGACCCCGCGCCGCCGCAGGATCTTGACTCCGGCGTCGAACGCTGGCCGAAAGCGGTCCGGCATTAGGGAGGGCAACGGGCCAAGATCGCGGTCCAGCAGTTCGGCGGTCCAGCCGTCGATCACCCGGTGCAGCTCGGCTTGGAACTTGGGCGCTTCCACGGCCCGCTGGATGTCGCCTGGGGTGAGCAGGTGGCCGCCCACCATGCTCCCGATGTTCTCGGCCAGTTGTCGCCGTCGGCTGGGGATCACCCCTGGAGTCAACGGCACCCGCAGACCAAAGACGCGCCACGGCCGCAAGGGGCGAAAGAGCATGCGGATGGCAATGGTGTTTGTCAGGTAGCCGATGGCCGCGCCGACGAGTGGCGGGGCAAGGAGATCCAGCGGCAACATGGGCTAGGGGCGCAGGGTGCGGGCAAGGGTTTCGTCCACCGCCAGGGCGAGACGCATGTTGCGGCGGATAAACGTTTCAGAAAGATAGTCGCGGTTGCTGTCGATCACGGCCCGCAGCGCATCGAGATCGCCCTGTTCGGCCATGTGCTGGAGGCGGCCTAACTCGGTGATGAAGTCGCGCACCACGTCCATGCCGCAGCCCGGTGCGGCCAGGATCTCGGCATAGGTCCGGTCGTTCTGGGCATGGATACGGGCCAGGGCCAGGAGGGTGTAGAGCGAGGTGAGGGTGGCGTGGTCGCCGGTGGCCGTTGCCGTGAGTCCGTGAGCCGCCAGGGTGCGGGCCAGGGCCACGGAGATGAGGGTGGGCAGTTTTTGCACCACGCCCATGAACCGGTCGTGCTCCTCTGCCGAGTCCACCAGGATGTCGGCCCCGTGCTTGTAGAGGAACCCTTCGAATTCGCTACAGAACGCGCCGCTGCGCGCGGTGCGCACCACCACGGCGGTCTTGTTCTTCATCGCCACCGCCTTGGGGCCCCAGAGGTTGTGCACCAGCATGAGTTCCACCCCGGGCCGGGTATGGGCCAGGGCGGTGTCCACGATCTCCGCCGCCGCGCCGGCGAGCAGGATCAGGGCCTGGCCCTCCCGCAGCCGGGGGCCGTACCGCTGGATCGTTGCCGGCGTGGCGCTGATCGGCACGCAGATCACCACCACATCCACCTGGTCGATCATCTCTTCCGGCGTCAGAGGCGAGGTACGGCCGGAGAGCAGGGTGCGGTAGCCTTCGCTGGCCAGCCGATCGGCAAACCATTGGCTCATGGCGCCGGTGCCGATGAAGCCGAACGACTCGATGAGTTTGCTCCGCATGTCCACCCGCGGAAAGCTGCCGAGCACCGTGATCGCTCCTGGGACCTGGATCACCTCCTGTTCGATGCGGGCCAAGGCCGTCTGCACCGTTTCATCCTCCATATGGCCCTCAACCTCTACATAGATCCGTAATTCCTGTGTCTTGACGTCCGCGTCGGAGCGCAGATCCAGGATGTTGATCCCCCGGCGGGTGAACTCGCCCAGGATATCGAACAACAGGCCCACGCGGTCCTTGAGCGGCGCGGTGAGCATGGCTGTGGCGTCGTAGCCGGTGCGGGCCGCCGGCCGCCGGCCGATGACCGCGTATCGGGTCCGGTTGTGACTGACGATCTCCCGGTCGCGGATCACGAGGTTGCGGGCCTTGAGCACCTCTTCCGCCTCGATCACTCCCCAGGAGCGTCGGTCCTCCCGCCGCACCGCCCGGATGGCTGCATCGATATCCTGGACCGTGACGAGATCGCTTGAGGGAAAGCGTTCGGCGATGTACTCCTCGGCTTGACGGAGCGCTGATCCGGTGCCCACCAAGGTGGAGAGCGGGGTCCTGTCGTCCACCGCGCCCAGGGAAAGATGGATGGGCAGCACCACGTTGCCGCACCAGGCAAGGCCGTTGAGCGCGGCCATGCGGCGGAAAAAACCGCGATGTTCGCCTTCGCGGGTGTTGTACACCGGCAAAAGAAGGAAATCGGCCCTGCCGTCGCGCACCGCCGCCAGGGCTGCGGCGGGTGAAGCACAGGGCAGGATGTCGGCGTCGCTGTCGTGGAGCTGGGCCGCTTGCCAGGGATGGGCGCCGGGCGGGCCGGTGATGGCGATGGTGCTCATGGCCTGATTCGCTTGCAGAGGTTCAGGTTGAGGGAGTGGCCGGGAGGCGGTATCCTACCACGGCCGATTTTCCCTTGGCAACCGGTTTCCGGCCGGTCGCCGCCAGAGCCGCGAGAACCGTATGTCCCGTGTCGCAGAGTATATCGCCGCCCTCAAGGAATCGCCACGCTATGGACCGCAAGTGGCGCACCACCGGGTATTGCCAGAGCGGCCGGCCGAGTACGCCGATCCCGCTGTTCCTTTCCCCCCGGAGCTGACCGGCCTTCTCGCCCAACGGGGCATCGAGCGGCTGTACCGGCATCAGGCGGAAAGTCTTGATCTTGTGCGGGCTGGCCGGCATCTCATGGCGGCCACGCCCACGGCCAGCGGCAAGTCCTTGATCTACAACCTGCCGGTGCTCGAGGCCTGCCTGGCCGACTCCCGCACCGCCGCCCTCTACCTCTTTCCGCTCAAGGCCTTGGCCCAAGATCAACTCCGCGCCTTGGAAGAGTTGTCCGCCGGTCTGCCGGCAGGGCAACGGCCGCGGGCCGCCATTGTGGACGGCGACACCTCGGACTACCAGCGGCGGAAGCTGCGGGCTGATCCGCCCAACATCCTGTTGACCAACCCGGATATGCTCCATCTGTCGCTGCTGGGCTATCACGACCGTTGGGCCCTTTTCTGGCCGCGGCTGCGGTATGTGATCGTGGATGAGGTGCATACCTGCCGGGGGGTGTTCGGCTCCCACATGGCCTGGCTGCTGCGCCGCCTCTGGCGGATCTGCCGGGCGTATGGCGCACAAGCCCAGTGTGTCATGTCGTCGGCCACGGTTGGTAATCCCGCTGCCCTGGCGCGGGATCTGCTCGGGCAGGAGGTGGCGGTGGTCACGGGGAGCGGCGCGCCCCGGGGGCCCCAACACTTTGTGTTCATCGATCCGCTCGAGGGCGCGCCGGCTGCGGCCTGCGAGCTGCTGATCGCCGCCGTCCACCGCGGCCTGCGGACCATCGTCTACACCGGTTCGCGCAAGGTGGCCGAACTGGTGTCGATGTGGGCCCGCCGGCGTTTGGCCCGTCACCGCCTGACGGCCAAGGTGTCGCCGTACCGGGCCGGCTACCTGCCCGAGGAGCGGCGGGAGATCGAGGCGCAGCTCGCCCGGGGCGACCTGCTCGCCGTGGTGTCCACCAGCGCCTTGGAATTGGGGATCGATATCGGCGACCTTGACTGCTGCCTGCTCGTGGGCTATCCAGGCACGGTGATGACCACCTGGCAGCGGAGCGGCCGGGTCGGCCGGCGGTTGCAACCGAGCCTCACCGTGCTGATTGGCCAGGAAGACGCGCTCGACGCCTACTTCATGCGCCATCCTGAGGCCTTTTTCTCGCGGCCAGTGGAGGATGCGGTGGTCAATCCCGCCAATCCGGTGATCATGGCCGATCACCTGACGTGCGCCGCCGCCGAATTGCCGTTGGCCGAAGAAGAGCCCCTGTTGGCCGACGCCGATGTGCGCCGGGCCGTGGCCGGGCTGGAGCAATGCGGCCGGTTGTTGCCCGCTGCCGCCGGCAGCCGCTGGCATGCGGCGCGGCGTTATCCGCACCGGGAGGTCAGTCTCCGGGGGACGGGGACCGCCTACCGGATCTATGCCGAACCAGAACGCCGCTTGCTGGGCGAGGTGGACGGCTACCGGTGTCTGCGGGAATGTCATCCAGGGGCGGTGTACCTCCACCGTGGCGAGACCTGGGTGGTGACCTCCCTGGATGTAGAGGGGCGCGAGGTGAACGTGGCCCCGGCCAAGGTCCACTACTACACGCGGCCGCTGAGCGAGAAGACGACGGAGATCTTGGGGGTGGAGGGATGGCGCGCCGTGGGACGGGCGCGCGTCTCGTTCGGCCGGCTGCGGGTCACTGACCGCGTCGTCGCCTTCCAGCGGCGGCTGGTCCGCGGCGGCCGCCTGCTCGCCACCCACCCCCTCGATCTGCCGCCGCATGTCTT
This sequence comes from Deltaproteobacteria bacterium, assembly GCA_015488275.1. Classification (GTDB taxonomy): domain Bacteria; phylum Desulfobacterota; class Desulfobulbia; order Desulfobulbales; family S012-135; genus S012-135. The sequence continues at coordinate 43,867 of WFOD01000090.1, forward strand.
TGAAACCGAAGGGATCTGGATCGAGATCCCCGATGATCTCCAGCAGGAGATCGTCTTGCGCCGGCTCCACTTCATGGGCGGCATCCATGCCCTGGAGCATGCGGCCATCGGCATCCTGCCGCTCATCGTGTTGTGCGACCGCAACGATGTCGGCGGCATCTCGCAGCCAGACCATCCCCAGCTCGACCAGGCAGCGGTCTTTGTGTACGACGGTCATCCTGGGGGGATGGGGCTTTGCCGCCAGGTCTTTCGCCGCGCCGAGGAGCTACTCGTCCATGCCCGCGAGGTGATCAACTCCTGCGCCTGTGAAAACGGTTGCCCGTCTTGTGTCCATTCTCCAAAGTGCGGCTCTGGAAACCGGCCGATCGACAAGGCCGCTGCTGGATTTTTGCTCGAGGGCCTGCTCGCCCCTGGACCGGAACCAGAGGCCAGGACCGGGCCGGATGCAGGCGTTGGCCTTTTTGCGGTGCAGGTGGAGGACAACGCCCCTGCCCCTGCATCCTGGGAGAGCCGGCGCGCGGGGCCTTTGGCGGCGGGAGGCAAGGAGGGAGCGGTGCGCCCGGTTCCGCCGGCCATCATCTGTCACTACTGCGTTTTTGACGTGGAGACCCGCCGTTCGGCCCAGGAAGTGGGCGGTTGGGGCCGCGCCGAGCGCATGGGCGTGAGTGTCGCCGTGCTCTACGATTCGCGCTTGGACGATTTTTTGGTGTTCGAAGAGCATCAGGTGGCCGGGATGATCGATCACCTGGCCCGTTGCGACCTTGTGGTGGGATTCAACAACCGGCGGTTCGACAACCGGGTGCTCTTACCTTACGGCGGGGAGCGCCTCGCGCGGCTGCCAACCCTTGACTTGCTCGAGGAGGTGCAACGGCGGCTCAACTACCGCCTGTCCCTCGACCATCTGGCCGAATGCACCCTGGGGGCGAAGAAAAGCGGCTCAGGACTGGACGCCCTGCGCTGGTTCAAGGAGGGGAACATGGCGGCCATCGTGGAGTACTGCAAAAAAGACGTGGCCATCACCCGCGACCTCTTTCTCTTTGGCCTGGCCAACGGCTATTGGTTGTTCCGTAACAAGGCCGGGCACCTGGTGCGCTGCCCGGTGGACTACGGCGCGAGGATCACGCGGGGCGGCCGTTAACAGCCCGGTGAAAAAGCCAGGGAAGGCTTTTTTCGACGAACTGTTGGGGAAGGGGTCAGTCAGAGGGCCAGAGCAAGTTCTTGTGGATCCAGCCCGTGGTGCCGTCGGCATGGCGCACCTTCACCCAGTCGCCCTCGCGGTCCACGGGGGTGAAGACCACGCCGTACTTGACCGTGGCCACCACTTCATAGGCCTTGCCCGGTCCGATGCGCATGTTGGCCGTGCCCACCTTGACGATCACCGTCTTCTTGTTGGCGAGCAGCGGCCGGTAGATCCAGCCCTTATCACCTTCAAAATCCACGGTGTGGGCCCACTTGCCTTTGGTTTCAAGGACCTTGAGCGGAAAGCCCTTGAACAGCTCCCAGAGGATCTCGCTCTCCGTGCTCGGCTTGGCGCGGAGATTCACCCCGTCTTTCTTGACCGATACGTACTGGGCAGCCAAGGCCGCAGTGGTGAACAGCAGGGCGGCAGCGGCAACGGTACAGGCGGTAACGACGAAGCGCATGGCGGTCTCGTCCTCGATTGTCTTCAGGTTTACAGGGGCCTGACGCCTTTGTAACAGCCCGTTGAGAAACGGGCTGTGCGCGGCACAGGGAGGTGCCGCCGGATTCCGCCGGCTCTTTTTTTGGGTTTTTCCAGCCGACTGCCGTGCCGAAGGCTCTAGGGACGCGGACCGAACCAGGCCGTGCCCAAGGAATATCCGAAAAAGAGCCAGGGAATCCGTGAGGTTGGCCGGAACTCGGTTCTGGCCAACCGTGGTTGAAAAAGCCAGGGATGGCTTTTTCAACGGATTGGAAAAGGCCGGTCTTGGATCCGGCCCTACCTTACAGACTCGGCTGGGGATTGTCAATTCAGAGGATCGGTGACGGAGGGGAAAAAGTTTCTTTTTTGCCGTGTTATCGCGCTATACTGGAGCTAGTTGCTGTGGTGGCGCCAGGCGCTCTGAGGCTGTGTGCGAACCGTGCGGTTTCTTTTGGAGCGCTGTTGGGGCCGGAGGGCCGTTTTTTTCACGTGAGCTCTGGACAGGGGGAAGGAACAATGGCAGGGCAGCTCAAACCCATTGGCGAACTGTTTTCTGCGACATGGGAGCGGTACAAGCGGCGGGCCTTGCCGATTCTCGCCGTCATCCTGTTGAGCAGTCTGGTGGCCTTTGCCGTGGCGCTGGGAGTGGGATTCGGTCTGGTGCAGGCCTTTGGCGGTCTCCAGGCCTTTGCCCCGATGTTCCAGCAGGGCGGTGGTCTGCCGCCGTCACCATCGGCCATTTTTGCCGTGTTGGCGGGCCTCGTGCTGGTGGGAACGCTGTTTGGCCTGTGGAGTCAGAGCGCGATCATGGCCGCGGCCGTGCTCGACGAGGTGGGGGTGATCGAGGCCATGCGCGTGGGCTACCGCCGGATGTGGTCTGTCGCCTGGGTTCTGTTCCTGGTGTCCGCCATCTTAATGGCTGGGACGGTGGCGTTGGTCTTTCCCGCTATCCTTTTCGGCGTCTGGTTCGCCTTTGGGGTGGTGGTGCTGTTTGCCGAGGAGCGGCGTGGGTTGGACGCGCTTTTCGCAAGCCGCGCCTATGTGCGCGGCCACTGGTGGGCGGTATTCGGCCGTCTCCTTCTGATCGGTTTGCTCTCCGGCGCCCTGGGCCTCGTGCCCGTTGTCGGTCAGTTGCTTTCCCTGCTGTTCACCCCTTTCTTTCTCCTTTTTCTTGTTGTTTTGTATGAAAATTTGCAAGAGGCCGCGGGCGGCGCGGCGGAGCCCGAAGGCCGGCGGTTGGTGTGGGGCGGCATCGCCGCGGCCGGAGCCCTGCTGCCGCTTGCCGGCATGGCGGCGGCCGTTGCGCCGCAGTGGCCGATGATCATGCAGGGGCTTCAGGGCAAGGCGGTCTGTTCCCTTCCCACTCGGCGGCCAGCGCCACGGCCCCCCGCTGTTTCCCGGCCAGGGGCGACGGAGAGGAAGGCGGCTGGCCAGGAGGCGTCGAGAGCCGCTGCTGGCGGTGGGAGCCCCGACGCAGTACGAAAAAAGGACGAAGAGGGCGCCGACCGTCCGCAGGCCAAAGCGGCGGCCGCTGCGGCCCAGCCCGCTACATCGGTTCAGTGGGCGGATCCAGCCGGTGACGTATTGGTGGCGGGGAAGCGGCCGGCCCTGGATGTGACGGCCGTGGGTATTGCCGCAGGTAGGGACCGGCTGTCAATGGCCGTGCAACTCGCCACACCGGTGGAGGGCTTTTTGCGGCCCTCCACTGGCGATAATAGGGCGGCCTTCGCCCATCTTTTGACCTTGCTCGTGGACACCGACAACGACCCGGCCACTGGCAGCGTTCCAGATGGCCGGCTGCCGCGCGGCGGTTACGAGCGGGCCGTGGCCCTTGCCGTGGAGCGCGGCGGGCCGGACAGAGGGCGGGTCCACTTCAGTGTCTACCGCCTGGAAAAAACGCGGTGGACCGCTGTCAGGGCATTGGCCCAGCCCCTGCAGCAAGAGGGCAAGATGCTCACCTTTGGCCTGCCGTACGAGGCGGCGGGGATCACGGCCGGTAGCCGGGTGCGGCTGTGCTTTTTGGAAGGAGCGCAACAGGAAGGCAACGCCCTGTCGGACGATGCTGTGCTCGTGGCGCCCTAGCGCCCGTCGAAAAAGCCGTCCTGGCTTTTTCGGCCAATGGATACTGTTGGAACAAAAGCCGCGCCACAGGTCTTTCCCCGCGTAAACCCCTGCGTTGGCGTCCTGAAACCGTGGTTTCCCGGCGCCCGAGATCACCCTTGACACCGCACGGGGATCCAGGCAGGATGATGGCATGACAGCATTGACGCGCAAACTCCCCATCGGCATCCAGACGTTCGGCAAGATCAGGGAGGGCGGCTATCTCTACGTCGATAAGACGGACATGGCGCTGGACCTGGTGGAGCGGGGAAGCTACTACTTTCTCTCCCGGCCGCGGCGGTTCG
>WFOD01000091.1 GCA_015488275.1 Deltaproteobacteria bacterium
CTTTGCGCTCCAGCCCTACGACTACCTCTTTGTCCGGCAGGTGAAAGACGCCACCAACTTCAATCAGGTAACTATCGAAGGAGAGGTGCGTTTCCCTGGCGTGTACCGGATCAAAAACGGCGAGCGGCTGGCCGATCTGATCGAGCGGGCGGGCGGTTTCACCGACGAGGCGTATTTTTATGGCGTGCGCTTTTTCTCTGCTGCTGCGCGAAAGATCCAGCAGCAGAGCCTAGACCGTTTGATCGACGACCTCGAGGTGCGGGCCGAGACCGTGCTCGCCGATCAACTCCAGACCGCCAGCAGCCAGCAGGACACCGCCTCCTTGGCGGCGGCGCAAGGCGCTTTGCGCCGCTTGGTTGCGCGGCTGCGCAAGATCAAGGCGTCTGGCCGGGTGGCCCTGCTCGTGGCGGATCTTGCAAGCCTGCGGAACTCAGACCAGAACGTGGTGCTCGAAAACGGCGACCGGCTGGTGGTCCCCCGGCGGCCGGAGTTCGTGTCTGTGGTCGGCTCGGTGTACACGCCCAACTCCTTTCTCTACCAGCCCCAGTTGACCGTGGCCGAATATCTTGCCCGGGCCGGCGGGCCCACCCGCGATGCCGACGAAAAGTACATTTACGTGCTCAAGGCCAACGGCGAGGTGGTGGCCCGCACCCAAAAGGGGATGTTCGCCTCCTCGTTTTTGCAGATGCGCCTCATGCCTGGCGATACAGTGGTGGTGCCGGAAAAATTGGAGCGGATTCCCTATCTCCTGGTCACCCGCGATATCGCCGATATCCTGTTTAAGATCGCCACCACTGCTGGGGTGGCCCTGGCCCTGTAATCCCCCTACCGGATGACACCCGAACGCCCCATAACCGGAGAAGCCACGCCGCCGGCCAGCGACCGCCAGGTGGTGTATCTGCAGCCCGCCTTTCCCCCTTCCTATGAGGAGGATGAAATCGATCTGCTCGAGTTATGGCGGGTGGCGTGGAGCGGTCGCTGGTTGATCGCTGGCCTGACGCTGTTGGCCACAGCGGCCGCTGTGCTGGTCTCGCTTTACGTTCTGCCGGTGATCTACCGGTCAGAGGCCGTCCTTGCCCCTGTGGAAAAGGAGCAAGGAGGAATCGGCGCGCTTTCTGGCCTTGTCGGCAGCCTGCCCCTGCCCATTTCCCTGCCAGGCGGGGGGAAGAGTGAACATATTCTTGCCTTTCTCAACAGCCGCACCCTGCGGGAGCGGCTGATCGCCAAGTACGATCTGCTGCCCGTCCTGTATAAGGATATCTGGGATGCTGAACGCAAGGCGTGGAAGGTGGAGGATCCTGACAAAGCGCCAACGTTGATCAAAGCCTTGCAAGCAAAGGCGTTGGACAGCTTCTTTTCGGTCTCCCAGGACAAGAAAAGCGGGCTGGTGACGATTGCCTGGCAGGGAGAGGATCCTGCCTGGTGTGCGGAGATGTTGCGCCGCGTGATCCACGAATTACAGTTTTTTTTGGAAAACGAATATGTTACCGATGCCAGGCGGGAGCGGGAGTTTGTGGAGCAACAACTGGCCAAGGCCACGGCCGAGTTGGAGTACTGGGAGCGGCAGGTGCCGACCGAGGAACTGACCCTGGGCAAGATCACCCGCGAACGGCTAGCGGCCCAGACCGTGTACACTGAGCTGCGCAAACAGCTTGAGCTGGCCAAGATTTCAGAAGCGCGGGAGAACATCACTTTTAAGGTGCTGGATCCTCCCTTTGTGCCAGAGCGAAAGTACAAGCCGAAACGCGCCCTGATCGTCGCCCTTACCGCTGTGACCACCTTGTTTCTGGCCATTTTCCTCGTCTTTGTCCGCCATGCGGTGCAAAACGCCCGGCGCCGGACAGGGGAAACACAGGAGAACAAGGGCGCGCCGCAGGCGGTGGACGCCTGAGCCACTCAGGATGCAGCGTTTTTGGCCGCTCGTTTGCCTCGTTGTTTTTACCGGCTCCCTTGTCGGTACGTCTGCGGCCGCCGGCCTTGATGAGGAAGGCCGGGTTCCTTCCCTTGCCAGCCTTTCCGCCGCCACCGGCCTGTGGGACATGCCGTCCGCCCGCATCCTGCCCGACTGGAATGTGCGGATCAAGTACGGCCGGGCTGAGCCGTACCGGTATTATGGCGTGGCCCTTGGCCTGTTCAACCGCCTGGAGGTCCACGGCCAGTTCACAGAAGTTTCCACGCTGCTTGGCTTTCCTGGATACGAATACGGCTATTACAAAGACCGTTCCGCAGGCGTTCGTCTCGTGCTCTGGCGCGAACGGGAGTGGCTGCCCCAACTGGCGGTGGGGGCCTATGATCCCATTGGCACCCTCCTGTTTCCCTCCCGCTATCTCGTGGCGTCCAAGAGATGGCGCAACCTTGACCTCACCCTTGGCCTGGGGCAGGGCATTCTTGGGGGACAAGGGTATAAAGAGATCCAGGCGGAACGCCCTGGAGGCAAGGCGCCTGAGACCTTTGACACCACCTTTCTCTTTTCTTCCCCCTTGCGGCCGACCCGTGTCTTTGGCGGGGTGGAGTACCACGCCTCTCCACGGCTTACCTTTTCTCTTGAATACTCTTCCTTGGAATACGAGCGGTTGTTCGGCGCGCCGGACAAGGCGGCGGTCCCGATCAACCTGGGCTTTAAGTACCGTCCCTGGCCGCATATCACCCTCCAGGGCGGATGGATGCGCGGCCAAGAGATCGCCCTTGGGCTGGCGGCCGATATGCCGCTGTCGCCAGAGGGGTTGCTCGTGTGGCGCAAGGAAAAGCCCTATCGTTCCGAGGAGCGTACCCGTTGGCGGGCCGAGGAGGCGGACGACAGGGGGCTCGCCCGCCTGGTGGGCGAAAAGATCCAGGAGGACGGCTTTGCCGGTGTGGCCGTGGCCGTGCGGGACGATGCCCTGTGGATCGAGGCCGGCAACAGCCGTTATCTGTCAGACGCCAAGGCCCTGGGGCGGTTGGCCGCCATCGCGGATGAGATCTGTCCCTCCAGGATCACGACCTTGTATGTGAACCTGACCCGGCGCGGCCAGGTGAGCCAAAGCCTGAAGGCCAGGCGAGAGACCCTGCGCGCCTTTCGTCAAAGCCGTCTTGATAAAAAAGGGTTTCTTGCGTTTGCCGAGCTTACGGACGGTACGCTCCACTATCAGGAGTTTTTCGACCGGCCCTCCCGGCCGGAGCGGATCGTGGTCAAGGATCCGTGGTATGCGTTCTCCCTCAACCCGCGGCTGAGAACCTTTCTCAACAATCGTCGCGGCTTTTTCAAGTTCAAGGCCCTACTGGCTCCACGCCTCAAGATCTATCCCTGGTCCGGCGCCACCCTTCACGCCGGGGTCGAGATTCCGCTGTACAACGAATGGGACACGGTGGATTACGGGGCCTACGAACCCAAGCCTGCCCGCACCGACTTGCTCGACTTCGAGCGCCATTCCATCACCCGCTTGGCCATTCTCGCCCTTGAGCAGTACCTTTCCCTGCCGGGCAGGGTACAGGCGCGGGTGGCGGCGGGCTATTTTGAAAACGCTTATGCTGGCATTGGTGGTGAACTCTTTCGTTTCCTCCAGGACGGCCGGTTCGGCATCGGCGTTGAAGGCGCGGTGGTGCGCAAGCGGGACCCGGAAGACAGCTTCCGGCTCCATCCGCAGATCACCGCCCCCTACTATACCGCTTTTGTGAACCTGTACGCCCAGATTTGGCCGGCGTTGGGGCTGGAGGGCGGGCTGAAAATAGGCCGTTTTCTCGGCGGCGACCTGGGTGCCCGGTTGGAGTTGCGTCGGTCGTACCGCTATTTCACCATTGGCGGCTGGTACACCGCCACAGACACCGATGTGTTTGTCAGCGCCAAAAACCGTGGAGTGGCCGAGAAAGGGGTCTATATCCGCATTCCCTTCTCGATTTTTACCGATCGGGACGTGCGCGGCCATCTCCGTTACGAGTTCACCAGCTTTACCCGCGATCAGGGCACGGTGGTAAGCCAGCCTTCCCGCCTCTATCCCCTCGACAACTTCAGCACCCTCGACCATACGCGGCGTCATTTGGAGGACATGCGGCAATGACGGCTCGGCGGCTCATTTGGCTTGCGTTCGTCCTTGTGCTGGCCGGCTGTGCCGCCAGTGGCCGGCAAACCTGGTACAAGCCGGGCGGCACCCAGCGGGAATTCGACATCGACGCCCGGGAGTGCGAGGTCATTGCCCGCCAGCAGGCGACGGCCGAGGGTGAGCGCGGTCAGAAGTATGCGCCAGAAGTATATGCTGAGCGGTACGAGCAGTGCCTTGGCCGCATGGGATGGAGCCGCACGCCGCCGGCTGCCCTTTCTTCTTCCCCTGGCGGAGAGCGCGGCGGCGCGCCGGCCATTGCCCTACTCACGGCCAACGGGCTTGAGGTCTTTGGCGCGCGTATCTCCCTGCCGGCGGAAAGGCGGCTTTTGCGCCATGACCGCCGCTGGTCCGGGCCTACGCTGGAGGAGTCGTTCTTTTTTCGCTTGGGGGCGGGGCAGACCTATCTCAACGTTATCGCACAGCAGAGCGAAGAGGCTACCTTTCTCCGGCAGGACTATCCGGCCCCCCCTCCCTACCGCCGCTATGCCAGTGGCCGCCGGCCCGGCCTGCGCTGGACCGCCCTTTGGGCGCGATTGCCCGACGGAGGGTGGGTCAAGGCCATTGGGGGCTATGGTTTTTTTGGCGATCACCAGCGGCTCTCCGTGGTCATCACCGCTCCCCTTGCTCCACCCGCCGGCGAACCGCCCGCGGGCCTGTCGCTCGCCGCCAATCAGCATCAAGAGTTGAGCGAATTCGTCGATGCCTGGCAGCCCTGGATCGAGTCTCTGCAGCCGCCGGCATCTTTTGGCCGCCGTTTGCTGGAAGCGCTGGGACGCTCTGTGGGGCTGCCGCGATAACCCGTTTTTCAACGGGCTGTTAA
>WFOD01000092.1 GCA_015488275.1 Deltaproteobacteria bacterium
GCCCTGGACAGTGAGCGTAATGGTGTACACTTCGGTGTTGGAATTGCCGTCGTGGGCGAATTCCACTTTGGAGGCGGCGTTGATGGTGAGGGTGGCGCCGGGGAGCGAGGCCGTGCCCTGGACGCTTTCCTGTTGCAGGGAGAACACCTGGGAGGCGCTGGGATCGCTTCTGGCCAGGGTGCCGGAGAGTGTCACGTCCACCGTGAGGGCAAGACCTCCTTCCACAGGCAGTGTCCCCTTCATGCTTCGCTGCCAGGAGACGAGCGGTTGGCTATAGATCACGTCCAGCGGTTCGCCCGGACGGGTGACGCTCGTGATCCGTAGGTTGAGGCCGTCCGGGCCGGTGATGGCGAAATCCATTTGATGGGAGAGCAAGAAGTCGTCCACCGTGCCGTCGGTATAGCCGGAAAAACGGCTGGCGTCGGTCTGGATCTCCAGTTTTTTCCCCGTGCTGAACTGCACGACCAGCCGGTCCTGGGGAGAGGCGGAATAGGTGAAGGTGGTGGAGTCGCCGACCTGGGTGAGGGTTCCGCTAAAGGTGGGCGCGCCAACAAGTTCGCTTGCCGTCCACACCGCGCGGGCCGCGATATCGAGGAACTCGCCGGTGAGGTCGGCGAGGTCCGCCTTGCCGCCAAAGGCGACTCCCAGGAGATCCTGTTCGTTGGTGCCGCCGGTCTGCGGCTGATCTGGCGCAAAGCGGGCGAGGATCGTATGGTCGGCCTGCACGTTGGCAAAGGTGTAGCTCGTCTGGGCCCCCTTGGATGCGCCATCCACCACCAGCTCCACGAGATGGTTGCCAGCCGCTGGCGTGACGGTGAAGGTCTTGTCCGCGCCCTGGGTTACCGTCACCGCGCCGGCAGGGGATATGGCGCCGTTGCCCTCGCTGGTGGCCGTTATGGTGAAGGCGGCAGGCGTGGGGCTGGGGTCAGGGGCTGGTGTGGTGTCGCCAGCGCCGTTGCTGTCCTTCTGGGCGGCGCGCAGGGCCACGACCGCCTCCTCCGGGCCAAGGCGGCCGTCGCCGTTCGCATCGGTAAAAGAGGCGGGAGGAGGACCACCGGCGAGAAAGCGCAAGGTACGCAGGGCGTCGGCGAGGTCGGCCTTGCCGTCCTGGTTGGTGTCGCCGGCCGGCTGGCTGACGGCCTTGCCCGTGCCAGAGAGGGCGACGTTGGTGGGAGTGGCCGTGGCTGTGCTGCCCACGGCCAGTGTTGCGGTCATGCTCCCTTCACTTGGCGGAGCAAAGACCACCCGTACAGCGCAGCTCGCTCCCGGCCGCAGGGTTTGCCCCAGGCAACCGCCGGGCAATACGTCAAAGGCCCCTTTATCCGCCCCGCTCACCGCCAGGCCGGTGATCTGCAGGTCTGCCGTGCCGGTGTTGCTGAGGGTGACCAGCTTTTGTCCCGTGCTCCCCACGGCTGTCTCGCCAAAGTCCACGCTTTGCGGCGTTACCGACAGTTCGGCCGCGGGCGGCGTGTAGGCGCCGCGGCGAAAGACCACGCCAAAGGCGGCGTTTTGTATTTGGGCCGTGGGATCGCCCGTGGGGGTGAAGGCGGTGAGGCCGCGGGCGTAGATCGTGCCGTTGTCCGTATAGAACACCAGGGTGTCGTCGCCGTTGAACCCTGGCGTGCCCGGGCCAGACACCGTGGCGACTTCGTGCCGCTTGCCGGTCTCCAGGTCCACGATCGTCACCGTGGATGTGTCGGCAAGCGGATCGTAGGCGTCGAAGACCATCACGTGGTCCGTGGTGCGGGCCAGGGCCGGAAAGCCGGTATCCAGGCCGGGCGCCGGCGGCACCACGGAGAAGATCCGGCCGGTGGCCAGATCAAGGGCGTAGATGCTCCACGCCCCCACCTTGCTCCCGTCTTTGAGCGCAAGGACGTTATAGGCGTCGTAGAACAAGAAGCGGCCGTCACCGCTAAAGGCGAGCGCATCGGCCTGCGCCACCAGGTCCACGGCAAAGCCGCCGTCCAATACCGGGGCCATGAGATCGTACTGTTGGGGATCGCTGCACGAGGAGCCGTCCGCCTGGCAGGTGAGCACGGTGATCTTGTCCTCTGGCTCTTGGGTGCTCTGGTCGAGGAGCACAAAGGCGAACCGGGTGCCGTCCGGCGACATGGCCACCGAGGCCACGGTGCCGCCGTAGCCCAGGCACTCTTCCCAGGAGCTTCCGTCCGTGGGCACCAGGCAAAGATCGTAGTCAGCGTTCACGAACAGGGCCAGCGAGCCGTCGCCCGAGACCGCCGGCCGGCTGGGACGCACGGGATTCTGGGTAAGCCACTGGCAGGAGCCGTTTTCGCAGGCCTGAAGATAGGGATACCCCCAGTCGTCATAGGCCACGTACACGATGGCGTCGTTTCCTTCCACCGGCTTGCGCGGCGTCGGGCTCTTGGGCGTGGCCGCGGCCTCGAACACCTCCACCTGGTCGAAGGCCTCCTTGATCTTGGCGATCATCCGGTCGCGGGTGGCGGTGTCCGCGGCCCAGATCTCTTCGGCCGCCGCTATGCAAGCGAGGCGCACGTCCACGAACTGGGCGTTTTGGGTCATGTGGTAGCGCAGGGCGCGAAAGAAGATCTTGCCCGCCTCCATTTTGCCGATCGGCTGGTCCAGGCCTTCGGCCAGCAAATAGAAGGCGTGGCTGATGATCGTGTGGTTGATGTGCACCCCGCCGTTGTCAAAGTCCACCCGGTAGTATTCGCGCATGGAGGCGGGGTAGGGGCCAACGCCCTGGATGGTGTGGGCGTGCGGGTCCTTCATCGACCGTTTGACCCCGGCGTCCTTGGCCCAGGTGCCGCTCGTCCAGTCGGTGGCGCCGGTGGCGAAGTCCTGGATCAGCTCGCCGAAGATGTCGGAAAAGGCCTCGTTGATCGCGCCGGACTGGTCGCGGTACACCAGCCGGGCGGTGGAACCGGTGATCCCGTGCTGGAACTCGTGGCCAATGATGTCCAGGGTAGCGTAGGCGTCCGCATCGCCAAAGGCCATGAGTTTCATTTCCGTGGCCATGAAGGCGTTCTGGTAGTTCTGTCCCAGGCGCACCACCGCGGTCAGGGTGCCGCCCTGGTTGTCGTAGGAGGTCCAGTTGAACCGCTGTTTATAGAAGTCGTAAACGGCCGACAGGGCCCAGGACACGCCCACCCCGTCGGCCAGCCAAGGGCCCGTGGGCGAGGAGGCGGTGATCTGGGTCAGGGACTGGCTTTCCAGTTGTTGCGGGTTGTTGGTCGGCGGCCGGTTGTGGGCGTCGATCACGATGAAGGCGCCCTTGGTCTTGGCGATCTCCGGCGGTTGCGAACCGGCCGCATCAAACATGTCCTTGCTCGTATCCACGAGATAATAGGTGCCGCCGGCCTCCCAGACGTTGATCGTCCGCTTCTGTCCGGTCAGGTCTGTGCCGCTGCCCTGGACGTTTGCCCGGGTCACCTCGTTGTACTGGGTGAGGACCGCGCCGGTGGCCGCGTCGATTACGGTGAGGAGCACGGTGTCGAGAGCGAGGCGCACCCGGGTCTTCCACGCCAGCCGCAGCGCTCCCCCCTCGGGCGGCATGTAGATGATGAGTCCCGGTTCGTCCACCGGCGTGGCGGCGGGCGCGCCGGCCGCCTCCAGGGCCGCCCTTGCGGCCTGGGATGCCGGCACGGCCGGCGTGGTGACCAGACGGTCCGGCGTGGGCGCGTAGCGGCCGTCCATCGAGAGGATCGCCGCCTGGGCGTCGAGGTGCAGGGTCAGGGCTGCGGGCCAGACCGGGATGCCGCGGTACTGCTGGCGGTAGCGGATGTGGTGAAAGCCGAGATCGTCTTCTTCGTGCCAGCTTTGGACGAGCTCTTCCAGCGGCCTGCGCAACCGCAACACCAGGGCGTTGTCGCGAAGAAACGCTTGCGCCACGGTTTCGGCCGCCCGCTGCGGTTGCCGCAAGGCCCCTTGTGGCAGGCGAACGGGCTGGAAGGGGGCGGCGAAGCGGATCTGGCGCGGGGTGCCGTAGGAAGGATCGATGCGGACCGTGGCGTCGGCCGGCAAGCCGGCGGCAGGGGTGGGCGCGGCTGTTTTCTTCCGGTCCGCTTCGGGCCGGCGGCTCATGGCGGTGGAAAACAAGCGGGAGACGCCGCCGGCGAGCCAAGCGGCCGGCGTGTCGCTGGCGGCCGCCGCCACCGGTCCCGCGGTCAGGGGGAAGAGAGCGGAGCAAAACAGGAGAAGGCAAACGACAAAGACGCTGGGCCGGAACGAACGGCTTCGGAGACGGAAAACGCTGTGCCTGCTCATGGTGGTCCTCCTTGGGCCGGGAGATGATGAGGTCGCGAAACCGTCGTTTTCTGGAGGGTCGTATCCGAAAGAGTAGCACGGAAGGCGTGGCGGGGTCGAGCGGTTTTTCAGGGGCGCGCGCATTCCCTGGCCTTGCCGGATTTGCTCGCACGCGTTATATAATTTCCACGTTTTTTAACCGTTAGAACCGCCTTAATGATGCAAGACCAAACGAAAAAGTTGAGGATCCTCTACCTCTGCACCGGCAACTCGTGCCGTAGCCAGATGGCGGAAGCGTGGACGCGGCACCTGAGGGGCGATCAAGTGGAGCCGTACTCGGCCGGTGTGGAAGCGGGCGCGTTGGATCCGCGGGCCGTGGCGGTCATGCAGGAGGCCGGTGTGACCATCTCTGGACAACGCCCGAAACCGGTGCAGGATCTCATGCACATCGAGTTCGACTACGTTGTCACCCTTTGCGGCCATGCCCAGGAGACCTGTCCCCGCTTTCCTGGCAAGACCAAGGTTGTCCACCAGGGCTTCGACGATCCGCCAAGGCTGGCGGCCGGCGCCAAGACCGAGGAAGAGGCCCTCGCCCACTACCGGCGCGTGCGAGACGAGATCCGGGCGTTTGTCGAGGCCTTGCCCGCCGCCCTCTGGAACGGGGCTACGCCGGACGGATAATTATTTATCAGTCCGGCGAAAAAGCCGTCCATGGCTTTTTCGACCCCGGTTGGGCAAAGCAGAGCTTCGCCCAACCTCACGAATTGCTTGGACTTTTCAAGCCCGGCGCAATTCGGCGGCACGTCCCTGTGCCGCACAGCCCGTTTTTCAACGGGCTGTTATACTTACGCGCCGTTGGCCCTCCCGCCGTTGCGGTGCGCCCGCCGGCCGTTGGTTTCAGCCTGCAAGGGGGTCTTGTCGAAGCGCACCGCGTCGTAGCCCAATAGCTCCGCGCTCTTTCGGGCCAGCTCCGGGGTGGGGGCCACGGTGAAGTCGGCGGCCGGCTTTACGTCCACCTCGCCTCGTTCGTCGTAGTGGACGGTGATCTGCAAAGGACAGGAGCCGGGGTGGTGACGGAGCAGGGTGCGGAGCCGCTCCAGGGTCGGCCGGTCCACCGCGCCGGCCTGGATGAGCACCCGTACGTTTTTCGTGTAGCGCTCGCGGGCCCTGGCCAGGGTGTCGAGCCGGTCGGCGAGGATCTTGGCGCCCCGCTCCTCCCGTTCCAGCCGGCCGGTGACGATTACCGGCTCCTCGCCCTCCAACAGACCGGCATGTTCCTCGTACACCCGGGGGAAGAGCAGCGCCTCGATGGAGCCGGTCGCGTCCTCCAAGGTGATGAAGGCCATCTTCTTGCCCTGCTTGGTGCGCTTCTCCACCACCTTTTGGACCATGCCGCCGATCCGCAGCTGCCGCCCGGCCGCTGTTTTGTCCAACTCGGCGATGGTGCAGTCGGCCACCATTGCGATCTCCTCTTCATAATCGGCCAGCGGATGACCGGTGATGTAGAACCCCACGGTCTCCTTTTCAAAGGCCAATTTTTCCCGCGTGTCCCATTCCGGAATATCGGGCGGCGGGATCCTTTTCACCTTGGCGACCTCTTGGTCGTCCACCACGGAGAAGAGGCTGATCTGGCCGCTCATCCGGTCGCGCTGCGCGGCTTGCGCCTGGTCCATGGCCTGGTCGAGGATGGCCATGTACTGGGAGCGCTTGAGCCCGAGGGAGTCGAAGGCGCCAGCCTTAATCAGGCTCTCGATCACCCGCCGGTTGACCTTGCGCGGATCGATGCGGGCGCAGAAGTCCTCGAGCGATTCGAAGGGGCCGTTCTTGCCCCGCTCCTCGATGATCGAGTCCAAGGCGGCGCCGCCCACGTTTTTCACTGCGGCGAGGCCGAAACGCACCCCGTCCTCCACCACGGTGAAGTCCTTGTCGCTCTCGTTGATATCCGGCGGCAGGACCTCGATGTCGTGGTCCTCGCACTCCTTTTTGTAGCGGACCACCTTGTCGGTGTCGTGTGCGTCGCAGGAGAGGAGGGCGGCCATGAACTGCGCCGGGTAGTGGGCCTTCAGGTAGGCGGTCTGGTAGGAGATCAAGGCGTAGGCGGCCGAGTGCGATTTGTTAAAGCCGTAGCCCGCGAACTTGGCCATGAGATCGAAGATATGGGCCGCCTTGTCCTCTGGGATGGCGTTGGCCCGGGCGCCCTCCATGAAGCGGTCCCGCTGCTTGGCCATTTCCTCGGGTTTTTTCTTGCCCATAGCCCGCCGCAGGAGGTCCGCCTCGCCCAGGGAATAGTTGGCCAGCACGTTGGCGATTTGCATGACCTGTTCCTGGTAAACGATAACGCCATAGGTCTCCTTGAGGATCGGCTCGAGCTGCGGCAGGGGGTAGGTGGCCTGCCGGCGGCCGTGCTTGGTCTCCACGAAGTCGTCCACCATGCCGCTGTCCAGGGGCCCGGGCCGGTAAAGGGCCACCAGGGCGATGAGGTCGGTGAACACTTCGGGCTGCATCCGCACCAGGAGGTTGCGCATTCCCGAGCTTTCAAGCTGGAAGATGCCCAGGGCGTCGCCCTTGCGCAGCAGATCGTAGGTCTTGGGGTCGTCGAGGGGGATGGCGCTGATGTTCAAACGTTCGCCCCGGTCCTTTTCGATGAGCTTGAGCGCCCGGTCGATGACCGTCAGGGTCTTGAGGCCCAAGAAGTCGAACTTGATGAGCCCGGTCATCTCGGTGCACTTCATGTCGTACTGGGTGTGCACCTCGCCCTGTTGGCCCCGGGCAAGCGGCAGGAACTCCACCATAGGCCGCGGCGAGATCACCACGCCGGCCGCATGGGTCGAGGTGTGGCGCGGCAGTCCCTCGAGCACGGTGGAGATGCGCAAGAGCTCGGCGATCTGCGGATCGCGTTGGGCCGCGTCCTTGAGGCGCGGTTCCTCCTCCATCGCCTTTTTGATCGTCACCTTGGGGCCTTCCGGCACCAGCTTGGCGATCCGGTCCACCTCGGGCAGCGGGATGTCGAGCGCCCGCCCCACGTCGCGGATCACGGCCCTGGCCTTCATCGAGCCAAAGGTGATGATCTGGGCCACGTAGCCGTCGCCGTACTTCTGCTGCACGTACTCGATCACTTCCCCCCGCCGCTCCTGGCAGAAATCCACGTCCACGTCCGGCAGGCTCTTGCGCTCCAGGGTCAAAAAACGCTCGAAGAGCAGGCCGTAGGGAATGGGATCGATGTCTGTGATCCGCATACAGTAGGCGGCCAGGCTGCCGGCGCCCGAGCCGCGGCCCGGACCCACCGGGATGTCGCGCTCCTTGGCCCAGTTGATGAAGTCGGCGACGATGAGAAAGTAGCCGGCAAAGCCCATCTGCTTGATCACGTTGAGCTCGGTCTCGAGCCGTTCGTGGTACACCCGTTCCTGCTCTGCGGAGAGGGGGCCGCGCTGGCGGATTTCGGCCAACCGTTCCTGGAGCCCCTGGCGGGCGAGTTTTTCGAACTGCGATTCCAGGGTTTCCCCCTCGGGAACAGGGAAGACCGGGAAGTAGTGCTGGGAGAGGTCGAGCTCCAGGTTGCACCGCTCGGCGATCTCCCGGGTGGTGGACAGGGCCTCGGGACACCAGGAAAAGGCCTCGGCCATCTCCTCGGGCGATTTGTAGTAGAGTTGGTCGGAATCGAAGCGGAACCGCTTGGCGTCGTGGATCGTCTTGCCGGTCTGGATGCAGAGGAGCACCTCATGGGCGTGGGCGTCCTGCTGGTCAAGGTAGTGGCAGTCGTTGGTGGCCACCAGTTTCACCCCCAGCTTGCCGGCCAGCTCCACCAAGCCCTGGTTGGCGATCTTCTGTTCCGGGATGCCGTTTTCCTGCAACTCGAAGTAGAGCCGGTCGCCGAACATGGCGAGCAGTTCCTCGGCCGCCCGCCGCGCCCGCTGGGGATCGCCCTCCTTGACGATGGCGTGGGGGATCTCGCCGTGCAGGCAGGCGGACATGGCGATCAGCCCCTCGTTGTATTCGGCCAGCACCTCTTTATCGATCCGCGGTTTGTAATAAAACCCTTCGAGTTGGGCGATAGAGGCCAGGCGCATGAGGTTCTTGTAGCCGGTCTCGTTCATGGCGAGCAAGACGAGGTGGAAGGCCGCCTCGGCCGCCCGGCGGGCGTTTTTCTTGAACCGGCTCTCCGGCGCAATGTAGAACTCGCAGCCGATGATCGGTTTCAGCCCTTCCTTTTTGGCCTTGGTGTAGAACTCAAGCGCGCCGTACATGGCGCCGTGATCGGTGATGGTCACCGTGTCCATGCCGTATTCTTTAGTGCGCTCAAAGAGATCGGCGAACCGGATGGCGCCGTCGAGCAGGCTGTACTGGGTGTGGACGTGGAGGTGGACGAACTCAGTGGTGCGCATGTTCTCTGTGTTGCCGTAATATTCTGTTGTGTTGGACGGGGGGCGCGCCGGGCCAGGGAAGCGCGGGCCGGCGACGCCCTTTCCTGGTTCCGGGCCGCCGCGGACCGGTCACGCGGTCAGCGGCGAGCCGTTGGCCGCAAAGCCGAGATAGGCGGCCAGGCACGGTTCGTTGGCCGCGGCCGCCAGGGCGGCCTCGAACTCGGCCTGGGAGTGCGGCTCCAGGGTGATGCTGGCCCGTAGCCCTTGCGCGCGCAACGCGGCCAGCAGGCCGGCAAAGTCGAACCGGCCGTGGCCTGGCGCTAGGTGCAGGTCTGCCGTGCCGTCGTTGTCGTGCACGTGCAGATGCGCAAGCCGGTCGGCCAAGAGGGCAAGCCATTCCTGCCAGGCGGACCTGGCGAAGCAGAGCAGGTGGCCGGTATCGAGGCAGAAGCGGGCCGCGGGCGAGGCGAGGCGTTCGAGTAGGGCGCGATGCGCCTCTGGAGAGTGTTCATAGGTGTTTTCAAAGGCCACCACCGCGCCGCTCCGTTCCGCCATCTCCACCAGGGGCGCCCAGAACCTCACCCCTATGGCTACCCGTTCCTCGATGCCGGGCGGCTCGTCCACCAGGTGGGGATGCACCACCACCTGGCGGGGACGAAAAAGCCGGATACAGGCAAAGGCGCGCTCCATCGCCTCTTTGGCGCGGAGCCTGGCGTCGTGCTCTGGAGCCGCAGGATCGAGACCGGAAAAAGGCGCGTGGAGGGTACAGGCCAGGCCGGCCTCCTGAAGCCGGCGGGCGATCTCTGTCATGGATCGCTGGTCCACGGAAAAAAGCGCGTCGCCGTTCAAGCCGATCTCCGGCTGCACGCCGCGTTCGATAAACGCATCCGCCAGGCCGGCCGCCAACCGGGCCAGGGGGGCGTTGACAAAAAGAGAGGCGATCGTTGTGGAACGGCGGCTCATGCGCCGTTGTCAGTGGGTTCGGTCCCGGCCAGCGGCTCGGCCTCGTCGATGAGCATCACCGGGATGTCGTCCCGGATGGGATAGCGCAGGCGGCAGGCGTCGCACACAAGACCTGCGTTTTCTTCGTCGAGGCGAACCGGCTCCTTGCACTTGGGGCAGGCGAGGATATCGAGTAGTTCCTTGCTGATCATGGGGTTCGGTCCCTCAAAGGTGGTTGTAGACGCTGACGAAAGGTAACTGATTACGGGGCACCCCTCACGTATGCCTGAGTCGCGGCTTTGCAGGCCGGGTATGTGGTTACAGGGTGCCCTAGATGCAAGGAAGAAGCCCGCGCAGCGTACTGGGAGCTACGTAAGCGGGCTGATGACGCCGCGGATGGGTGCCCTGTGACCACATACGACGAAAGAGTACCCGGTTGCCGCGCGTTCGGCAACCGGTCTTAACAGTCCGTCGAAAAAGCCGTCCTTGGCTTTTTCGCCCACGGTTGGCCAAAGCAAAGCTTCGGCCACCCTCACGAATTCCTTGGCTCTTTCAGAGCCGGCGGAATTCGGCGGCACATCCATGTGCCGCGCACAGCCCGTTTTTCAACGGGCTGCTAACAACCGCTGCCAGCGCCCTTGCGGCGGCGTTGCTCGCGGAAGCGGCGCGAAGCAGTAGCCGCGTTCCGGCAGGGCCAGCCACTGGTCGTAGGACAGGCGGGCGGCGCGGCCGAGCAGCACCGGTTTGAAGAGTTCCACCAGGGCGCGGCGGGTGGAGGCGGAGTCCACGAGGCCGGGCCGGGTCACCCGGTACTCGACGGCCATGTGGGGGTATGGGTGGCGAAGTAGTCGGCGCGGGGCTCGCCCGACCGGAGGAGGGGATAGCGTTTTCAGCCGCGCTGGAGATGGTAGGTCTTGGCGAGGCCGGCGAGCGCCGGCCCGGCTGGGAACACGAACAGGGCCAGGGCCACGAGGGCGGCCACGGCGGCGGTCCGTCTGGTCATCGCTCCCCTCCCCCGCCATTGGCCCCACTACGAGGATCGGGATAGTAGGGACAACGCTCCCGCCGGCAACCGTGGGGATGGCGGTCAACGTCCCGGCAGACCGGGGTGGCGCCAGCCCCCAGGGTCACGCCGCACTCGGCGGCGAGGAAATCCCGCGCCACCGCCAGTCCCGCCCGCACGTAGGCCTTGCAGCAACTGGGGCCGGTGAGGTCGGTAATGGCCCGGGCCGCCCGGGTGACCGCGGTCATGGTCAGCCGTTGCTCCCGGTCGGTGCCGCAGGTGGCGCCGGTGAGGACACTGACGCAGGCGCCCACCGCCGCCACCACACCGCAGACGCCGGTGAGGCCGCAGTAGCCGCCGTGGGCCTGGTTCTCGATCCGCTGCCGGATCTCCCGCAACGTCTCGTCACCGGCAAAGGCGGCGAGGCCGTGATTGCGCAGGGCCGCGGCCAGGGCGATGCCGGCGATGACCGCGTGGCCGCAGCCCAGCATGGGCAGCCCCGGCGCCGCCATGGCCAACTCGGCGATGGCCAGGGGATCGGTGAGGGTGGTGGTGCGGCAGAGGGCGGTCACCGTCTCCAGGGCGTCGCGGTCGTGGCACCGGTCACAGACATAGTGGCCGGCCGGGCAGCGGATATGGCCGCTGGCCACGGTACCGCAATAGGTGCAGGTCAGGGTCTCGGCCGTGCGGCCGTATTCCAGGACCCCGCCGCAGACCATGCAGTGCTCGGTACCTGCGGCGGCGGTCGGTCCGGCGCCCACCGCGCCGGCCCCAGTCTTTTTGTGCGACCGGCGACCGCCGGCCTCTTGCTTGGGCGCTCAACAGCCGCCGGCGGCTTTCTTGTCCTTGGCTGCTTTCGTGTTCTTTTTGGGCTGCAACAGATCGAACATGACATGTACCCCCACAGCGCGGTCAGGAACGAAGGAGTGTGGCGGCCACCAGGCCGACACTGAGGAGAGCGGTGGGGTGCATGAGCCGCCGGGTCCAGGGGCCGGCGGGCCTGCCGCCGGGCCGGTAGACCCGCCAGTAGGCAAAGCCGAGCAACGCCGCGGTGACGGCGATGAACACCCAGCGGTACCGGGCCATCCACAGGGAGAGCGAAAAACTGCCCAGGCCGAAACTGGCCAGGAGGAGCGGCAGCTGTCAGCAGAAGGCGTAGGCCAGCGCCGAGGTGAGGGCGCCGGTGGTGGCGCATTTTTCCTGCAGGTCTTTCATGGCTTGGAGGGCCTCCGTAACGGCTGGATCTTGCCGGCGCGCCGTGTGGCGCCGGTGGGGGTGATGCGCCCCTCGCGGGCGAGCTTGCCGAGGACGAAGATGGCGCTGTCGCGACCGATGTTCAGGGCCGCGGCGATACCATCCGGGTCGGCGCTGCCGCTGGCGGCGATGGCCTCCAGGGTCATGGCCTCGATCTCGCCGAGCCAGTCGTTGAACAGGCTGCGCAGTTCGTCGGTGGCGTAGGCGGCCAGGTCGTGGGTCCGGCTGATGGCGGCCAGCACCTCCCGGCTCATCTCGATGGGACTCACCCCGGAGTCCAGGCATTCCTGGATTCAGTGTTCCACCATGTGGATGACCCGGGGCGGCTCCGCCTCCCGGCAGAGCATCCTGCCCAGGAGTTCCCTGGCCTCCTCGGCGGAGAGGTCGTCCACCAGCGACGACACCAGTTGGGCGAGGAGCCGCTTCTTGCCCTGGACGTCCAGCCGCGCCAGGTGTTCCCTGTCGATCCGTTCCGTCATCCACGCCCTCCGTGATCGTGGCGAGCACCGCGTCTCCCCGACCGGCGGCCGCCATCGCCGTCTTCCTCGCCCGGCAACGGTTCCTGCCGCCGCAAGGCATCGATGGCGGCCCGCAGTTCCGCCACCTCCCGCCGTAGCGCCTCGATCTGCCGCGCCGTCTCATCGGCGTCACCCCGGCCCATCCCCCCGGCGCCGAACAACCGCGCCAGGATGAAGAGAAAAACCACCATGAGCACGAGACCGAAGACGGGCA
>WFOD01000093.1 GCA_015488275.1 Deltaproteobacteria bacterium
CCCATCATCATGGGCATGCCCATCATGCCTTGGCCGCCCATCATCGGCATGCCGGCCATGCCCTGACCGCCCATCATCATCGGCATGCCCATCATGCCCTGGCCGCCGTTCATCATACCCTGGCCGCCGCCCATCATACCCTGGCCGCCGCCCATCATCCCCTGGCCGCCGTTCATCATACCCTGGCCGCCGTTCATCATGTCTTGGCCTGCAGCAGGAGACTCGGCCGCTCCCACCGGTGCCACAAAAAACACACAAAGCGCTGCTGCCAACATCACCTTTTTCATCACAACCTCCTTCGGGCAGAAATTGGTGTTATCGTCCGGCCACGGGAAACCACGGCGTTCGCCAGGCCGGTTGCCATCTTCCATCCTTGCACACGGCTGGCCTCCCTGTAAAGCGCTTTTCTGGCCAAGTTGCCATGACCACGGAAATCCACTCTCTCCACCACCGGTTACTCGCCTGGTTCCGCACCCACCAACGCCCCCTGCCGTGGCGCGGGGGATACGATCCCTATCATGTATGGGTCGCGGAGATCATGGGGCAACAGACCCAAATGGACCGTGTTGTCAGCTATTTCCGCCGCTGGATCCAGGCCTTTCCCCATATCAAGAGCTTGGCCGAGGCCCCGGAAGACGACGTGCTCAAGCTCTGGGAGGGCCTAGGCTACTACCATCGGGCCCGCAACCTGCACGCCTGCGCCCAAAAACTGATGGCAGAACATCACGGCCGCTTACCCGCCGACCGCAACGCGCTTCTGCGCCTGCCTGGCATCGGGCCCTATACGGCGAACGCCATTGCCAGCATCGCCTTTAACCAGGACTATCCGGTGCTCGACGCCAACGTCCGGCGGGTTTTCTGCCGCCTGTTCGACGTTGGCGATCCCCCCCGGCAGGCTACAGGCTATCTCCAACGCCAAGCCCGCCTCCTCCTGCCCGCTGGCCGCGCCCGTGATTGGAACCAGGCGCTCATGGAACTCGGCGCGCTCGTCTGCACGCCACGCCGTCCAACCTGCGCCGCCTGCCCCATCTCCAGCCAATGCGAGGCCCGCGAGCAGGGCACGGTCGCCGTCCGCCCTGTTCCGGCCGGCCGCCAACGCACAGTGACCATTGTCATGGCCACCGGGGTGATCGTGGCCAACGGCAAGATCTTTATCCAAAAACGCTTGCCTACCGACGTGTGGCCCAATCTATGGGAGTTTCCCGGCGGCCGCCTGCTGGCCGGGGAGGAGCCATGCGCCGCCATGCAGCGGGAAGTGTTGGAAGAGACCGGCTTTCATCTGCGCCAAATCCGCAAACTCGCCACGGTGCGCCACAGCTACACCATCTACCGGGTGACGCTGCACGGCTTCGCCGCCCTTCTTGCCGGCGAGACAACCATCCCCGTCCACCTGCCCGCCGCCCAGGAGTACCGCTGGGTACGGCCGGCCGATCTCGACCGTTACGCCTTTCCCGCCGGCCATCGCCAACTGGTGGCCCGACTCGCCAAGAGCCAGGCGTTTCAAGAGCTGCTCCGCCGAACGGACAAGGCTACTCGCCGATGATCTTGACCAGGACCCGTTTACGCCGCCGGCCGTCGAACTCGCCGTAAAAGATCTGCTCCCAGGGGCCAAAATCGAGCTGGCCGCCGGTAACCGCCACCACCACCTCCCGCCCCATGATCTGTCGTTTCAGGTGGGCGTCGGCGTTATCCTCGTAGCCGTTGTGCCGGTACTGGGATACCGGCTCGTGGGGCGCGAGCCGTTCGAGCCACACCTCGTAATCGTGGTGCAGCCCGGCCTCGTCGTCGTTGATGAACACCGAAGCGGTGATATGCATGGCGTTACACAGCAAAAGCCCCTCGGTGATGCCGCTTTCGGCCAGACATCGCTCCACCTGCGGCGTGATATTGATAAAACCGCGCCGACTCGGCACCTCGAACCACAGTTCCTTGCGATAGCTTTTCATCGTTGGCACACTCCTTATCAGCCCGTTTTTCGACGGCCTGTTATGATGGTATCGCAAAAAGTCCTCGTGGAGGCGCATCCGGTGATTCCCGGGAGAAAGCGGTTTGCGGCGGGGCGCGTTAAAAAACTCGCTTGTTTGAGGGCATAGCCCGAGTTTGCGAGTTTTAGCGCCGCGCCGCAAACCGCTCCGGGAATCCCGGTTTAAGCCGGAGGGAGGACTTTTTGCGAGTTCATCTGCTATCAGTCCGCCGGAAAAACCATCCCCGGCTTTTCCGGCCACGACGCAGAAACAGTC
>WFOD01000094.1 GCA_015488275.1 Deltaproteobacteria bacterium
ATGCGCGCGTGCGGATCATCCCCGGCGTTTCGTCCATTGGCGCATCGGCGGCCGCGGCCGGCGGGCCGCTCTGTCTTGGCGACGACCGGCTGGTGGTCATTCCGGCCACCTATGAGAACGGCCTGCTGCGCGAGGTGCTGGAGCGGTTCGACGCCGTGGTGTTGATGAAGGTGCACCGGGTCATGGACCGGGTGCTGACCCTGCTCGGCGAGATGGATCTGCTCGACCAGGCCGTGCTCGTTGAGCGCACCGGCCAGGAGGGCGAGCGGATCATCCGCGGCCTGCGGCATGCGGCAGGGCTCTCTCCCCACTACTTCTCCACCATTATCGTCCGGCGGCCCTGTCAGCCAGAGGAGGAATAGGGTGTCCCAGGATGAGCGGCGGGTGGTGTGGTTCGTGGGCGCAGGGCCTGGCGATCCAGACTTGATCACGGTCAAGGGGCGGAGGCTGCTCGAAAGCGCGGATCTGGTCCTCTATGCCGGCAGTCTGATCCCTGTGGTCCTGGTCCAGGGACTGCGGGCCGAGGTGCGCAGTACGGCCGATATGGAGCTCGACGCCATTGTTGCGGCCATGATCGACGCCTATCGGGCCGGCCGGCTGGTGGTGCGGTTGCATACCGGCGATCCGGCCATCTACGGCGCCATCGGCGAGCAGATGGCCGCCCTTGACCAGGCCGGCGTGCCGTACCGCGTGGTGCCCGGCGTCAGCTCTGTGGCCGCTGTGGCCGCGGTCCTGGAGGCCGAACTGACCTTGCCGGAGACTTCCCAGACCGTGATCGTTACCCGCCGGGCCGGCCGCACGCCGGTGCCCCCGGGCGAGGACCTGGCCGATCTCGCCCGTCACCAGACCACCATGATGATCCTGCTTTCCGCGGGCATGATCGACGAGGTGGTGGCCGATCTCTTGGCCGGCGGTTATCCTCCTGACACGCCGGTGGCTGTGGTCGAAAAGGCTACCTGGCCAGAAGAGCGCATCGTGCGCGGAGACCTGGCCGACATCGCCGGCCGGGTGCGGCGGGCCGGCATCCGCAAGACCGCGATCATCGCCGTTGGCCGGGTCTTTGCCCAAGAGATGCCCCGGACCCGCTCCCGGCTCTACGATCCGGCGTTCGCCCACGGCTGCCGGCCGGCGGCTAAATAGGCTTCGGCTATGTCCACTGCCCCCCGCTCCGTGGCCCTTGTCGCCCTCACCACTGGCGGCCGCCGTCTGGCCGCCGCCCTTGCCGCCGCCTTGCCCGGCGGCGTTTGTGAGCCGGTGCAAGATGGCGTGCGCGCCACGTTGACCCGTCTCTGGACCAGGTACGAGGGCATTGTCTGTGTCATGGCCGCCGGTATCGTGGTGCGGGCCGTGGCGCCGCTGCTGGCCGACAAGCGGCAGGACCCGTGTGTGGTGGTGATGGATGAGCGGGGCCAGTGGGCGGTGAGCCTCGTTGGCGGCCATCTTGGCGGCGGTAACGAGCTTGCCCGCAGTCTCGCCCGCTTGACCGGTGGCCAGGCGGTGATCACCACTGCCTCGGACGTGCTTGGCCGCACGGCCCTTGATGTATGGCTGGCGGCCAACGGCCTGACGCCCGAGCCGCCGGAGCTTGTCACGTGGGCGAGCGGGCTTTTGGTGAACCGCGGTTTTTTGCAGGTGGCCTGCGACGTGCCTGGTCCCTTGCCGGACGATTTTCAGGCGGTTGAGGTGGCCACGGCCGAGGTGGCCGTTACCTGGCGCGCGGCCTCCGCCCTGCCGCCCGCCGGCCGGCGGCTCCTGCTCCGGCCGCCGGTGCTGGCGGTGGGTGTGGGCTGCAACCGGGGCACACCGGTTGAGGAGTTCGACGCCGCCCTGGCCGAGCTGTTCGCCGAGGCCGGCCTGGCGATCGCCGCGGTGCGCTGTCTCGCCTCCATTGATCTCAAGCGCGACGAGCCAGGGCTGCGGGCCTTTGCCGCCCGCCACCAATGGCCCCTGGTATTTTTTGACAAGGATCGACTCAACACCGTCCCGGTGGCCGCTTCGTCGCCGGCCGTGCAACAGGCGACCGGCGCCCGCGGGGTGGCCGAGCCGGCCGCCTGCCTGGCCGCTGGCACTGGGCAACTTTTGGTGCGAAAACGCAAATGGCAGAACGTGACCCTGGCGGTGGCCAAGGCCGCCTATACGTTGTCGGAACCGGTCCCGGCCATCCCGACCACCTGACGCCGGCCGCAGGCCAGGCCATTGGCGCCGCCGACGTGGTGGTGGGCTACCGGACCTATCTCGATCTCATCGCCCCGCTCTTGGCCGGCAAAACGGTGGAGGCGTCGGCCATGATGCAGGAGGTGGACCGCTGCCGGCGGGCCCTGGCCCTGGCCGGGGAAGGGCGGGTCGTCGCCCTGGTGTGCGGCGGCGATCCTGGCATCTATGCAATGGCTGGCCTGGTGTTTGAGCTGGCCGAACACCTTGATGCGCCGCCGGCCATCGAGATCGTGCCCGGCATTGCCGCCCTCAACGCCTGCGCCGCCCTGCTCGGCGCGCCTTTGATGCACGATTTTTGCGCCATCAGTCTTTCTGATCTGCTCACTCCCTGGCCGGTGATCGAAAGGCGGCTCGCCGCAGCCGCGGCCGCGGACTTCGTCATCGTGCTCTACAACCCCCGCTCCAAGCGCCGCACCTGGCAGATCGGCGCGGCGCGCGACATCATCATGGCCGAACGCCCGCCCTCGACGCCGGTGGGGATCGTCACCGCCGCCAGCCGGGCCGAGGAGCGGATCCTCCTCACCTCCCTCGCCGCCTTGCCCGAGGCGGAGATCGGCATGCAGAGCACGGTGATCGTTGGCAACAGCGCCACCCGCGTCATTGGCGGCCGGATGGTCACCCCGCGTGGGTACGGCGGCAAGTATCGCCTGGCGCCAGCCTAGCATCTTTGCCGCAATACCGGGCGGCCGCGCTTGCCCTGGCAAAAAAATTCCGCTACCATAATTTTTCCAATAACCCCATCTAGGGATGCGCTCGCACAAAGTCCTCCCTCGGGCGTAAACCGGGATTCCGAGGACTTTTCATGAGGCCATCATGAGGACTGGGGGAAGGGGTTGGTGCCGTGTAATGGTCCCAGGGGCGCTCCTTCGTCTGCCGAAGGCGCAACCTCACGGCCTTTCTGGCCGATGGCCTGGAGGGGATTTGGGTCATCGGGCTGTTTTGCAACATTAAACGCGCAGCAGGAGGGGAACTATGGCGCACGCGAGTGGAGGGGGGCGACAGCGGCCCTGGAGGCGGAGGTGCGGCCTGGGGCTGGCGGCAATGGCGGTCTGGGCCTTGGGGGCGGCGCCTGGCGCATGGGGCGCCTCGTATGACGAGGAGCTGGGTTTCTACTTCGACGAATCCTTGCTGGTCGAGGCCCCGACCCAGGAGCCCAAGCCCCTGGTGGAGGTGGCGGAAAACGTCACCGTGGTCACGGCCGCTGATATCGAGCGGATGCACGCCCACTCTCTGCCCGAGGTCCTGAAAAACGTGGCCGGTGTCTTTATCCAGAGCGACAACGGCGGCCGGGACTTTTCCACCTCGGGCACGATCTCCATTCACGGCGCTGCCTACGAGCAGACGCTGGTCCTGCTCGACGGGGTGCGGCTCAACATGCCGGCCGATGGCATCGTGTACACCAACATCGTGCCCCTGGGCATCATCGACCGGATCGAGATCATCAAGGGCGCGGCTTCCTCCACCTGGGGATCGGCCCTGGGCGGGGTGGTCAACATCATCACCAAGGAGGCGGGCCGCGGCCGCCGGCCGGTTGGCAACCTGACCGGCGCTCTTGGCGAGTACGGCACTCATGACGCAAGCGGCGAGTTGGCCGGCCAGTTCGCTGCGGTGCGCTACTATCTCTTTGGCGGCGATCAGTACTCTGACGGCATCCTGGACGACCGCTACTTCGACCAGACCAATCTCTACGGCAAGGTCCAGCTCCCTGTGACCCGCCGGCTCGATCTCAGCCTGGCCACGGGCTACACGGACATGGACGAAAAGTACTTCCACTACGATCCGCAGCGGTTCTTCATCTGGGACCGTCACCGGCTCGCCTTCGCCATCCTCGCCCTGGACGGCCGGCTGGGCGACGCCTGGACCTATCATCTCTCTGTGCAGCGCTTGGAAGACGACTTTGGCTTCAACGCCTCGTTCGCCGGCGCTACCTGGTGGAACAACTACGACCAGAGCACCACCTTCACCAACCTGCGCCTTACCTGGCAGGGCGGCGGCCATACCGTGGTGGCCGGCGCAGAGATGAGCCGGGCCAAGGAAAGGGACGCCACCGACCTGTCGGCCCTGGGGGCCAACATCCCCTACGCCGCGCCGCCGATATACGAGGAGAGCCGCGCCCTGTTCGTGAACGACACCTGGCGCCTGGGCGACTGGACGGTGATCCCCGGCCTGCGCTACGACGCAAGCTCGATCTTTCACGAGCAGGTGAGCCCCAGCCTGGGGGTGGTCCACCGCTGGTCGGACGCCACCCTCTTGCGCCTGCAGGTGGCCCGGGGGTTCCGCCGGCCGCCTCTGAACACCAAGCGGGGCGATCCCACCATGTACTGGAACACGGCTCCCACCCCGGTCCAGCCCGAACGGGTATGGACCTACCAGGCCGGCGTGGAGACCGTGGCCGTGAAAGGGCTGTGGCTCAAGGGCACGCTGTTCCGCCACCGTTCGTCAGCCGTTTGGCAGGGGAGGCCGCCAGCGCGCAACGAGGGGCGGTTCGTCCGCCAGGGCGTGGAGTTGGCGTTCGAGACCCTGGCCTGGCGCGGGATCGCCTTGGCCGGCAACTACACCTTTGTGCACGAGAACCGGGACAACCTGCCCACGGGCCGCCGCTGGGCCGCGAACCTCGTTGTGTCCTACGATAACGGCGCCGGCCTTACCGCCCGCCTGGCCGGCGGGTACGTTTGGTGGGGGGCCTATGCCTCCGCCAGTGTCGGCGTGGGCGGCGGGACCAGTCCCGACGTCGTGTGGGACCTGAGCGTTGAGCAGCGGTTGCGCCAGACAGCCCATGCCGAGCTTACGGCCTTTGTGGCCGGCCACAACCTGTTTTCCGGCAGCCAGGCGCTCACCCAGTACGACCGCCAGGCGGGCCGCTGGGTCGAGGCGGGGTTGCGGCTGCGCTTTTTTTGGTCGACTTGTTTGACTTTGATGCCAAGATATTCTATATTCTCATCAAACAAGCAGCGCCAAGGATGGCGGACGCGGCCGCAACATCAGCAACGCCAGAACGTATGGGAGGCAACGCTATGCAAAAGCGCAAGGTGAACGACAAGGTGGTGGTCCTCGAGCCTGCCAAGGGGCCGGCAGAGGTGGCGCGGTCGTCTGCGTGCTGCTCTACCGGCCCGCAGCCGGTGGGCGGCAGCGGCCGGGATCGCTGAACCTGTGGGGGCCTTTATGGCCCCCTTTTCTTTACTCGGTTTTTCATGCATTTGAGCCGGTACCACCTGGCCGTGCCCGTGCCAGGGGATGGGGAGGGCGTGCTGCTCTTTTCGCCGCTGACCGGCGGTTTGTGCCTGCTGCCGGCCCGCTGGTATCAAAAAGCGCGCTCGGGCCGCGTGCCCGAGGAGCTGCGCCACGGCCTGCGGCAGGCCGGGTTGCTGGCGGCAGAGCCGGAAGGCGAGCAGAAAGCGGCCCTCGGCTATCTGGATGAGATCAACCGCTGCGCCTCCCGGTTGCGCCTTTTCGTTGTCCCGGGCATGGCCTGTAACTTTGCCTGCGCGTACTGTTACGAGGGCGGCAGGAAAGACGGCCGGCGAATGGATGCGGCCACCGTGGAGCGGGTGGCGGCCTTTGCCCTGCGCCGGCTGGCGGAGCAGGGCCTGGCCGGGCTCGACGCCCATTTTTACGGTGGCGAGCCGCTCCTCTACCTTGATCTCGTCGCCGAGCTGGCCGGCCGGCTGCAGAGCGGCTGCCAGCGGCTCGGCCGGGAGTTCTCCTTTACCTTGGTGAGTAACGGCTCCCTGCTCGACCGCGCCGCGGTGGAGCGCCTCTTGCCCCTTGGCCTTGCCGGGATCAAGGTCACCCTGGACGGTCCACCGGAGGTGCACGACCGGAGCCGGCCGTTCAAAGACGGCCGTCCCTCCTTTGCCGTTATCGTGGAGCGGCTCAAAGAGTGTTGCGATCTTGTGACCATCGGCCTGGGCGCCAACTTTGGCCGCACCACCTATCACCGGTTTCCCAAGCTCCTCGATATCCTGCTGGCCGAGGGGCTGGGGCCAGACCGGTTGGGCCAGATCCACTTTGCCGCCGCCATGCAGGTGGGGTCAGCCCGGCAAAGCTGCGGTTTTACCGATGGCTGCGCTTCGAGCGAGGAGCCGTGGGTGGCCGACGCCACGGTCATGCTGCACAAGGCTGCCGCCAAGCGGGGGTTTCGCCTGCCCAAGATTGGGCCGTCGCCATGTGCGGTGGAGGTGGAAGAGGCGTTCGCCGTGCACTGTAACGGCGATCTGTACAAGTGTGTCGCCCTGATCGACCGTCTGGAGTTCCGCATCGGCAACGTGGCGGAGGCAGCGCCGGGCCGGGTGGCGCCGGCCTATCACTGCGGCCATTTCAAGCGTCATCCCCGCTGCCGCGACTGCGTATACTTGCCGCTGTGTTTTGGCGGCTGCCGGTTGCAGTCCCTGGAGCGCGCGGGATCGGCCGCTGTCGTGGACTGCCGGCGCGGCTTTTACGAGCGCGCCCTCGGCCCCTTGCTCCTGGTGCAGGCCGGCTTGTAAAGTGTAACTGATCACGGGGCTGCCCCTTCGAACGCCGAAGTCGCAACCTTGCAGACCGGGTATCTGGTTACAGGGTGCCCCAGATGCAAGGAAGAGGTACGCGCCGCGTACTGGGAGCTACGCAAGCGTGCCGATGACGCCGCAGATGGGGTGCCCTGTAACCAGATGTGCGCCAGGCGAAGCTCTGGCGATCCAGGTGGCTGAGATGCCACCCGCGGTAATTGCCTGTTCACCACGAAGTAGCCGGTCCGGCGTTGAGGGGTAACCCGATGCGTCAAGCAG
>WFOD01000095.1 GCA_015488275.1 Deltaproteobacteria bacterium
GGTGTACGACGTGGTTATCGAAGGGGTGAGCCTGGTGGCCAACTACCGCACCCAATTCGCTTCCATTTTGCGCAAAGAAGGCATCGATCGGCTGCTTGAGCGGCTGGAGTCCAAGATCGCGGCCCTGAACAAAGAAAAGCCTGCGGCATGACAGAAAAGAACGGGGCCATGAGCCAGGCCGCCCCTGAGCGGTGCCCCCATATCGGCAAGGATCTTGAGGCCATTTTCCACTTCCTTACTCCGGAAGAGCGGATGGAGCTGTGCCCCTACCTCGATCGCCGCGAAGTGGAGCAGGGCGCCATTGTTATGGAGGAAGGGGAGCCCGCCGACTCGATGGCCTTTGTCATCAGCGGCTCGCTGGTGGTCAAGAAGCAGAGCGTCTTTCCTGGGAAGTACACCCTGGTGGCGGTGCTGGAGCGCGGCGCAATGGTGGGCGAGATCTCCGTGCTCGACCGCACCGAGCGCACCGCCACGGTGGAGGCGCGGGAGCCCTGCCGTCTTTTCGTGCTCACCTCGGACCGTTTCGAACGGCTGCTCGAAGAAAAGCCTCGCCTCGGCGTCAAGATCTTGCGGCGGATCCTCCATGTGGTGGGGATGCGCATCCGTCTGGCCGACGATCGCCTGGCCCGCCTGCTGTAACCCCTTTTTCTCTTCATGGTTCTTTTTGCCGGGCCATCTTGACTTTGGCCGCCGATGCCGTATAATTCCCCGTTTCATCAAGCGTTGCGAGCGTGCCGCCATGCATTTCAGCGAGATACCGCCCCGGGGGCTCACCGTGGAGACGGACGAATGTCCGGTGATGGCGGCCGAGA
Source organism: Deltaproteobacteria bacterium (assembly GCA_015488275.1). Lineage (GTDB taxonomy): Bacteria > Desulfobacterota > Desulfobulbia > Desulfobulbales > S012-135 > S012-135. Next base: position 813 of record WFOD01000095.1, read on the forward strand.
CCGGCGTCACGGTGCAGGCGTGTACAGCCTCTGTCCGGCTCGACCGGCAGGGCGAGCGGGTGCTTTGCCAGGGCCGGTTGGCGGCACGGGTGGAGCTGGTATGCGACCGGTGCCTGGCGGTCTTCGCCCACCGGCTGGAGACCTCCTTCCGCCTGCTCCTTGAAGTGGCCGATCCGGCGGCGATCGAGCGGGAGCACGTGTGCAGCCGTTCAGAGATGGATGTCGTGCTCCTGGCCGAGCCGGAGGTGGACGTGCCCGATCTCGTCCGTCAGCAGCTCTTGCTCGCCTTGCCGCTCAAGCGCTTGTGCCGTTCCCGCTGCCGGGGGCTCTGTCCTGGCTGCGGCACGGACTTGAACCGTGGCGACTGCCAGTGCCGGCCGGAGAGCGACTCGCCCTTCGCCGTGCTGGCGGCCTTGAAAAAGGAGTGAGCACGGGCCGGGCGGGCACGCCCGGCGCAAAAAATCATGACAAGAGGGGGAACCACCCTCACCTTAAAAGAGTTAAGGAGAATCTTTACATCATGGCCTTACCAAAACACCGACAGTCCCGGTCCCGGACCCGGAAGCGGCGCTCGCACGACGCCCTGACCGCGCCCAACGTCACCAACTGTCCCGAATGCGGCGAGCCCAAGCTGCCGCACCGGCTCTGTCCTGGTTGCGGCTCGTACAAGGGCCGCGCCTTTTTCGACCTCGGGGACGAGGCCGAGTGATCCCTGTTTCGCCGGGGTCGCAACCGCTCCACCGGCCGTAAAGGAGATCGACTGCCGTGCGCATCGCCTTGGACGCCATGGGGGGAGACCGTGGGCCGGAAGTGCTTGTCGCCGGCGCGGTCCAGGCCGTGGCCGCTTCTCCGGCGACCACGGTGGTGTTGCTTGGCGACCGGCAGCGGCTGGCCGCTGCGCTGGGGCGGGCGGGAGCGCCGGCGGGCGACCGGATCGAGATCGTCCATGCCTCAGAGGTGATCGGCATGGACGAAGCCCCCTTTGAGGCGATCCGCCGCAAACCAGACGCCACCGTTGTCCGCGGCTTTGCCCTGCTGCGCGAAGGAAGGGTGGACGCCGTGGTGTCAGCCGGCAACTCCGGGGCGACGATGGCCGCGGCCGTGCGCTGTCTCGGCCGGCTGGCCGGTATCTCTCGTCCGGGTATTGCCGGCGTTTATCCCACCTTGAAGGGGCATGTGGTGATGATGGACGTAGGGGCCAACGTGGATTGCCGGCCCGCCCATCTCGTCCAGTTTGGCGTTATGGGGTGCGCTTTTGCCGAAATCGTCTTTCACCGCCAGCGGCCGCGGGTGGGCCTGCTCTCCATCGGCGAAGAGGGCGGCAAGGGCAACACCCTGGTCAAGAAGACCCATGAGCTCCTCCAGAACAGTGGGCTCAACTACATTGGCAACGTCGAGGGCCGGGACATCTTCTCCGGCGAAGTGGATGTCATTGTCTGCGACGGCTTTGTCGGTAACGTCTGTCTCAAGGTGAGCGAGGGGCTGGCCGAGGTCATTTTGACCATGCTGGGCGAGGAGATCCGTAAAAGCCTGCCGGCCCGCATTGGCTATCGCCTTGCAGGCCGGGCCTTTGCCCGTTTCCGCAAGCGGGTGGACTATGCCGAGTACGGCGGCGCCCCCCTGCTCGGGCTCAACGGCACCGGTGTTATCTGTCACGGCCGCTCCAACGCCAAGGCTATCGCCAACGCCATTGGCGTGGCCGAGGAGCTGGTGGCCCACCGGGTCAACGACCGGATCTCCGCTATGCTGGCCAGCGCTCAGGAGCGATCGCCGGCAATGGACGGCGCTGCCGCCTGAGCCGGGCCACGGGCCACGGGCCACGTAAGTGGTCGCGGGGGTGCTCCTGCGAACGCCGAAGCCGCAACCTCGCAGAGCGCCACGGCAGCTGAGGCTGGGCAGGGGCGGTTTCCTTCGGGCCATCATCAACGAGTGAAGGCATCTTTTCATGGTACGAGGCATGATACTGGGCACAGGCCGCTGTTTGCCGCAGCGGGTGCTGACCAACGCCGAGTTGGAGCAGCGGGTGGATACGTCGGACGAGTGGATCACCACCCGCACCGGCATCCGGCGGCGGCGGATCGCTGGCCCTGGAGAGACCACCTCCCACCTTGCCGCAGAGGCCGCCCGCCGCGCCCTGGAGATGGCCGGGATGAGCGCCGAGGAGATCGGCCTCATCGTGGTGGGGACGATCTCGTGCGAGATCGCCATGCCGTCATGTGCCTGTCTGGTGCAACGGGAACTCGGCGCCCGCCGCGCCTTTGCCTTTGACATCAACGCCGCTTGCTGCGGCTTTACCTATAGTCTTGACCTGGCCGACCGGTACGTGCGCGCCGACCCTGATCTCAAGGTGCTGGTGATCGGCGCGGAGACCCTCTCCTCCCGCACCAACTGGGAGGACCGCAACACCTGCGTGCTCTTTGGCGACGGCGCCGGCGCCTGTGTGGTGGGCGCTGGCGAGGGGGGAGCCGGCGTGGTGGCCAGCAGGCTGCACGCCGACGGGGAGCTCTGGCAACTGCTGTACATGGAGGCAGCGCCGAGCATGAATCCAGAGCTTGCGCGGCCTGACAACCCAGGGCCGTTCATCCAGATGGCCGGCCGTGACGTCTTTCGCCACGCTGTCCGCTCGATGGCCGAGGTGGTGGGCGAGGTGCTCGACGCCGCAGGGGTTGCGGCCGATGATCTCGCTCTGGTCATCCCACACCAGGCCAATATCCGCATCATCCACGCCCTGGCCGACCGTCTCGGCCTGCCGGCCGACAAGGTGTGCGTCAACGTCCACGAATACGGTAACACCTCGGCCGCCTCGGTGCCCATCGCCCTGGACGAGGCCAATCGGGCCGGCCGCTTGGCGCCTGGCGATCTCGTGCTTTTGTGCACCTTTGGCGCTGGCCTCACCTGGGGCGCGGTGCTGTACCGGTGGTGAACCCCTTGGCAGACAATACCGTAAGCTAGGACAAAACATTAAGGAGAAGTTGTGGACTATTTTCTGACCGAAGAACAGCAAATGGTCGTCGATGTGGCCCGCCAGATCACCGATGAGCTCATCATTCCCCAGCGGGCCGAACTCGACGAGCGGGAGGAGTACCCGCGCGAGATCATCAAGGCGATGGCCCAGGCCGATCTGTTCGGCCTGTATATTCCAGAGGAGTACGGCGGATTTGGCGGCGGTATTTTTGAGGTGGTCCTGGCCCTGGAGCAGTTTGGCCGTGGTTGCGTGGGCATCGGCACCACTTATGCGGCCAGCGCCCTGGGTATCTTTCCCGTGCTCCTCGATGGCAGCGAGGAGATGAAGGAGAAGTATTTGCCCGATATCGCCGCCGGCCGCAAGCAGGCGGCCTTTGCCCTCACCGAAGCGGGGGCGGGCAGTGACGCCTCGGCGGTGCAGACCACCGCGGTGCTGGACGGTGAGGAATGGGTGCTCAACGGCACCAAGCAGTGGATCACCAACGGCGGCGAGGCGCAGGTCTATACGGTGGTGGCGGTCACTGACCGGGAAAAGGGGCCGCGCGGCGCCTCGATGTTCGTGGTCGAGGAAGGGGATCCAGGCTTTTCCTACGGCAAAAAGGAAAAAAAGCTCGGCATCCGGGCCTCGGCGACGCGGGAGTTGATCTTCGACAACTGCCGGATCCCCAAAGACCGTCTTATCGGCCGGCAGGGGATGGGATTTGTCACCGTGATGAAGACGCTTGACAAGTCGCGGCCCGGCATCGGCGCCTTGGGCGTCGGCCTGGCCCAGGGGGCGCTGGACGAGGCGGCGGTGTACGCTAAGCAGCGGGTGCAGTTCGGCAAGCCGATCATCTCCTTTCAGGCCGTGGCGCACATGCTGGCCGACATGGCCACCCAGGTCGAAGCGGCCCGCGCCCTTCTCTACGCCGCGGCCCGCCATATCGACGCCCATCCCAAGAATATTTCCAAGATATCGGCCATGAGCAAACTGTTCGCCACCGATATGGCCATGCGTGTGACCACCGATGCGGTGCAGGTCTTGGGTGGGTACGGCTACATGCGGGAGTATCCCACCGAAAAGATGATGCGCGACGCCAAGATCCTCCAGATCTACGAGGGAACGAACCAGATCCAACGTAACGTCATCGGCCAGGAACTGAACAAGGAGTACAACCGGGCCTGAGCCTGGGGTAGGGTAGCGATGGATATCGTCGTTTGTGCCAAACAGGTGCCCAACGTGGCCGAGGTGCGCCTCGATCCCGAGACCAACACCCTGCGCCGGGACGGCGTGGAGTCGATCATGAACCCTTTTGACCGGCACGCCCTGGAGGCCGGGGTGCAGCTCGTGGAAACGCACGGCGGCACGGTGACCGTGCTCACGATGGGGCCGCCGCAGGCTGAGGAGATGCTGCGCGAGGCCATAAGTTGCGGCGCTGACCAGGGTGTGCTCCTTTCCGACCGGGCCTTTGCCGGCGCCGATACCTGGGCCACCTCCTATACCCTGGCCGCTGCGATCCGCCGCATCGGGTCGTACGACTGCGTGCTTTGCGGCCGGCAGGCGATTGATGGCGATACGGCCCAGGTGGGGCCGGAGCTGGCCGAACGCCTGGGCATCCCCTTTGTGTCGGCCGCTCGGCGGATCGAGTTCGCCGACGGATACTTCCGGGCCGAGCGGCTGATGGACGACGGCTATGACGCGGTGGAGGTGGCCGTACCGGTCCTTTTTACCGTGGTCAAGGAGATCAACGAACCGCGTCCGCCATCGCTCAAGGGTAAGATGCGGGCGAAGAAGGCCGATATCCCGGTATGGGGCGCCGCTGACCTGGAGGTTGAGGCCGGCTGCCTGGGGCTTGCCGGCTCGCCCACCCAGGTGGTGCGGGTCTTCGCCCCGGAACGGCGCAAGGACCGGGTGATGATCGAAGGAGAACCCGCCCGGCAGGCGGCGCGCCTGGCCGCAGAGCTGCGGGCCGTGTTGCGCGGCCGTGGATGAAAGCGCCACGCCCGTCCTCGCTTGGCCGGCCGTTGCTGCAAACCGCTTTTTTCCAGGAATCCCCGGATGCGCCTCCGCCAGGATTTTTTATCAAGACCATCCAGGCACGGCCTTCCCGACGGACTGTTAGAGATGTGATCATGCTGATTATCGACGAGGAACGTTGCATTGGCTGCGGGGTGTGCGAGGCCAACTGCCCCTTTGGGGCCATCGAGGTGGTGGATGGCGTGGCCCGGATCAACGACGCCTGCACTCTGTGCGGCGCCTGTGTGGAGGGGTGCGAACCCGAGGCTCTGTCTATCGAGGGGGAGGGGGCGCAGGCGGCCGGCGATCTGTCTGCCTGGCGTGGGGTCGCGGTGTTCGCCGAGTGGCGGCGCGGCCGGTTGGCGCCGGTGACCTTGGAACTCTTGGGCGCGGGCCGGCGATTGGCCGACGAACTGGGGGTTGAGCTCATGGCCATTTTGCCGGGCCAGGACCTTGCGGAACACGCCGCAAAGTGTATTGCCCACGGCGCCGACCGGGTGGCGCTGATCGATCACGAGCTGCTTGCCGACTTTACCGACGACGCTTACGGCAACGCGCTGCATGACGCAATCCTTGCCCTGCGGCCCGAGGTGTTGCTGGCCGGGGCCACGGCCATTGGCCGATCGGTGATCCCGCGGGTGGCCGCCATGTTGAACACCGGCCTCACGGCAGACTGCACCGAGCTGGCGGTCCGGCGGGAGGACGGCGCATTACTCCAGACAAGGCCAGCCTTTGGCGGCAATATCATGGCCACCATTGTCTGTCCCCGGACCCGGCCGCAGATGGCCACGGTGCGGCCGGGCGTGATGCGGCCCTTGCCGCCCGACCCCGGCCGCAAGGGCGAGGTGCTCGCCCTGGATATCGCTGAGGAGCGGCTGCGCTCCCGGGTGCGGGTGGTGGCTAGTGAAACGGCGGCGCAAGGGGGAGATGACGCCAACCTGCACGAGGCCGAGGTGATCGTTGCCGGCGGCAGGGGGGTGGGCGGCGAGCGCGGCTTTGCCATGTTGCGCGAGTTGGCCGATCTGCTTGGCGGCAAGCTCGCCGCCTCGCGCGCCGCCGTGGACGCGGGCTGGATTCCCTATCCCCATCAGGTGGGGCAAACCGGCAAGACGGTGAGCCCAAAGCTCTACATTGCCTGCGGTATTTCCGGCGCTATCCAGCATGTGGTGGGGGTGCAGGGATCTGGCGTCGTGGTGGCCATCAACCGCGATCCCGAAGCGCCGATTTTTACTATTGCGGACTACGGCGTGGTGGGGGACATACAAGAGATCGTGCCGCTGCTCATCGAGCGTCTGCGCGCGGAGGCGGACTGACAAGACCCGCGTGAGGGCAGCGAGCCGGAACAAAGGCCGTCCGGCGGACCGGAAGGCGCGGCCGGCCAACAACAGGGAGGAAGGAATCCATGCGACTCGATGGAAAGATCGCCCTGGTCACCGGCGGCAGCCGGGGCATCGGCCGGGCAATCTGCTTGCAACTCGCCCGCCAGGGCGCTACCGTGTGGGTGAACTATGTGGCCAACGCGGCGGCGGCCGAGGAGGTGGCGGCAGCGGTGGCGGCCGAGGGCGGCCTGGCCCGGACCATCGGCTTTGATGTGGCCGATGGCGCGGCCGTGGCCGCGGCGATGAAAGAGATCGCCGACAGCGACGGCGCGGTGGATATCCTGGTGAACAACGCCGGTATCACCCGGGACGGATTGCTTGCCCGCATGAAGGAGGAGGATTGGGCCCAGGTGCTGGCCACCAACCTCACCGGCGCCATGCACTGCACCAAAGCGGTGTTGCGGCCGATGATGAAGCGGCGCTGGGGCCGGATCGTCATCGTCACCTCGGTGATCGGCTTTACCGGCAACGCGGGCCAGGCTAACTATGCGGCGGCCAAGGCCGGCCTTGTGGGCTTTTGCCGTTCCGTGGCCCGCGAGGCGGCGTCGCGGAACATCACGGTGAACTGCGTGGCGCCGGGCTATATCGAGACCGACATGACCAGCGTCTTGTCCGACGAGGTCAAGGAGAAGATCCTCGCCAACGTGCCGGCCGCCCGTTTCGGCCGGCCCGAAGACGTGGCCGCCGCAGTGGGCTTTCTCGCCTCTGAGACGGCCGGCTATATTACGGGAAGTTGCATCCACGTCAACGGTGGAATGTTCATGGGGTAAGGGGGGCGTCGGGCTCCCCGCCGGACCGGCGTGTTTTCCTCGATCGACGGGCGCGCCGTCCGGACGTCAACATGCCAAACCGTCCAAGGAGAGACATCATGGCTGTAGAAGAGAAACTTATCGATATCATCGCCGAGCAACTGGGTGTGGACAAGGACAAGGTGAAGCCCGAGGCCTCCTTTGTGGATGATCTTGGCGCGGACAGCCTCGATCTGGTGGAGCTGATCATGGCGATGGAAGAGGCGTTTGACATCGAGATCGCCGACGAGGTGGCGGAAAAGATCGTCACGGTCAAGGACGCCATTGAGCACGTGAAGTCCGTGGCCGGTTGATCCGCGCCCCGCGGGCGGGGGGCGGCGGCCGCCGTCCCCGCCCGTCGTCCCTTAATCCGCGGTTCCCTGGCGGACCGCACCGCAGCGTACCGAGGGAAACATGGCACAGCGAAGAGTCGTTGTCACCGGCGTGGGTCTCGTGACGCCGGTGGGGATCGGCACCGAAGAGACCTGGAACAACATCCTGGCCGGCGTCAGCGGCATTGGTCCCATCACCCGCTTTGACGCAGGGCCCTATCCGGTCAAGATCGCCGCCGAGGTCAAGGGGTTTGAGGTGGAGCGCTATGTGGACCGCAAGACGGCCCGTGGGCTCGACCTGTTCGCCCAGTATGCGGTGGCCGCGGCCCGGATGGCAGTGGAGGATGCGCGCCTCGACCTGGGGAGCGTGGCACCGGAGCGGGTCGGCTCTATTGTCGGTTGCGGTCTCGGCGGTCTGCCCACCATTGAGCAGTACCATCAGGTGATGCTCGAGCGCGGCTGCCGCCGCATCACTCCTTTCTTCATCCCCTTGGTCATCCCCAACATGGGGGCGGGCCAGATCTCCATCGTTCTTGGCGCCAAGGGGCCGAACCTGTCGGTGACCACGGCCTGCGCCGCCGGCACCCATGCCGTGGGCCTGGCCATGCGCGAGATCCAGCGCGGCACCTGCGACGTGGCCTTTACCGGCGGCAGCGAATCCACGGTCTGCCCCCTGGCGGTCGGCGGCTTCGCGGCCATGAAGGCCTTGTCGCGCCGTAACGACGAGCCGGAAAAGGCGAGCCGGCCCTTTGACCAGGGGCGGGATGGGTTTGTTATCGCGGAAGGCGCAGGGATTCTCATCCTCGAGGAACTGGAGCACGCCCGCCGTCGCAACGCCCCGATCTATGCCGAGTTGACCGGTTTCGGCCTCACTGGCGACGCCTACCATATGGCGGCGCCGCCCGAGGATGGCGAGGGCGCGGCCCGCTGCATGGCTATGGCCCTGGAGGACGCCGGGCTCGCGCCCGAAGAAGTGGATTATATCAACGCCCACGGCACCTCCACCGGTCTGAACGACATCTGCGAGACCCGGGCGATCAAACAGGTGTTCGGCGATCACGCCTACCGGCTGGCGGTGAGCTCCACCAAATCGATGACCGGCCACATGTTGGGCGGCGCGGGCGGCATTGAGGCGGCCTTTACCGCGCTGGCGGTGCGTGATCAGGTGGCGCCGCCCACCATCAACCTCGACAGTCCAGACCCAGAATGCGACCTTGACTACGTGCCGAACGAGAAACGGGCGATGACGATCCGCAACGCGGTGAGCAACTCCTTTGGTTTTGGCGGCACCAATGCGGTGATCGTCATGCGGCGCTACGAGGAGGCGGAATCATGAGCGGACCGGGCGCGGAAAGGGAGAGCGGCCCGCTTCGCGTGGCCGTGGGGAGCGATCATGGCGGCTTCCGGCTCAAGGCGGCCATTGTCACCCGCCTGCGGCAGCAGGGGTATGAGGTGGAGGACATGGGCACGGACTCGGGTGCGTCGGTGGACTATCCTGAGTTTGCCCGCGCCGTCTGCCGGGCGGTGGCCGCGGGTGCGTGCGACCGGGGCATCCTCGTCTGCGGCACGGGCATCGGCATGTCGATGGTGGCCAACCGCGAGCCGGCCATCCGCGCCGCCCTGTGCCACGACGCCTATACGGCCCGCATGAGCCGGGAGCATAACGACGCCAACGTGCTCTGCCTCGGCGAGCGGGTGCTCGGCGAGGGGGTGGCCCTCGACCTGGTGGAGATCTGGCTCGCCACCCCCTTTGCCGGCGGCCGCCACCTGCGGCGGATCCAGATGTTTTGAACCCTTTTTCCGCGTAAAAGGTCACGGGACGAGGCCTTCCGGGGAACTACCGCCGGGGCCTCTGTGACCAGATACTTTTCTGCAAGGAACAACCACGGTGTCCATTCTCGCACAACAGGATCCAGCGGTCTTCGCCGCGCTGAAGAACGAATACCGGCGCCAGGCGTGGCAACTTGAGTTGATCGCCTCGGAGAACATCGTCAGTCCGGCGGTGCTCGAGGCCCAGGGCTCGATCTTCACCAACAAGTACGCCGAGGGCTATCCTGGCCGGCGGTACTACGGCGGCTGCCAGAACGCCGACGAGGTAGAAAACCTGGCCATCGAACGGGCCAAGGCCCTGTTTGGCGCCGAGTACGCCAACGTGCAGCCCCATTCGGGCAGCCAGGCTAACATGGCGGTCTATTTTGCCGCCCTGGAGACCGGCGACAAGGTGTTGGGCATGGACCTGGCGCACGGCGGCCATCTCACCCACGGCAGCCCGGTGAGCTTTTCTGGCCAGCTTTTCAACTTCATCTCTTACGGGGTGAACCGCGAGACCGAGCGGATCGACATGGCCGAGGTGGAGCGCATCGCCCACGAACACCGGCCGCGGATGATCGTTGCCGGCGCCTCCGCCTATCCGCGGGAGATCGATTTTGCTGGTTTTGCCCGCATCGCCGAGCAGATCGACGCCATGCTCATGGTGGACATGGCGCACATCGCCGGCCTGGTGGCCGCTGGCTTGCACCAATCGCCGGTGCCGCACGCCCACTTCGTCACCACCACGACCCATAAGACCCTGCGCGGGCCGCGCGGCGGGCTGATCCTTGCCCGGGAGGAGTTCGGGCGCCAGCTCAACAGCAAGATCTTTCCCGGCATTCAAGGCGGTCCCCTGGTGCACGTCATCGCGGCCAAGGCGGTCAGCTTTCAGGAGGCGATGACCGATGCGTTCCGGTCCTACCAGCGCCAGGTGGTGGCCAATGCCCGGCGGTTGGGCGAGGCCCTGCGCGAGCGCGGCTTTCGCTTGGTGTCCAACGGCACGGACAACCACCTGTTGCTCGTGGACCTGACCAACAAAAAGATCACCGGCAAGGAGACCGAGGAGCTTCTGGAGCGGGCCGGGCTCACGGTGAACAAGAACGCCATCCCCTTTGACCGGGCGAGCAAGTTCGTGACCAGCGGCATCAGGATCGGCACGCCTGCGGTCACCACCAGAGGGCTCAAAGAGGAACAAATGGAGACCATCGCCGACTGGATCGACCGGGCGGTGCGTTGCCGGGAGAACGAGGGAGAGCTGCGGGCCATCCGGGCCGAGGTGGAGGCCATGTGCAAAGAGTTTCCCTTGTATCCCGAACTGGCGGAGCGTTATGGCGTCTGAGCCCAGCGGGCGTCCCTCGTGGGACGAATATTTCATGGACATCACCGCCTTGGTCGCCGGCCGGGCCACCTGCCTGCGCCGGCGGGTGGGCGCGGTGCTCGTCCGGGAGCAACGGATCGTGGCCACTGGCTATAACGGCGCGCCGGTGGGCGTGCGTCACTGCCTCGAGGTGGGGTGTCTCCGCGCCCAGATGGGCATCCCCTCGGGGGAACGGCACGAGCTCTGCCGTGGGCTGCACGCCGAGCAGAACGCCATTATCCAGGCGGCTCTGTACGGCGTGTCCATCGAGGGAGCGATCCTCTACTGCACCACCATGCCGTGCATCATCTGCACCAAGATGCTGATCAACTCCCGCATCCAGGAGATCGTCTATCGCGAGGGATATCCCGACCAGTTGGCGGCCGACATGCTGGCCGAGGCCGGTATCCCGATAAGGCGGCTGCCGCCGGCCGGAGAGACGCGTGGCGGCGTTGACCGGTCCGCGCCCCCTTCCCGCGCGGAGGACCGGACATGAAGTGTCCGTACTGCGGCCATCTCGGCAACCGGGTGGTGGACTCGCGGATGAACAAGGACTACACCATCACCCGCCGCCGTCGGCTCTGCGACGCCTGCGAACGGCGGTTCACCACCTATGAGCGGCTGGAGGTGGCCATGCCCATGCTGGTCAAGAAGGACGGCCGGCGGGAGGCGTGGGACCGGCACAAGGTGGTGGAAGGCATCCGCAAGGCGTGCCAGAAGCGGCCGGTGAGCCTGGAGCGGATCAACGAGTTCGTTGACGGCCTGGAGAAGCGGCTGCAGGATATGAGCAAGCGTGAGATCCCGGTGACCACGATCGGTGAAGAAGTGATGCGCTTCTTGCGGCAAGAAGACGAGGTGGCCTACGTGCGTTTCGCCTCGGTCTACCGCCAGTTCAAGGATCTCAACGAATTTATGGCCGAGCTCAAATCCATGCTTGAAGGCAAGCAGGAAGAGCCGGGAGGCTGAGACGGCGTGACAGCCGAGAGACGCGGCAGGGAGGACCAGCGGGCGCGGTTCATGCGCTTGGCGCTGCGGGAGGCGAAAAAGGGAGTGGGCCGCACGTCGCCCAATCCAGCGGTGGGCGCGGTGGTGGTCAGCGAACAGGGCGAGGTGGTGGCCACGGGCTTTCACGCCCGCGCCGGCGGCCCTCATGCCGAGGTGGTCGCCTTGACGCGGGCCGGCGAGGCGGCCCGGGGCGCCACGCTGTACGTCACCCTTGAGCCCTGCAACCATACCGGCCGCACCGGTCCCTGCACCCAGGCGATCCTTGCCGCTGGCATCCGGCGGGTGGTGATCGGCATGGCCGATCCCAACCCCCATGTGGCTGGCGGCGGCGCGGCCTTTCTCGCCGGCCGCGGTGTGGAGGTGGAGGAGGGGGTGCTGGCCGAGGAGTGCGCGGCGATCAACCGTCCCTTTGTCAAGCACATCACCACTGGCCGGCCGTGGGTCCTCCTCAAGGCGGGTATGAGCTTGGACGGCAAGCTGGCCGCCGCTTCTGGCCACAGTGCGTGGATCACCAATGAGGCGGCGCGGCGGGAAGTGCACCGGTTGCGCGGCCGGTCGGACGCCATTCTCGTGGGCCGCTCCACGGCGGTGGCGGACGATCCAGCCCTTACCTGCCGGTTGCGCCGCGGCCGCGATCCCATCCGGGTGGTACTCGACAGCCGTTTGCAACTGCCGCCCACGGCCCGGATGCTGTGCCAGAACTCCACGGCGCCCACCTGGGTGCTGTGCACCCCGCAGGCGCCGTCTGCGGCCGAGGCGCGGCTTGTAGAGGCTGGCGCCGAGGTGTTCCGCCTGCCAGCCGACAGGGCCGGCCGGCTCGACCTGGCGGCCGTGCTCGACTTTCTCGGCCAGCGGCAGGTCACCAGCCTGCTGGTGGAGGGAGGCGGCGAGGTGCATACCGCGTTTTTGCGCGCCGGACTGGCCGACGAATGCGCGCTTTTTATCGCGCCCATCTTTCTTGGCGCCGATGGATTGGCTTTTTGGCGCGGCACCGGGGCGTTGCGGGTAGAGGAGGGACTGCGGTTGACAGAGGTGGCCTTTCGGCGTTTTGGCGACAACATACTTGTTCGCGGCCGGCCCCTTCCCGCATCGTAACCGCCCGTCGCAAACGCCATTTCTGGCTTTTTGTAACTGGTCACGGGATGGCCCATGCGGGCCCCGAAATCTCAGCCTCGCGGACCGGGCGCGCTGGGACCAGATACGGCTTTTTTGCCAGAGAGTTGTCAAATGCCTGCAACGAGGAGCGCGGGATATGTTCACCGGTATTGTTCAAGGCAAAGGCACGGTGCGGGAGCAGCGGCCACGATCCGGCGGCATGGTGTTGACCATCGAGGCGGATTTCGATCTCGTGGATCCGGCCGAGGGCGAGTCCATTGCGGTCAACGGCGTATGCCTCACGGCTACGGCCATCGACGGCCGGCGGTTCACGGTGGACGTTTCCCCCGAAAGCCTGGCCCGTACCGTACTGGGCGAGTTGCGGATCGGCTCGCAGGTCAACCTGGAGCGGGCGTTGCGCCTGGCCGACCGTCTGGGCGGCCATCTGGTGACCGGTCATGTGGACGCCACCACCCGGGTGCTGGCCCGCCGGCCCCAGGGCGATTTCACCGTGTTCAGCTTTGCCGTGCCCGAGGGACTGGGCCGGTATATCATTGAGAAGGGATCGATCACCGTCAACGGCATCAGCCTGACGGTCAACCGGTGCGACCGGGAGCGTTTTGACGTGGCGATCATTCCCCACACCCTGGCGGTAACCACCCTCGACACGGTACGGCCGGGCGACCGGGTGAACATCGAGGTGGATATCATCGGCAAGTATGTGGAAAAGTTGTTGGCGGCTAAGGAGGAAAGCGGTATCAATCCCGCTTTCCTGGCCGAACACGGATTCATCTAGGACATCAATCATTGAAGCGGACGGAACCATGCCCCATTCCATCGAAGAAGTCATCGAAGACATTCGGGCCGGCAAGATGATCATCCTGGTGGACGACGAGGACCGGGAAAACGAGGGTGATCTCTGCATGGCGGCCCAGCTGGTCACCCCGGAGGCGATCAACTTCATGGCCAAGTACGGCCGTGGCCTCATCTGCCTGACCCTGACGCCGGAGCAGATCGACCGGTTGCAGCTCCCCATGATGGTGGAGAAGAACCGCTCGCCCTTTGAGACCGCCTTTACGGTGAGCATCGAGGCCCGCACCGGGGTGACCACCGGCATTTCGGCCGCGGACCGGGCGCGCACCATCCAGGTGGCGGTGCAGCCCGATGTGCGGCCGGACGATATCGTCAGCCCTGGTCATGTCTTTCCCTTGCGGGCCCGTCCGGGCGGCGTGCTGGTGCGCGCCGGCCAGACCGAAGGATCGGTGGATCTGGCCCGCCTGGCTGGCCTGCGGCCGGCCGGCGTGATCTGCGAGATCATGAACGAGGACGGCACAATGGCCCGGATGCCGGACCTCGAAAAGTTCGCGGCCCGGCACGGCCTTAAGATCGCCACCATCGCCGATCTCGTCGCCTACCGGCTGCGGGAGGAGAGCTTGGTGCGGCGCGAGGCCCAGACCCGGTTGCCCACCCGTTACGGCGGCGAATTCACCGCCATCGTCTATTCCAACAAGGTGGACAACCACGAGCATGTGGCCCTGGTCAAGGGTGAGATCTCGCCGGACGAGGAGGTGCTGGTGCGGGTCCACTCGGAGTGTCTCACCGGCGACGTGTTCGGTTCGTTGCGTTGCGATTGCGGCAACCAGCTCCATCAGGCCATGCGTATGGTGGAGCGGGAGGGCAAGGGGGTGATCCTCTACATGCACCAGGAGGGACGCGGCATCGGCCTGGTGAACAAGATCAAGGCCTACGCCCTGCAGGACGAGGGGCTCGATACGGTGGAGGCCAATCTCAAGCTCGGCTTCAAACCCGACTTGCGGGACTACGGCATCGGCGCCCAGATCCTGCGCGATCTCGGGGTGCGCAAGATGCGCCTGATCACCAACAACCCGAAAAAGATCGTTGGGCTTGAGGGATACGGCCTTGAGGTCACCGGCCGGGTGCCCATCGAGATCGAGCCGTTGCCTGAGAACTACCAGTATCTCAAATGCAAGAAGGACAAACTGGGCCACATGCTGGACCTGCTGCCCTCCCGGAGTTGAGGCCCTGTTTGCTATCTGCGAACAAAAGCAAAAGGAAGCGTTATGCCCGTATATCTGGAAGGAAATTTCGACGGCAAAGGCAAGCGGTTCGCCATCGTGCTCGGCCGGTTCAACGCCTTTATCGCCGAGCGGTTGCTGGAGGGCGCTATGGACGCCCTGCGCCGGTCCGGCGTGGCGGACGGGGATATCACCGTCGCCCGGGTGCCCGGCGCCTACGAGATTCCGCTCGTGGCCGGCAAGCTGGCGGCCAGCGGCCGGTTCGACGCGGTGATTTGTCTTGGGGTGGTGATCCGCGGCGCCACGCCCCATTTCGATTACGTGGCGGCCGAGGCGGCCAAGGGGATTGCCCAGGTGTCGCTGGAGTCCGGCCTGCCGGTCCTCTTTGGCGTACTCACCACCGACACCATTGAGCAGGCCATCGAGCGGGCCGGCTCCAAGGCGGGCAACAAAGGGGCCGAGTGCGCCCAGGCCGCCATCGAGATGGTCAATCTCTTGGGCCAGATCGGCGGGTGAGCCGGTGCCGTTGTCGCCTCTTCCTTGCATGTGGGGCGCCCTGCGATCAGATACCCGGTCCGCGAGGTTGCCACTTCGGCAGACGAAGGAGCAGTCCCGTGACCTTACGCTTGCCCCAACCGTGGTCGCAAACGCTGAACGAGGCCTTTGCGATGGTATGGAGAGACCATGAGTCCTGAGCGCGCCGACAAGCCCAGGGTCCCCTTGCGCCGCAAGTCCCGGGAGCTGGCTTTGCAGGTGCTCTACCAGGCCGAGTTGGCCGGTATCGCTCCAGGGGAGGCGTTCGATACCTATATCGGCCATTTCGACGCCAACAAGCGGGCCCTGGAGTATGCCCGCCGGTTGGTGCTAGGGGTGGAGGAGCGTTTGGCGTCCCTGGACGGTCTTTTGCAACAGCAGTCGGAGAACTGGCGGCTCGGCCGGATGGCGGTAATCGACCGCAACATCATGCGGATAGCCCTATACGAGATCCTGCACGAGCCAGAGGTGCCGCCCCAGGTGGCGATCAACGAGGCATTGGAGGTGGCCCGCCGGTTCAGTTCGGACGACGCGGTGGGCTTTATCAACGGTATTCTCGACGCGGCGGGCAAACGGCGACACGGTTCATGAGCACACGCAAGGTGGAGGCGGAAGAGCGCCGGGCCGGCCTGGCGCAAGAGGTCTGCGGTGTCTGCGGACTCTTTCTCGCCATTTACCTGGGCGTCAGTCTCGGCTCCTGGTATTTTGGCGGCGCCACGGCCCGCTGGGCCGGCACGGTGGGCCGGCTGGCCGCTGGCTGGCTGGCGAGCTTCATGGGCGCCGCCGCCTTGTGGCTGGTGGCCTTGGCCTTTGCCCTTTCGTTGCGTCTTTTTTTTCGGCCTTTGTCCCTGAGGCGGTTGCCGGTCCTGACCATTGGTGTGAGCGGTATCCTGCTCGCCACCGCTGGCCTGCTCGGCCTGGCCGACCCTGGCGCCGGCGGGATGCTCGGCGGTCTGGTCGGCGGGCTCGCCCGCCGCTGGTTCGGCCTGCTGGGCGGGGGCTTGTTGCTCCTGGCCCTGCTGGTGGTATCGGTGATGCTCGCCCTGCGCCTGTCGCCCACGCAGGCGGTCGGCGGTGTGCGGCGTGCCTGGAA
>WFOD01000096.1 GCA_015488275.1 Deltaproteobacteria bacterium
GCACCTGGATCTTGTCGCCGATCACCAGTTGGTCGAGGATCTCGGGGTCAAAGTCCACCAGCACGTGCTCAATGCCGCCATGCTTGCCGGTCACCCGGCCGCGGGCGCCTTTGGCGTCGCCCGACACCACCACCGCCACGTTGCCGACACAGGAAAAGAGATTCAAGGCCCGGTTCGGTCCTGGCTGGTTTTGCACCATAGCGAGGTTGGAGATCGACACGCCGGGCTCCACATGGTCGGCGAACAGTCCGCGCGCAGGATCACCGATACGCAGGTTGTACGTGATGCCGCCCACCCCAGGATAGATATCGGCCCGGCCTGCGGGATCGATGCGATAGGGATTGGCGCTGCCGAGCGGCGAGGTGATCTCGCCGATCACCGACTGGCAGACGAGTTGCTCTCGGTTGTATCGCAGGGTCATACCTGTTTCTCCTTTCCCTCAGCAGTCCGTCGAAAAAGCCGTCCCTGGCTTTTTCGACCACGGTTGGCCAAAGCAAAGCTTCGGCCAACCTGACGAATTCCTTGGCTCTTTCAGAGCCGGCGGAATTCGGCGGCACATCCATGTGCCGCACAGCCCGTTTTTCAACGGGCTGTCAGGGGTGTCTGTGTCAAACGTTAAAGCGAAAGGTGATGCAGTCGCCGTCCCGCACCACGTACTCCTTCCCTTCTGAGCGCATCAAGCCCTTTTCCCTGGCCTTTTGCTCGCCGCCGCAAGCCACGAAATCATCGTAGGCGATCACTTCGGCGCGGATAAAGCCGCGCTCGAAATCAGAATGGATCTTGCCGGCCGCCTGGGGCGCGCGAGTCCCTTCGACAATGGTCCAGGCGCGCGTCTCCTTTTCTCCCACAGTAAAGAAGGTGATGAGGCCAAGGAGCCGGTAGCCAGCATGGATCAAACGGTGGAGGCCGGGCTCACGCAGCCCCAATTCGGCGAGGTACTCGGCCCGCTCTTCAGGATCAAGGGCGGCCAGCTCCGCCTCGATGGCACCGGAGATGGCAACCATCTGCGCTCCCTCGTCAGCGGCCCGGGCGGCCACCCGCTCCACCCACGGATTGCCGGCCGCAAGGTCCTCCTCCGCCACGTTGGCCACGTAAAGCACCGGTTTGGCGGTCAGGAGAAAGAGCTCTGCCAGCAGCGCCGCTTCCTGCTCCGCGCACGAAAAGAGCCGCGCCGGCCGGCCAGCGTCCAGATGATCGCGCAGGCGCTCGAGCACGGCCACCTGAGCCCGGAGTTTCTTGTCGCCCGACTTGGCCTGGGAGGCGGTCTTGGCAAGACGGCGCTCCACGGTTTCAAGATCGGCGAGCACCAACTCGGTGTCGATCACCTCGATATCACGCAACGGATCCACCGACCCGGCCACGTGCACGATATTCCCGTCTTCAAAGCAGCGCACCACGTGGGCGATGGCGTCCACCTGGCGGATGTGGCCGAGAAACTGGTTCCCCAACCCTTCACCCTTGGAGGCGCCGGCCACCAGGCCGGCAATGTCCACGAACTCCATCTGGGCTGGCACCTTGTTCTGGGTATGCACCATTTCGGCTAAAACGTCGAGACGCGCATCCGGCACTGGCACCATCCCCACGTTGGGCTCGATGGTGCAAAAGGGATAGTTGGCCGACTCGATCTGCGCCGCTGTAAGGGCATTAAAGATGGTGGACTTGCCAACGTTGGGCAAGCCAACAATACCGCAGCGAAATCCCATAGAGTGTGCTCCTCGCAGTTTACCAGTCCGTCGAAAAAGTCATCCCTGACTTTTTCGATCACGGTTGGCCAAAACAAAGTTTCGGCCAACCTCACGAATTCCTTGGCTCTTTTTCGGATATTCTTTGGGAACGGCCTGGTTCGGTCCGCAGCCCTGGAGCCTTCGGCACGGCAGTCGGCCGGGAAAACACAAAAAGAACCGGCGGAATTCGGCGGCACGTCCCTGTGCCGCACGCAGCCCGTTTTTCAACGGGCTGTTACACGCCCACCGCAATGGCGCGTGCTGACCGCCGCTGGAGGTTGTTCTTCAAAAAGGTGGCTATCATACTGGCTTCTTGGCAACGGGGCAAGCATGGAGTATGGTGAAAAGGTCATGAGGCGACGCTCCTCCCACACATCCGCCGGTCCAGTATCTGCCGCCAAACTGCTCGACGCGATCCTCACCGAACGCAAATGGCGGCGACAGATAGCCTTGCACCAAGTATTTCTCTTTTGGGAGCGAGCGGTGGGCCGCGATATCGCGGCCAAGACCTTGCCGTGGTGCATCCGCAAGGGCGTGCTCTGGGTCAAGGTGACGGATAACGTCTGGCTCCACCACCTTCACTTGCAAAAGCGCCTGCTTCTCGACAAGCTCAACGCGCGCCTGAAGGACGTGGCGCTCAACGATATCCGCTTCACCCTCGATCATACCATCGCGCCCCTGGCCGACAAACAGCCCCAACCCGCGCCGACCCGGCTGGCGCCTCTCCCGCCGGTGCCCGAGGATCTGAGTTCCTGTCTCGCCACAGTGACCGATTCTGAACTGCGCCAGCAGATCCGCCGCGCGTGGCAGACAGCGCACCGCGAGCGCCGGTGAACCGCCGGAACGCCAAAGGCGCCCCAGGCAAACTCGGCCCTGCCCGGCCGCGGCCGAAGCGCCAAGGAGGGCTTTCCCGGCAAGCTGACAGAGCGAGCGCCACGCTAACAGCCCGTTTTTCAACGGGCTGCCAAACCCGTTTATATTGTTCTGCCCGCGCTTATGGCCACGAAAGTCAAGCTCCTGTACGCCGACGACGATCCTGCCCATCTGTGGCTCTTTCATAAGTGTTTTGACCGCGATTATGAGGTGCTGACCGCGACCAGCGGCCCCGAGGCGCTGGAGATCTTTGACCGTGAAAACGAAATCGGCATCGTGCTCGCCGATCAGCGGATGCCGGAAATGACCGGGGTCGAGTTTCTCGGCGAGATCTACGCCCGCGACCCCCTGCCGGTCCGCATCTTGGTGACCGGGTTTTCCGACATGGCCACCACCCTGGAGGCGATCAATACCGGTCATATCTTCAGCTACGTGGCCAAGCCCTGGAACGAGGAGGAACTGCGGGCCACCCTGAGCCAAGCGTGCGGCGTGTTCCGCCTCAACCGCCGCAACGCGGAGCTCACCCTTGAACTGCAACGCAAGAACCAGCAACTGAGGCAGGAGCTGCAGCGGCGGCGGCAGGTAGAGGAGGACCTGCGCCGCAGCCGCAGGCAGATCCAGCATCTCTCCCGCGAACTGCTGCGCGCCCAGGAAGAAGAGCGCAAGCGCATCGCCCTCGATCTGCACGATAAAGTAGCGCAAGACCTCTCGTCGCTCAAACTGATGATCGAAACCATGAGCCTGGACGCAAAGCGCGATCCTGCAACCATTGGCGCTTGGCACCCCCAGATCGTCGGCGTACTGCAAACCTGTATCGATGCGGTGCGCAATCTCTCCTCCTCGCTCCTCCCTCCAGCCCTTTCCCAGCTTGGCCTTGCGGCCCCGCTGGAGCATCACTGCCGGGAGTTGGCGGCCAAGCACCGGCTGCGCCTGGACTTTCATGCTGACGCGGGCATCGACACCATGCGCCTTCCCTACGATCTCACCATCAACCTTTACCGGTTCGTGCAGGAGGCGTTCAACAACGTCTGCCGCCACGCCAGGGCGTCCTGGGTGCAGGTGCTCCTCGATATCCGGCGCGGCCGCCTCGTGCTCGCCGTGGTGGACGACGGTCAGGGATTCGATCTCGTCCAAACCCGCCACCGGGCGGTGCAAGAAAAACGCATGGGCATCCAGAGCATGGAGGAGCGCATCGGCCTGTTGGGGGGCTCGTTGAGCATCTCCACCGCGCCGGGCAAGGGCACCGCGGTCCGGGCCGAAGTCCCGCTTCCCCCGGCCGCGCCTCCTGCGGGGCGCGGGTGAGCGCCCCCCACGCCGCGCTCTGGCTTTTTCCGCCAGGTATGGTATATCAGGCCCCACACGGATAACCACGAGCAGGAAGAGCAGCATGAAAAACGGTTACTACGGCGAATGGGGCGGCGCCTTTATCCCCGAGGTCCTGCACGAGACCTTCGCCCAGCTCAACGCGGCATTCGAGGACGCCCGCCGCGACCCCACCTTCTGGGAGGAGTACCGGGCCCTCATGGCCAACTACTCTGGCCGGCCCACGCCACTTACCTATGCCGACAAGTTGAGCGACGAGTTGGCGGGCGCGCGCATCTTCATCAAGCGCGAAGACCTCAACCATACCGGCGCCCACAAGGCGAACAACGTCATGGGCCAGGGGCTGCTCGTCAAGCGGATGGGCAAAACCAGGGTGATCGCTGAGACCGGCGCTGGCCAGCACGGGGTGGCTTGCGCCACTATGGCCGCCAAGTTCGGCTTCGAATGCACCATCTACATGGGCGAGGAAGATGTGGAGCGCCAACGGCCCAACGTCTTTTGGATGGAAAAGCTGGGCGCTACCGTGGTGCCGGTGACCGACGGCGCACGCACGCTCAAGGACGCGATCAACGAAGCGTTCCGCGACTGGGTGACCAATATGGACACCACCCATTACGTGCTGGGCACGGTCTGCGGTCCACATCCTTTTCCAGCCCTGGTCGCCTGGTTCCAGTCGCTCATCGGCATCGAGGCCCGGCAGCAGATCCTCGAGCAGTTCGGCCGTCTGCCCAGCCGGGTGTACGCCTGCGTGGGGGGCGGCTCCAACGCGATGGGAATCTTTCAGGGCTTTCTCGACGACACCGAAGTGGAGCTGGTGGGTGTCGAGGCCGGCGGCCTTGGCGTGGACAGCGGCCGGCATGCCGCGCGCCTGGCCTCGCACGACGCCTCGCCTGGGGTGGCGCAAGGGTACAAGACGATGTTTTTGCAAGACGACGACGGCCAGATGCTCGACACCCATTCGGTGGCGGCCGGGCTTGACTACATCGGCGTATCGCCGATCCTTACCGACCTGTGGCAAAAGGGACGGGTGCGGTTCGAGGCGGCCACCGACGCCGAGGTGATGGCCGCGCTCGAGCGCACCATGCAGCGGGAAGGGGATCATCCCGGCCCTGGAGTCGGCGCACGCCTTTGTGCAGGCGTTCAAGGAAGCGCCGCAACTCAGCCCCGATCAGGCGATCATCATCAACATGTCGGGCCGGGGCGATAAAGATATCTTCACCATTGCCAGCGCCTTCGGCGATCCGAAGTGGCAGCGGTTCATCGAGGACAAGGCGGCTGAATATGCCGCCCGGCGGGGGGATTGACCATGCGGCTCAGACGCGCCATTGAGACGGCCTTGGCGGCTCCTGACAAAAACATCCTGCTCATGACCCATCTCGTGCTGGGCTACCCCTCGTTTGCAACCAACCGTCAGGTCATTGCCGCAATGGTCAAGGCAGGGGTGGATCTCATCGAACTGCAGATCCCTTTCTCCGAACCGGTGGCCGACGGGCCGGTGATCCTCCGGGCCAACCAGGCGGCCCTGGCCCGTGGCGTAAGGGTGGAGGAATGCTTCCGGTTTGCAGAAGCGATCTGCCGGGAATTCCCCATCCCCTTTCTGTTCATGACCTACTACAACATCGTTTTCCGCTACGGGGAAGAACGGTTCTGCCAGCGGGCGGCCGAGATCGGCATCCAGGGCGCCATTGTGCCCGACCTGCCGCCCGAGGAGGGGGAGTCTTTCCTGGCCACGGCCCGGCGTCACGAGATCGCGCCGATCATGATCTTTGCGCCCACCAGCACCGACGAACGGATGCGCCGGCTGGCCGCAGCCGGCGACGGCTTTGTCTATTGCGTCGCCCGGCGCGGGGTCACCGGCGCGAAGACCGAGATGGATACCGAACTAGCCGCCTATCTCAACCGCTGCCGTCAGGCCACGGACCTGCCCCTGGCCGTGGGGTTTGGCATCGGCAGCCGGCAGGACATCGCCTTTCTCGAAGGCCGGGCCGAAATCGCGGTCATCGGCACCAAGACCATCCGCCTGCTGGAAGAAAAAGGGGTTGCGGCCATAGGC
>WFOD01000097.1 GCA_015488275.1 Deltaproteobacteria bacterium
GCCTGCCACCAGATGCGGCTGTGGCCGCCGGCCGTTGGCGACGAGGCCAGCGATGCCCACGGCCAGATCCAACAGTCCCGGCGCCTCGCCCCGTCGCCCCAGGGAGACGCTGGCGTTACGCGCCCACTCGGGCAGCGGCGCCTGGAAGGTAGGGGCGGCAAACGAGCGGAACACTCCCTCTCCGGCCTCCTGCCAGCCTTGGGCCTGGGTGGCCGTGCCGTCGAACAGCGGGGCGAAATACTCTGCCCCCACCGGCCCATCCAGTGCTGGATTCTCAAGCGTTTCGCTGCCATAACGCCAATACCGGTTGGGATCAAAGGCGGGCGATCCGGCAAGGGCGAGAACTCCGCCATCCGCAGCGTCGAGAATCACCACCGCGCCCTGTTGGGCGGCAAGTTCGCGCTGGAGCGCGGCCAACGTCTCCAGGGCGCGCCGTTGCAGGTCAACGTCCACAGTGGCGATGCAGGCCCCGCTGGCGGGGAAGCGGCCGCCCCATTGCTCGTCGGCCAGGGCCTCGAGACCGCGCACGCCCCGTCCCTTGGCCGTGAAGCCAACGCAAAACGCGGTACGTTCCGCCTCGGGATAGTAACGAACCGTGCCGTGCATCACCTCGATCCCCTCCAGTCCGAGCCGCTCCACCTCCAGCGCCCGCTCGCCGGCGAGTCCCCGAACGAGCACTTCCACCGGCCGGTTGGAGGTCAGCCGTTGGCGCAGGTTGTCGGGATCAGCGTCGAGCAACACCGCAAGACGCGCCAGATGCCGCTCGTCGAGTTGCAGGCGCCGCGGCCGGGCGATCACCGTGCCCACCGGCAAGCTCACCGCCAACGGCCGCAAACGGCGGTCGTAGATCGTGCCCCGCTGGTCGCCGCTGGCCACACGTTTGCCAGCGTCCGCATGCCCCGCCGCCGATCCTGCCTCCGGGGGACGCCCGCCCCACTTCCAGAGGAAGAGAGCGCCCGCCAGCGCCATCAACAGCACTGCAAGAGCAAGCGGCCGCGCCACACGATGGTGCGGGATAGAGAGGCCGTAATCCAGGGGGGCTCCCTTGCCTTGTGCTGGAGGCCGCGCGGCCAGGCGTCCCCCCTGGCCAGGCGAAAAGGCCGGCACGCGCCTTTTCTTCCCGTTGCTGGCGCGCCGCCGCCGCTTCACCACCGGTTAATCGGGATGATCTGCGCCTTGGTCGGCGGCGCAAGGTCCAGAGCAGCGGCCCGCGCCACCACCGCATCCCTGGTCCGTATGGCGTTACGCTGGGCCTCCAGCCGGGCCTTCCGCTCCGCCAACACCTGGCGCTGCGCCGTGGCGTCGCGCAGGCCGGCCAGTCCGGTGGAGACCTGATGGCCGATCCAAAACGAGACACCAACGCCGCCTATGGCCACCGCCAACATCACTGTGCCGAGAAAACGGGAGAGCAGCCAAGGCCGGGCCTCGGCCTGGCGGACCGGCTGCCGCCGCTGGAGCACTTGAGAATACCGCCGTGAATAATCATGCACCATGACCCACCTCCCTCCTGACGGCGATCCGCAGACGGGCGCTCCGGCTGCGGGGATTGCGTCGCTTTTCAGCGGCCGTGGGCGTGATCGGCCTTTTGGTCAACGCCTTGAGCGCCGGCGCGCCGGCAAACGCCGCCTTGACCAGCCGGTCCTCCAGCGAATGGAAGCTGATCACGCAAATACGTCCTCCCGGCTTGAGATAGCGCCATGCGTCACGCAGCAAGGCGCGCAGGTTGTCGAGCTCGCCGTTCACCGCGATCCGCAGGGCCTGAAAGGTGCGGGTGGCCACGTGGATCCGGCGGGGATGGAACCGTCGCGGCACGGCCTGGGCGACGATTTCGGCCAATGCGGCCGTGGTCGTTATCCTTGCCTGCTGGCGATGGGCAACGATACGGGCCGCGATCCGGCGCGCCTGCCGTTCCTCGCCGTAGTAATAAAGGATATCGGCAAGCTCCCGCGCCGACAGGGTATTGACCAGATCAGCCGCCGTGGCCGGCCGGCGTTGGTCCATCCGCATATCGAGCGGTTCGTCGCGGAGAAACGAAAACCCCCGGCCGCTGGCGTCGAGTTGGAAAGAGGATATGCCAAGATCAAGGAGAATGCCGTCCACTGCCGCCAGCCCCCGCTCCTCCAGGTAAGATCCCAGGGCGGTAAAGTTGTCGCGCACCAGCTCCGCCCGGTCGCCAAAGGAAGCAAGCCGCTCCGCCGCCCGCTCGATCGCCGCCGCGTCCCAGTCAAAGCCGATGAGGCGTCCGTCCGGCGCGCTGGCCGCCAGCACGGCGGCGGCATGCCCACCAAGCCCTACGTTGCCGTCAACGTAGACCCCGCCGCTCCTGACCGCCAGACCACCGACCGCCTCGGCCAGGAGAACCGGTTCGTGTTCCTGGACCACGAAGCGCCACCGCTCCTGTTAAAAGGTGCCAAACAGGGCCAGCCGATCGTCGAACCGACGAAAATCGTCTGGCGTGGGCTTGAACTCCTGCTGCCAGGTCTTCTTGTCCCAGATGCGCACCACGTTGATCAGGCAGTCAAGGACCACCTCCCGCTCGATGCCCACCTCGGCCCGCATCCGGGCGGGCAGTGAGATCCGCCCCTGCTTAAGCGCGCACTCCTCGACCCCACCGATCAGATGCTCCACCATTCGCCGGACTTCTGGCCCAGGGTTGTTCTGCGCGTCGGCAAGCAGCCGTTTCTCAAGGAGTTCCCACACCGGCACAGGATAGGCCTTGAGATAACGGTCCCAGGAAACGACCATCAACCGTTCATCGCCAATGGAGCGCAGCACCTCCTGGACGCGAGCCGGGACGTTGAGCCGCCCCTTCTCGTCCAGGGTGTGCTCCGAGCGGCCACGCAGGCCGATGACGATCTCCTTCTCCCCCTGGTCCATGCCTACTCCTGCCGCAGAACAGCGGATCCTCCGGCCGCGGCCCCGGACTCCACCCAAGACCACCTCGCACCACTTTACGACACCATGAAGTCTTTATAGTTAACGAGGGCAGGGACTGTCAAGGAGAAAAAACGGCTCAAGCAGCACCGCCTCCAACCGGTTGGCAAACCGGACAAAACATGGCCTGGCCAACTCCCGTCTCCTTCCTGCCCCTCCCCGGAGGCGCCAGCCTGCTCCGCCCAAGCAAAAAGGGGGGGGGGCCATCCCCACGCCAACGCCACGCAACCCGAGGAATAGCGGCGCTAAACATGGCGCGTGGTGTGAAGTGGGGCAAAAAAACAACTTGCCTGGATCGGATCGAAGGTCTACAGTCATACCCTTTTTTCACCCCTGGAGAGCCACGGCCATGAGCATCCCCCAACACACGATCCGTAACGTCGCCATTATCGCCCACGTGGACCACGGCAAGACCACCCTGGTGGACCAGCTTTTCCGCCAGAGCGGCATGTTCCGCGCAAACGAGCCCCTTGCCGAACGCCTCATGGACTCAATGGATCTGGAGCGGGAACGGGGCATCACCATCACCTCGAAAAACGGCGCCTACCGGTTCGCCGACTACTGGATCAACATCATCGACACGCCGGGCCACGCCGATTTCGGCGGCCAGGTGGAACGGGTCCTGCGCATGGCGGACGGCGCGCTCCTGTTGGTGGACGCCCAAGAAGGCCCCATGCCCCAGACCTATTTCGTGTTGAAAAAGGCCCTGGCCCACCGACTACCGGTCATTGTGGTGGTGAACAAGATCGACAAGGAGGCGGCGCGGCCGGACTGGGTGGTGGACCAAGTGTTCGACCTGTTCGTCAAGCTCGACGCGCCGGACGAGATCCTCGATTTTCCCGTGGCCTACGCCTCGGCCAAGGCGGGCATCGCCCGCCGGCAGGCCGATGGCCCAGACGAAGGCATGGAGGTGATCTCCGAGCTGATCGTCCGCCACGTACCCCCGCCGGCCGGGGATCCCCAGGCCCCGCTCCAGATGCAGGTGAGCTCCATCGACTATTCGCCCTACCTTGGCCGGCTGGGCATCGGCAAGGTGAGTAACGGCCGGCTGGCCGTCAACAAAAACACCGTTGTCAGCCTGCGCGACGGCTCCCTTGTGCCGGCCCGGATAAGCAAGCTGTTTCGCTTCGAGCGGGATCGCAAGGTCCCGTGCGACGAGGCTGGTCCTGGCGAGATCGTCGCCGTGGCCGGCATGGAGGAGGTGACCGTGGGGGTGACCTTTACCGATCCAGAGACCCCCTCTCCCCTCCCGCTGATCGCCATCGATCCGCCAACCATTGCCATGCACTTCCTCCCCAACGACTCGCCCTTTGCCGGCACAGAGGGAAAATTCGTCACCGCCCGCCACCTGGAGGAGCGCCTGCGCCGGGAAACCCTGGCAGATGTCGCCCTGCAGGTGGAAAGCCTGGGCGCGGGCCAGGGGTTCCGGGTCGCAGGCCGGGGCGAACTCCACCTGGCGATCCTGATCGAAAAGATGCGGCGGGAGGGCTATGAGTTTCAGGTGAGCCGGCCGCAGGTGATCATGCGCCAAGACGCGGAAGGACGCGCCATTGAACCCTACGAGGAGCTGACCATCGACGTGGCGGCCGAGTATCAGGGCGCGGTGATCGAACGGTTGGGCAATCTGCGCGGCCAGATGCTGAGCATGGAACAGCGGGGCGACCTGGTGCGCCTCGTCTACCGTATCCCCACCAGGGGGCTCTTGGGATTCCGCTCGATCTTTCTCACCGAGACCAAGGGCATGGGCGTGATGCACTACGTGTTCGACAGTTACGGCCCGCACGCCGGCGAGATCACCAACCGGCAAAACGGCGTGCTCGTGGTCAAGGAAAACTGCACCTCTGTGGCCTATGCCCTGTTCAACCTCCAGGAGCGGGGACAACTCTTCATCGGGCCTGGCGAAAAGCTCTACGCCGGTCAGATCATCGGCGAACACTGCCGGGCCGGCGACCTCGTGGTCAACCCGGCCAAGGGCAAGAAGCTGACCAACGTGCGGGCCGCAGGCTCAGACGAGAACGTCATCCTCACCCCCCCGCGGCGCATGACCCTGGAAGATTGCCTGGCGTTCATCAACGACGACGAACTGGTGGAGGTGACCCCGCGCTCCATCCGCTTGCGCAAGGCCAAGGGCTGACAGCCAGCGGGAAAAGGGCCAGAGTCCGGCTTTCCGGAAGACTTTCTCAAATCCGGAAAAACACAGACCACAAAATCATATGCAAAAACCGCGAAAAATCAGTATGATATAAAATCACAACCCAACAATACCGCCACGGCCAGGAGCACCCTTTTTTGCTTTCCGGCAAGCGGCGGTGGCCAGCCGCCACGTTGCCCAGCTAACAATTTGAAATGAAAGCAAAAAATATTCATACAAAAAAGGAAGCAAATTTGCATAAGCTAAAGCCGAGAAGAAAAAGCTCACCCTGCTTCCCTCTGCTACTCAACCAAAGGAGGAGATTGGAACCATGCAGAAAACAACATTACTCCAGGCCATTGGCGCGGCAACCCTTACAACCCTCTTCGCCGGGGGCGCGGCGCTGGCCAGTGTCGTCCTCCCGCCGGCAGATCCCGTGACGGTCACCGAATACGTTTTTCCGCTGGACGAAGAAGGAGGGCCATCCCTTCTCCTGTTCGATGTGGCCAACAACGGCGAGCCTGCCGGGGTTTGGTCCATTCTCATCGGCGCAGAACCTCCCGCCGGCATACCGGACGCAGGGGAGGCGAATCCTGCGTGGAATGCGGAGCTTCTCTATATCTATGATATTGAAGGGTCGTACCTCGCCTTTGCCGGTGGGGCGACCGAGCCGCTTTTTATCCTCAACAGCGACTGGGCAAACTACGATACCGGCTACTACTACTCCACCTCCACTGACCCCATTGCCCTAGGCGACAGCAAAACGTTCGCCGCCTACACTGGGTATCCTGGCTCGCCCTTTGTCTATACCACCTCACCGCCGGAGCCCAGCAACAACACTCCTTCAGGCTCTGGCTGGACCACCTCGCCGGTGCCCGAGCCGGCGACCGTGCTCCTGTTCGGCTCCGGCCTCGTCGGACTTGCCGGCATTGGCCGCTCCCGCCGCAAGCAAAAGGCGGCGTGAGTCTCACGCCTTATGCCTTATCCGGCGCGGCAAAGCAAACCAAAAAGGGGCCATCCACCAACCGGGGATGGCCCCTTTTTTTCGTGTGCCGCCCAGCTTGCCACGGGCTGTCAAATGATGACCGTCCGGCGGATGTAGGTGACCACTTCCTCGGGATCGTCCATCACCTGAAAAAAGAGCAGGTCATCCTCGCTGATCTTGCCGGTGGTCAGCATCTCTTGTTTGATCCAGTCCACCATGCCGCCCCAAAAGTCCGAACCGCACAGGATGATGGGAAAGGCCTTGATCCGCCGGGTCTGGATCAGCGTGAGCGATTCAAACAGCTCATCCAGGGTGCCGAAGCCGCCTGGCATGCCGATGAAGGCCATTGCGTACTTGATGAACATCACCTTGCGGACGAAAAAGTACTTGAAGTTGAGCGGCAGATTGGCGTACTCGTTGGGTTCTTGCTCAAAGGGCAGGCTGATGTTGAGGCCAATGGAAATGCCGCCCGCTTCGGCGGCCCCCTTGTTGGCCGCCTCCATGATCCCTGGGCCGCCGCCGGTGATCACCGCGTATCCGGCTTTGGCGAGCCCATAGGCGATCTCCTCCGCCATCCGGTAGTAGTGGTCTTCCGGCCGGGTGCGGGCCGAGCCAAAGATCGACACCGCTGGCGGCAAAACGGCCAGTGTATCGAAGCCATCGACAAACTCGCTCATGATGCGAAACAACCGCCAAGAATCGCCGGACTTAAAATGGTCGAGCCAGTAC
>WFOD01000098.1 GCA_015488275.1 Deltaproteobacteria bacterium
AACGGCCGCTTGGCCAGCAAACGCCGCACCTCGCCGCATCGCCTTTCCACCTGCCGCAGATCAGAAACCGTCTTGAGGGCGGCAACCGTGGCGCAAAGTTCTTGCAGCCGCTGTTCTTCCCGCCGCCGTACGGGCAACTGCTCTTGATACCGCCGCTCGGCTGCGGCCAGGGTCTCCGCCAGGCGCTGATCCATCTCCTCGGGCGGGGCGTTTTTCTCCAGCTCTGCCGCCAACTGCGGGAACTCCGGGGCGGCGGTTGCCGCTGCCTCCATGAGCTGCGCCGCCAGTCGGGCGACGCGCGCTTCCCGCGCCGCCCGATTCTTTTCCGCTTCCCGGCGGCGTCGCTCCTCTTTTTGCCACTCTGCCTTGAAGCGAAAAAAGGCCGTGCTGGCCGCCTGAAAGGCCTGGGCCAAAGGGTGCGCCATATGAGGGTCGTGTCGCCGCCACTCTTCCTCCAACTCGATCAGCCGGCGCTCGGCAAGGGTAAAACTGCGGTTGCCCACCAGCCGCTGGGCGTTGTCGGCCAACTCTTGCAGAACCGTCTCGGTATCGTCCTCTGGCACAGGCTGCCTTTGACCAGCCAGCTTGGCGGCGGCCAGGCGGCGGATATAGAGGCTGGCGCCGCGCTCGGCCAGGTCGGCAAGAATAGCCGGATCGTCGAGGCGCTCGACGATCTGCAGGGCCACGGCTTTCCCGCACCGTTGGCGCCCCACAGCGGCCAGATCGTGTGACGCAGATATCCTGGCAAGGCAGGCGAGGCGCAGGTCCGGCGTTGCCGCCTGCGCCGCTGCCTTGACCAGGATCGTTTCCTGGCGGATGGCGGCCACAGCGGCACGCTGCGCTGCAAGATCAGCATCGCTTTGCCGCAAAAGATCGAGGCGCAACAGGTCCGCCCGCTCCAGGGCCAGCCGCCGCACCCGTTCGTCGCCCGCAGTGTCTGCGATCGCGTCGAGAAGGTCCGGCTCATCAATGCTGGCCACCGCTTGCAGCCGCACCTCGCTCTCTTCATCGGCAATGGCCATTTGCCGGCGGGCCGGGAGAGGGACTTTGCCGGCCTTCAGGGCGGCGAGCCGCGCCTGGGGACGCGGACTCCGCCACGGCTCACGAAAGGAAGAAAAAAAGGGTAGGGGGGGCATGGCTACTTTGGACGCGGATGGTGGTTTTCATGAAACCATCATCCCTGTGCCGCATACAACCCCGCTTGCAGCGGGCTGGTACAGCTCTCCAACTAGGTAATCAGGAGCTCGAAAAAGCTTTTCACCCGGTTGCGGCCTTCCTGCTTGGCGAGATACAGGGCCTTGTCCGCTGCGGCCACGAGCCCCTTGGGGTCTGGATTCTTTTCTGGCACGCACGCCGACACCCCAAGGCTCACCGTCACCCGGTCGGCCACCGCGCTGGCCTCGTGTTTGATCGCCGCGTCAAACACATTGGCCCGGATGGTCTCAGCTACATCCACCGCGCCGTGGATGCCGGTCTCCGGCAGAATGACCGCAAACTCCTCGCCACCGTACCGGGCCACGGTGTCGCTCTCCCGCCGCACCGAGGAACGGATGATGCCGGCCACCCGTCGCAGGCACTCATCTCCCTGCTGGTGCCCGTACAGGTCGTTGTAGCGCTTGAAAAAGTCGATATCGAGCATGATCAAGGCCAAGGACGAGGTGTTGCGCATGGCTCTCCGCCATTCTTGGTATAAGACCTCGTCGAACCGGCGGCGGTTGGCGATACCGGTCAAGCTGTCCTGCACGGACAAGCGTTGCAGCTCCCGGTTGGCCAGGGCCAGCCGGCGCTCGCTCTCCTGCAGGCGGCGGTAGGCCTCGTCCCGCTGCCGCTGGACGATGTACATTTTGGAATGGTAGCGGATGCGGGCGATGAGTTCAATGCTGTCCGGCAACTTGACGAGATAGTCATTGGCCCCCAAGGCAAACGCCTGGCTCTTGATTTCCGGCTCCTCGCGGGCCGACAGCACAATAACCGGAATGGAGACGGCTTGGTCGTCTTGGCGGTAGGCGCGCACCAGATCCAGGCCGTCGGCGTCGGGCATGACCAGATCCTGCAAAATGCAGGTGGGATGCACACGCTTGATCATGGGCATGGCCTCGTCCGCCCGGCGACAGGAAAAGAGCTCGATATCATCGGCCGGCGCCAGGGCGCGGCGCAGGGCTTCATGGATCATCAACTGGTCATCGACCAGCAGGACCCGGCATTTTATCTGGTCGTCGGGAATGTGCGCTTTCATGTTGAGCCGTAGTGTTGGACGAGGTGTTGAGCAATGGCCTGGGGAGGCAAGAACAGCCCGGCCGCGCCAATGGCCTGGGCATGGCCCGGCATCCCGAAGACGACGCAGCTCTGGCGGTCTTGGCCAATGGTGGCGAACCCGCGGCGGCGTAAGGCCAGAAGACCAGTGGCGCCGTCACGGCCCATGCCGGTGAGCAGAACGCCAACCCCGCTAGCCGGCCAGTGTTCGGCCACTGACAAGAAAAAAACATCAATACAAGGATGGTAGATCGCCTCTTTTGGCTCTTCAGTATAGCGGAGGCGGCCACCCGGCTCCATCCGGGCGTGCCCGGCGGTGGCGGCGATCAGCACATGGCCGGCCTGGGGACGGTCACCATCTTGAAAGACGCGCACCGGCAGACGGGTCTCGCCGTTGAGCCACTCGGCAAGCCCTGGCAGGAATGGGGCGTTCATATGCTGGATGACAACAATGGCGGCGGCGAACCGTGAGGGCAAGGGCGCGAGAATGGCGCGCAGGGCCTGCGGGCCGCCGGTGGAGGCGCCGATGACCACCAGGGGGCCGGCCGGTTCTTGCGCCGGCGCGGGAGAAACGGCTGGCCGGCTTTTCGGCTGCGGCGGAGCCGCGCCGGTGAGGCGCTCGATGCGGTCAAGCTTGCGCAAAAGGTCGCGGCCAGCGGTGGCGATATCCTCGCCAGCGAGAACCGGTGTGGCCACGGCATCGAGGGCGCCGGCGCCCATCGCCTCGAAGACCAACGAGGAGTTGCCGGACACCGAAGCGGTCACCACCAGGATGGGGCAGGGCGCCACGCGCATGATCCGCCGGGTGGCCTCCACGCCATCCATCACCGGCATGATCATGTCCATGAGCACGCAGTCGGGCCTGTCCGCCAAACACTTTTCCACTGCCTCGGCGCCGTTGTTGGCGATCCAGGCGACGGTATGGCGGCGGGAGCCGAGAATCACCCGCCGGAGGCTTTCCGCCGCCAGGGCGAGATCGTTGACAATGGCGACACGCATGGAGTTCTTGCAACCTCTGAAGTGTTAGGAAAGGGAATGGGCCGGGCCAATCAGCTCCCGCACCGCCTGCACCAACTTCTCGTCCTCGAAACTGCCCTTGGTGAGATAGTAGTCGGCGCCCGCCTCCATGCCGCGGATCCGATCCTCGGGCCGGTCCTTGTACGACACGATGACAACGGGCAGGTTGTGCAGGGCCTGGTCGGCACGGATCCGCTTCACCAATTCGATGCCGTCCAGGCGCGGCATATCGACATCGGTGACCAGGAGGTCGTACCGTTGCGCTTTGAGGAGATGCCACGCCTCTTGACCATCCACGGCGACATCCACCTGGTAGCCGCGGCCGGTCAACATCTCCCGTTCCACCTCCCGCACGGTAATGGAGTCGTCCGCCACCAGGATGCGCGGCGGACCGCCACCGGCTGGCGTGGGCGCAGCCTCGCTGCTGGCAGGGATGTGCATCGCTTGCGCCGCCTCTTGAACGATCAGCCGGTCCATCGTGCGGATCAGATCATCGGGATCGAGGAGCAGCACCGGCGCGCCATTATCCAGGATCGACCCCGCGCTGATGTTGGGCACCATGCCCAACCGTCCGTCCAAGGGCTGGACCACGAGATCTTGGATACCGTGTAACCGCTCCACCGCCATGCCGTACTGCTTATCCTCTTGGCGGAAAACCACCACCGGTATCTCGTCCGCCGCGGAGATCGGCGCATCAAGTCCCAGCACAGCGCTTCCCGCCACCAGTCCGATACGGCCTCCGCTTTCTTCATCGAGGATATATCCCTTTC
Source organism: Deltaproteobacteria bacterium (assembly GCA_015488275.1). Classification (GTDB taxonomy): domain Bacteria; phylum Desulfobacterota; class Desulfobulbia; order Desulfobulbales; family S012-135; genus S012-135. The sequence goes on from WFOD01000098.1 coordinate 4,041, forward strand.
CCTCTATGGAGTCGATTGCGTCCGTGGCGATCCGCAGCACCCGCTCGATCCCCGCCACGGGAATGGCGTACGGCTCGCCGGCGATATCCACCACCAGGGTCCTGCTCACACTCCGGCTCAAGGGAACGGTGATCTCAAACCGCACGCCCCGGCCAGGCTCGTTGTACACCTTCACCGCGCCACGCAAGTTGTGAAGGGTATCGCGCACCACGTCGAGTCCCACCCCGCGGCCAGACACGGTGTCCACCTGAACGCGGGTGGAAAACCCCGGCAAAAAGAGAAAATCCACCAACTCCCGGTCCGACAGACTCTCGGCCACTTCGGCCGTGACCATCTTCCGCTCGATGACCCGGCGGCGGATGGCCGCAAGGTCAAGACCGCGGCCGTCGTCGGCCAGCACGACCACCAACAAACCGGCCCGGTGGGAGGCGGAAAGAGAGAGCTTGGCCGGCACCGGCTTGCCAAGCGCCCGCCGCTCCTCTGGCGACTCGATGCCGTGGTCCAAGGCGTTGCGGAGCATATGCACGAGACAGTCGTCAAGCTGATCGAGGACGTCACGATCGGCCAAGACATCCTGGCCGCGCACCTGAAAATCCACTTCTTTGCCAAGATCACGGCTCAGCCCCCGCACCAGCCGTTCGATGGGCGGGGCAATGGTTCGGAAAGGCACCAAACGGGTGGCGAGCACCTCCCGCCGCAAACGGCCCACCACCTCAACCGCGCCCCGGGAATGACGGTCGAAATCGTCGAGCAGGTCGAAAAAGAGGCGGCGGCACTCGTCGAGCCGCTGGTCAACGGCCCCCAGCGCCGGCAGACGCCGGCCATCGGCGCCCAACGAATCCCGCAACGCTTCCACAGCTCTTCCCAAGGAGGAAAAGCGGCGGCGACATAGCCAAAAACGCGCCATCAGGTCAGCAAGGCGGCGGCTGGCGACATCGAGCTCGCCAGCAAGCCCCATGAGGCGCCCCATGCGTTTGGCGTCAACCCGCAGGTGCTGGGTTCGCGCGGACTCTGCCGCTTCCGCTTCAGCCTGTGGCGGCTCCTCCTCTTCCTCATCGGCGCCCGGTTCTTCCGCCCCTGCCGGGGCACCGGGCCCTGGGTCGCCCGGTGGAGGAGTGGCGGCCAGAGGCTCGGACGCCGGCGTATGGACCAGATCCCGCACCGTATCGATAAGGGTCTGCAACGAGGGATCGGGCGGCTGGCCGCAATCTTCATCCTGCACGGCAAGCCCCAGCGCACGAAGCCGATCGGTGGCCTCCAGCAGGAGATCGAAACCGCGGCGGTCGATGGCGCACTCTCCGCGGCCGGCGGCGGAGAACACGTCCTCCATCGCATGGGCCAGCTCCATGATGCCCTGCAGGTTGATGATACGGGCCGCGCCCTTGAGGGAGTGGGCGGCGCGCATCAGCTGGTCGATAATTTGACGGTCGCCTGGCCGTTTTTCGAGCTGGAGCAAGAGCTCGTCTAGCTGGGCGCACTTCTCTTCCGCCTCCATGCGGAAGATCTCGGTAAGGGAAAGGCTGCCAAGGTCGCCGTCGCTCATCCCAGCCCCCGTCGAAGCTCATGGTAGATCGCTTGGATATCCAAAAGGGCATGGTCCTGCCCGTTGAGCACGATGACGCCCTGGGTGAAGCGCCGCCGGGCATTGCTCACCGTTACCGGCGGTTCAGCCAAGTCGGCGGCAGAGTACCGCACCATGCCCAACACCTGGCTAGCGGGAAAAGCAAACCGCTCACCGTCCACCGCGGCCACGATCAGCCGCTGTTCCTCTTGGCTCTCTTCCCGCGGCGCGGCGTCGATACCCAAAAGGACGGCGAGGGAAAAACAGGGTTCCAGGCGGCCGTGTACCGGTGTCAGCCCGAGAAGAGCGGCGAAGTTACGGCCTGGCAGACGGTGCAACGGCCCCATTGGCAAAACCTCCCGCACCGTGGCGGCAGGAACCGCCACCCTTTCCCGCGCGAGAGAAAAGGCGAAGGCCCCTTTCGTATCGCCGGCCTCGCGCGCGGGCGGCTCGGCCCAGGTGGCGGTGAACTCCTGGCGGTAATCATCGGGCAGCGGCCGGTCGAAGAGACGTTGTCCCGCAGCGGCAAAGACCGGACAGTGGTGGCAATGGATCACGGTCTTCAAGCGTGGGCACGTGCGGGAGGCGCGGCCGAACACGCCCACCGTGTTCCAACAGGCGTCAAAAAAGGTAGGGGGAGCTCCGTTTTCCATAGGGCCCTATCTCTTCATGCGCCCAGATCAGAGGATGGCGCAAGCTCTTGGAGGCGGCGGCGGTATCCCCGGGCGGCCCGGAGATCGCCATCGGTCTCCGCCAACATGGCGAGCAGATGCAAGGACTCGGTGTGATGGGGGTCAAGGTACAGCGCCCGCTTGAGAAACTCCTGGGCCGCGGCGGTGTCGCCCGCCGCCTTGGCCACCACGCCGAGGAGGTGATAGCGTTCGGCAGTGGCGGGCAAAGAATCGTTTTCCAGGAGCTTGCGGGCATGGTCCAACTCGCCCCGATCCGCCAGCCGGCGAGCCTGCTCGATAACCGTTTCGCGAACCGGAGGCGGTGGGGCCGTTGGTGGCGAAAAACGCGCCGCCGATTGCTGGGATGTTGACGACGGAGCCGCAGCAGGGGGCCGGCAAGGCGCACGGCGCTCCCGCCCAGAGGTGGCCGCGGGGGCGAGGAGAAAAGGATAGCGTTCCGAGACCGCGGCAAAGCCATGATCGAGAAAGAGAGATATCTCGGCCGTGCCCGCAAAAAGTCGCCCTTCTGGGGTCAAGAGGCGGTGAAGCTGCTCCACCGCCCGCTGTCGCGCCCAGCCGCAGAGATAGATCAGCAGATTCTTGCAAAAGATGACGTGAAACTGTCCCAGCCCCCCCATGAAAAGGGAGTCGATCACGTTGCCACGCCGGAAGGCGACGGTCTGCCGCACCCTGCCCACCAGGCGGAAGAGGTCGCCTTCGGCGTGGAAGTAGGTGCGCTGAAACTCTTCATCCGTGCCCCGGAACGAGCGCCGGCCGTAAAGGGCCTCCTCTGCCCGCGCCACCGCATGTTGGCTGACGTCCACGCCAACGACCTGAAAATCGTTCTTCGTCCGGCCGCAAGAGAGCAGGGTAATGGCAATGGAGTACGCTTCCTCGCCCGTGGCGCATGGGACGCTGAGTACCCGCAGGGGCGCGGCGGAGCGAAAAGGTGGATGGAGCAGGAGCTCCGCCAGGGCCTCGAAATAGGCCTTATCCCGGAAGAACCAGGTTTCCGGCACCACCACCTCCTCCACCAAGGCGTCCAGCTCTGCGGGGTGGCGCTTGAGGTGCTGGGCGTACTCCTCCCAATCCTCGATGCGTAGCGTCCGCATCCGTCGCTGCACGGCCCGCTCCAAGGTTGTTGGCCCAAGCGAGGTGAGCTGCAGGCCGAGACGGCGGCGCAACATGGCGTATATGCGGCGAAAGTGAGCCATTTACGATGAATGGACAAGCACGGTGATCGTCTCAACCAGAGACGGGGGCACGAGCCGGGCAAGATCAAGCCATTGGACGAGAAGTTGTCCAGGGTCCTCCCCGGCGTCCTTCGGCCCGCGGGGCAGATCCACGAGAAAGTTCTCCGTGCGGCAGTCGGGACAGGCGCGCAGGTCGGTCACCCGCTCGGCCAGCACTCCCACCCGGCGTTTTTCACCGCTTGAATCGGGCAGGCGGACGAGCAAAATACGGCTGCCGTACAGGGCCGGCGTGGGCGGACCGCCGGCCACCACGCCAAGATCCACCACTGGCAATGGCTGGCCGTGCAGTTTGGCCACGCCGGCAAGCTCCCGCGGCGCGCCGGGCACCTTGGCGATGCAGAGCAAGGGAAGCACGGCCTCCACCCGTGCGGCCGGCAGGGCAAAGGCGTCGTCGTGGATAGCAAAGAGCAGGACGAGCATCGAGTCTCAAGTAGCGGCGATGGTAAAACGGGAAATGGCGTTCTGCAGGCCGCGCGCCGCTTCTTGAAGTTGGGCGATGACCGCGCTGTGCTGGGCCAGGGACTCGGCCGTTTGCTGGGCCGCCTCGTTGAGCTGGCTGATGGCGTCGCTGATCTGACGCGCGCCAAGCGATTGGGCCTCCACCCCCTCGTTCATCGCCTCCACCTGCGGCATGAGCACCTCGACCTGTTCGATAACGTGCGCGAGCTTGGCGCCTGAGTCGTGGATTTCGGCAATGGAGCGGCGCACGTCCTCGGCAAACTTGTCGATCCCCATCACTGAGGCGGATACCGCCGCCTGCACGTCTTGCACCATCTGCTCGATATCCAGGGTGGCGACCGAGGTCTGGTCGGCCAGCCGCCTGATCTCCGTGGCCACCACGGCAAAGCCGGCGCCGTGCTCGCCGGCCTTTTCCGCCTCAATGGCCGCGTTGAGCGAGAGCAAGTTGGTCTGGTCGGCCACCTTGTTGATCGTCTTCACCACCATTGCCACGTTGGCCGCCTTGTCGTTCAACACCGAGAGCTTATCCACGATGCCCCTGGTCGCCTCCTCCATCTTCACCATGATCGCATCAATGGCCTTGAGCCCTTCCTGCCCCTCGTTGGTGGCGTAGGCGGTGTTGCGCGCCAGGCTGTTGATGCGCTTCATGGTCTGCAGCAGATTCTGGCTGGTGGCCGCGATCTCAGTGGCCGAAGCGGCGATCTCGTTGGTCGTCGCCGCATGTTCGCTGGCCGTGGCCTCCTGCTCCTTGGTGGTGGCGGCGATCTCGGTGATGGAGCTCGACACCTGGATGCCGCTCTGCTGGATCTGCCGCACCAGATCTTCGAGATAGCTGACCATCTGATTAAAACCGTTGATCACCACGCCGAACTCATCCTGCCGTTCTTCCGCGAGCCGGCGGGTGAGGTCGCCATGCATGATATCCTCCATTGCCGAGGCGAGGCGGGAGAGGGGCAGGTTGATGGAGCGGATCAGCAAAAAGCCCACCCCAAGACCGACGATGAGGGAGAGGCAGATGGTCAAAAAGAAAGCGGTGCGCGAGGAGCGGTATTTTTTCAGGGCCTGTTCCATCTGCAGTCCGGCCGACTCCATCCGGTCGCGGGAAAGCGCATCGGTGTACTTGCGGTACTCCGCTGCCAGGGGAGTGAGCACCTTGTCGTCCAGGTCGTCGATCCGGTCGAGTTCCCTGGCGCGTAGGGCCAGGCGCAACTCTTTGAGCAAGGCAAGGGTCTTGGCGTGATAGGGCCGGAAGTCGTTGAGCCAATCATCGCTTACCGCATGGGCGCTGGCGTCCTGCACGGCCAGCAAATCTTTCCAGGTGGCCACCAGAACGCCGGCGATACGTTCGAAACGGCTCTCGGCTTCGGTAAAGGTAATCTCGTCGTACAACAACTGGTCAAGCGTCAACACCAAGTCGATGGACAAGGTGTTGTTCAGGGTGCGGAGGGTGTCGAGGGGACGGACGTCGGTGGCGTACACCCGGGTGAACGCCTGACTGATCGACTGCATCCCGAGCAGGCCGCCGGTGCCGGCGGTGACGATGAACAGCAGCAGGATGCCGATGCCGATGGCTAGCCGCGCCTTCACGCTTATGGTGCGCATGAAATGGGTCATGGTTCTCTTCCTTGGCCGGTTTGGATGGAGTTGATGCCTGTGTCTCTGGTCCGTGGACACAAAAAATGGACACAAAAAGACGAAAACAGCGTTGATTCCAAGACTGCGAGCGGCTTTTCACCGGTTCGCCCAGGAGGACCGGATCGTAACGGGTTTATTTTATCATACGGAACAGCTTGAAAACAAAAAAGATCGTTCGGTAAATCCCCAGGGCTGCTTGACGCCCTCCGGCGGGATGCTATAATCCGCCGCAAGACGGGTTTTGCCCGGCGGGCCGCCGTTGTCGCGGGCGGACAAGCGTCATCCAGGCTATCCTCAACAAAAGTTAAAGTTATTGATGGAGGGAGGGATGGAACGGGAACGGTGGAAGAGCCAGCTCGGCTTCCTCCTGGCCGCTGTCGGCTCGGCGATCGGCCTCGGCAACATCTGGCGTTTCAGCTACATGGCCTACAGCTACGGCGGCGGCGCCTTTCTCATCCCCTACCTCACCGCCCTTTTTACCGCCGGCATCCCCTTGCTCATCCTTGAGTTCGGCGTTGGTCACGAACGCATCGGCTCCGCGCCGCTCGCCTACGCCAAGATCCGCAAGAACTGGGAATGGCTCGGCTGGTGGGCGGTGACCTTTGTCATGTTTGGCATCGAACTCTACTACGTGGTGATCATCGGCTGGTGCGTCAACTTTTTTCTCCTGTCGTTCAACCTCGGTTGGGGAAACGATCCAAACACCTTTTTCTTTAAGGAATTCCTCCAGTTGAGCGGAACGCCGGCCGAGGTGGGCATGATCCGCACGCCCATCTTCCTCGCCGTGGCCGCGGTCTGGTTCGCCAACTGGGCCATTGTCTACCGGGGGGTGGCCGGCGGCATTGAGGCGGCCAACCGCATCTTCATGCCGCTGCTCTTTCTTCTCACCCTGGTGATGGTGGGGTGGGCCTTGACCCTGGACGGCGCCCGCGAGGGGCTGGCCGCCTACCTCAAGCCGGACTTCTCCAAGATCAGCAAGCCCAAGGTGTGGATCGACGCCTATAGCCAGATCTTTTTCACCCTGAGCCTCGGCTTCGGCATCATGATCGCCTATGCCAGCTATCTGCCGCGCAAGGCGGATATCGTGCGCAATTCGTTCCTCACCGCCTTTATCAACAGCGGCTATTCCCTGGTGGCCGGCACAGCGGTGTTCGCTGTTCTCGGCTTCATGGCCAAAAGCGAGGGCAAGGCGGTGGCCGATGTGGTTTCCCAGTCCATTGGCCTTGCCTTTGTCGCCTATCCCAAGGCCTTGTCTATCATGCCGGCCGGCAATCTGTTTGGCGCCATCTTTTTTCTTTGCTTGGTGGTGGCCGGCATTTCCTCCTCGGTATCGATCATCGAGGCGTTCACCGCGGCGATGATCGATAAGTTCGGCCTGCCGCGCAAGCCGTTCATCACCGTGGTGGCGATCATCGGTTTCTGCGGCTCGGTGATCTTCACCACCGAGGCCGGGCTGTACTGGCTCGATATCGTCGATCACTTCCTCACCCATTACGGACTGGTGGTGGTCGGGATCGCCGAATGCGTGCTCGTGGGCTGGTTTTTCAGGCTCGACGTGCTCCGCCGCCACCTGAACCGGATCTCCTCCCTCCAACTCGGCCCCTGGTGGAACTTCTGCATCCGTTACTTCGTTCCCCTGGTGCTGGGCGTCATCCTGGCCGGTGATCTTTATAACGAGGTGACCAAGGCCTACGGCGATTACTCGTGGACGGCGCTCATCCTCATTGGCCGCGACTGGGTCCTGCTCACCCTGATCGCCGCCTTTTTCATCGCCTCCCGTCCCTGGCGCACCAACCATCTCGCCACAAAGGGAAGAGCGGAAAGCTGAACCAGGGGGGGAGTCCAATGGACAACAGACTACGGGCAGCGGTGATCGGCGTGGGCTACCTCGGCCGCTTCCACGCGCAAAAGTATGCGACCCTGTCCGACGTGGAGCTGGTGGGGGTGGCCGATATCGACGCCGAGGCCGCGGCCCGGGTGGCGGCCCAATGCCAGACCACGGCCTTTACCGATTACCGCCAGTTGCTCGACCAGGTGGACGTGGCGAGCATCGTCGTACCCACTCCCCTCCACCATACGGTGGCGCGGGACTTTCTCCTCGCCGGTGTGGACGTGCTGGTGGAAAAGCCGATCACCACCACCTTGGCCGAGGCGGACGAACTCATCGCCTTGGCCGAGGAGCAGGGCCGCATCCTCCAGGTGGGCCATCTCGAGCGCTTCAATCCTGCGGTGCAAGCCATGCGCCGGCATATCACCCTGCCGCTCTTCATCGAGGCCCACCGCATCCACCGGTTCACCCCCCGCGGCACGGATGTGGACGTGGTTCTCGATCTGATGATCCACGATCTCGACCTGGTCCTTGCCTTGATGGACAGCGAGGTGGACACCATTCACGCCGCCGGCGTGCCAGTGGCCACAACATCCACTGATATCGCCAACGTGCGCCTGGTATTCGCCGACGGCCGGGCGGCCAACTTGACCGCCAGCCGCATCTCCCGCGACACCATCCGTCGCATCCGGGTCTTCCAGCCTGGCTCGTTTGTCGCCGTAGATTACGCGAAAAAAGAGCTGACCGTCCTGCGCCTGGCGAGCGGCGGACAGAGCAAGGGCAACACAGCGCCCGACTACCAGACCGTGCAGGAGCGCTTTGCCCAAGGCGACGCCTTGGCGGCGGAAATCGGTGAGTTCGTCGCCTGCTGCCAGCAGCGCCGCCCGCCTCTGGTGGATGGCCGACAGGCACGGCGGGCGCTGGCCATTGCCCTGGAGATCATCGACCAGATCGCCGCCTCCATCGCCCGCATCCAACACTCCTTTGCCGCCAGCACGGAAAATCCGGTGTTGGGCAACGGGCCGGCGCCGTGAACAAAGGCCGGCCGCCGACAGGAGGAGAGAGGCCCCGGCGGCGGATCATGCTGGTTACCGGCGAGGCCTCGGGCGACATGCACGGCGCCCGCTTGGCGGCGGCCTTGCGCCGCCAGCTCGGCGATGTCGAGCTCTTTGGCATGGGCGGTCCCATGATGCGCGAGGCAGGGGTTGAGATCCTGTTTCCCGCCGAAGAGGTGGCCGTGGTGGGCCTGGTGGAGGTCCTGCGCCGCCTGCCCGCCATCCGCCGGGGATTCGCCAGGATGCGGCAGGCGTTGGCCGTCCGCCGGCCCGACGTCCTTGTGTGTATCGATCTGCCTGACTTCAACATGCGCCTTCTGCCCCATGCCGCCCGGGCCAACGTGCCGGTCTGCTACTATATCTGCCCCCAGGTATGGGCCTGGCGGCCAAACCGCGCCCGCCGCCTGGCCGAGTTGGGAACGCGGCTGGCGGTCATTCTCCCCTTCGAAGAAGCGTTCTACCGCCGTTACGGCGCGCCAGCCACCTATGTGGGCCACCCCCTGCTCGACGACGAGGAGCTTGCCAACGCTCTGCGTCCAGGGGATGAAGAAACAGGATCACGAGAAGGGCAAGGAGCGGGGGCAACGGGGGACGGCGATGCCCCTCCCGACGCCCCGCGCGTCGGACTGTTGCCAGGGAGCCGCCCCTCTGAAATCCAACGCATCCTGCCGCTCTTTCTCGCCACTGCCCGCAAGCTGCGCCATCAAGTCCCCACCGTCCATTTCTTGCTCGTCCAGGCGCCAGGTCTGCCGAGGTCAACGCTCGACCAGGCGGGGCTGGCGCGAGCGGGCGACCTGCCGATCTCCATTGTCGCCCACGACCGGTACCAGGCAATGCGCTCCTGCCGGGCGGTGCTGGCCGCCTCGGGCACCGTCACCCTGGAATTGGCCTTGCTCAACGTCCCCACCGTGGTCGCCTACCGCACCCATCCCCTGACCTATGCCATTGGCAGACGGCTCGTATCGGTGTCCCATATCTCCCTGGTGAACCTCATCGCCAAGCGCACAGTCGTGCCAGAACTGCTCCAAGACAACGCCACCCCCGAAACCCTGGCCGACCACCTCCACGCGCTCCTGGCCGCCGGACCGGAGCGGAAACGGCAGTTGCGCGGATTCCAAGAGGTCCGCCGCCTGCTGGGCGCGCCCGGAGCAAGCCAACGGGTGGCCCGAATAGTGTTGGACATCCTCCCGGGCGCGTGATTACAATAGGGAAAGGGGAGTCCACACGCTCGTGCGAGATACCATCAAACAAGCAATCATCGATCTGTTGCGGGACAAACGCACCCAACTGCCAACATTGCCGGTGGTGGTGCAGAACGTCATCCGCATCAGCCGCGATGATTCCACCTCCACTGCCGATCTTGCCGCCTTCATCGCCCAAGATCAGGCCCTGGCCAATAAAGTGCTCCGCCTGGCGAACTCGCCATACTACGGTATGGGACGCAAGGTGGACTCGATCCAGCGGGCGATCACCATTATCGGCTTCGACGAGGTGGTGAGCCTGGCCATCGGCATTGGCGTCTTTCCCGCCTTGAAAAAGGGCTCCGCCCTCTCGCTGCTCGACGTTGAAGCCCTGTGGCTCCACGCCATCGGCGCCTGTTTTGCCGGCAGGCTCATCTGCTCCTATGTCAATGGGCTTGATTGCCAGGGGCAGCACAACGAAAAGTCGGTTTTTCTCACCTGCCTCCTCCACGACATTGGCAAGATTCTCTTTGCCATTTACTTTCCAGACGAGTACAAGAAAGTGTTGGCCCGCGCCGCAAAAGAAGAACTGCCCCTGGACAAGGTCGAGGTGGACATGCTCGGTATCGACCACGCCACCTTTGCCGCGCTGCTCATGCGGCAATGGAACTTTCCCGACTCCATCGTCCAGCCGGTGCGCTTCCACCACCGGGTCGCCAAGGCCCCGGCCGACTTCCAGGCCGACGCCGGAGTCATCTGGCTTGCCAACCACCTGGTGCGGGCCGCGGCCATCGGCTCCTCGGCCAATCCCGCCCGCTATCCGCTGCGCGAGGCCACAGGGGTCTTTCTCATCGAGCGGGAAGGGCTGCGGGAGCTGGCCGACGCCTTGAGCGGCCAGCGGCAAGAGATCGAAAACTTCCTCTCCGTCATGCAGTAGGCGGAAGAATCGCCCATGCCATCGCCATCCCTCCAAGACGAACGGGAATTCTTGCGCCGACAGATCGAAGATCTGGCCGTGCGCCTGGAGGACAAGATCGCCGAACTCTCGGTGATCAAGGAGATGGGCCACGCCCTTGGCTCGATCGAGGACTTTGACACCACCTGCCGCGTGATCCTCGACGTGGTGCTGCGCAACACCCTGGCGCAGAACTTCTCCATCATGCTCCTTGACGAGACGGTGGACAAACTGTATCTGATCGCGGCCTCAGACCCAGAAGAAGAGGGGTTTGTCGCCGACGTGCGCGATATCCTCAGCGGCCGCAACCGGCGTTACGTCATGGCGCGCGGCGAAGGGGTGGCCGGCCGCGCCCTGGCCGAAGAACGGCCGATCCTTGTTGAAGACGTTACCCAATCCGACATCTTCACCACTGAGATCGAGAGCCGGGTGCCGGTGGGCAGCCTTTTGGCCGTGCCGATGTTCTACCAAGGCAAGGCCGCCGGCGTGATCAACGCCAGCCACCGCGACGCTGGCCGCTTCAAGCCGCACGATCTTTATCTGTTCAACATCCTCGCCGATCTCGTCGCCCTGCTCGTCCAGAGTTCGCTCGCCCACCAGCGGTTGTTGTTGTCCGAAGAAAAGTACCGGCTGCTCACGGAAAACGCCAACGACGGCATCGCCATTATCCAGGACCGGGTACACGTATACACCAACCCGCGCTACCGTGAACTTACCGGCTACCCGGATGCCGAGTTGGGTAAGCGCACCTTTGAGTCCCTGTTCCAGCCAGCCGGTCCGGGATTCCAGACTTGGACCGCGGCCCCGACCACAAGCGGCGGCCGGCTGCAAAAGGGCATCCTCACCCGTGCCGACGGCGCCACCGTGGAGGTGGAGATCAGCCTGGCACCCATCGAACACCAGGGGCGGGAGGCGCTTTTGGTCTCGGTGCGGGACCTTTCCTACCGCAAGCACCTCGAGCGTCAGCTCCGCCAGTTTCAAAAGATGGAGGCCATCGGCACGCTGGCCGGCGGCATCGCCCACGACTTCAACAACGTGCTCGCCGCCATCCTTGGCTACGCCGAACTGGCGGTCCGCCGCCTGCCACTCTCCAACCCGGTGCACGCCTATCTCCAGGAAATCCTCAACGCCGGCGACCGGGCACGCGGCCTCATCCGCCAGATCCTCACTTTTAGCCGCAAGACCGAGCAGGAGCGGGCGGTGATCGCCATTGACCCCATTGTCAAGGAATCGATCAAGCTTTTGCGCTCCACCATCCCGGTGTCGGTCGAAATCCGCCAGCAGGTGGAACAGGACTGCTACGTGCTGGCCGAGGCAACCCAGGTGCAGCAACTCGTCATGAACCTGGCGATCAACGCCAGCCAAGCCATGCAGCCTGGCGGCGGCGTCATGGAGATCCGGCTCGCCAAACGCGACCTTGCCGATGGCGAAGTGGCCGGCGTGCCGCAAGGCCAGTACGTGATGCTGTCGGTGCGCGACACCGGCATAGGCATGGACGCCGCCACCTTGGAGCGGATTTTCGAGCCCTACTTCACCACCAAAGAGCAGGGGGTAGGCACGGGCATGGGCCTGGCCGTGGTGCACGGCATAGTTGAAAGCTACAACGGTTTTATCACCGTGGACAGCCAGCCGGGCAAGGGATCGGTGTTCACCATTTTTCTGCCCCGGGCCCATCCCCGGCGGACCATCCTCCATCAAGAGGGAGCCGCCACCGGCGGGGGAGAGAAGATCTTGTTCGTGGACGACGACGAATCCCTTGCCGTCATGGGCGCGGAGCTCCTTGGCGAGTTCGGCTACCGGGTGACCGCGGTCACCAGCGCCTCTGAGGCCATGAAGTATCTCCAGCAACAGGAGCATGGCTTTGACTGCCTGATCACCGACGAACAGATGCCCTCCACCAGCGGCACCCAACTGGCGGCCATTGTCCACGCCATGCTGCCCGACCTGCCGATCATCCTCTGCACCGGCAATGTGGATGGCATAGACGCCAAGGCCATTGAGGAGGCGGGCATCGAGGCCGTGGTGCCCAAACCCTTTCAGGCACGGGAGATAGCCGCGGCCATTGCCCGCTGTCTTGGCAAGAGCAGTCCTAAAACAACGTAACTGGCCACGAGCCCCTTCCTTCTTCTGCCAAAGCCGCAACCCCGTGATCGGCCGGGTTGACGGCGGTTATCGTTGTTGTTGTTGTTGTTGTTGTTGGCGCAGGGCCTCGTAGAGAACGATCCCTGCGGCCATTGCCAGGTTGAGGCTACGGATGCGGGGGTTGGTCATGGGGATGGCGTAGGAGCGATCGGCATAGAGCTCCAGGATCTCGTCTGGCAGTCCCTTGGTCTCCTTGCCAAACACAAGATGGTCGCCGGGCCGGAACCGGCATTGCCAAAAGGGCTGGTTGGCCTTTTTGCTGAGAAAAAAAAGCCGTTCTTCGTCCTGGGCCTCGAGATAGGTATCGAGGTCCGGCCAGTGCCGGATGGAAACGTAGGGCCAATAATCGAGGCCGGCCCGTTTCAAGTGCCGGTCGTCGGTGGAGAATCCCAGGGGGTGGACGAGATGGAGCACAGAGTTCGTCGCTCCGCACAGCCGGGCGATGGAGCCGGTGTTGGGAGGGATCTCCGGTTCGACCAGCACGATGTTGAAAGGAGGAGGGGCAGGGGAGGGCATGGGAGGCCGCGGGCCAGGCTAGAGAAACGAGATATCGTCCTTTCCTGACACAGTAATGGTGCGGGCTGCGAGAACCGTGCCCTGGAGCTCCTGGCGGAGCATGGACTCCAGGGCCTGCCGCTCTTGGGCAAACCGGGCAAGCTCGCCCTTGCTCAACCGGCGGCGAGGTTGGAACTCCACGGCAAAGGGATTCTTGAACCGGCCGTTCTGCGCCAAGCGGTAGTCCAGGTGAGGCCCGGTGGCCAAACCAGAGGCGCCAACATAGCCGATGATCTGCTTCTGCCGGACCCGCCGTCCCTTGCGCACCTTTTTGGCGATGCGCGACAGGTGGCCGTAATAGGTTTTGAATCCACCGGGATGCTTAAGGATGACCTGCCGGCCGAACCCGCCGCGGCGGCCGGCAAAGACGACCACGCCGTCGGCCGTGGCCATGACCGGCGTGCCTACTGGCGCGGCGAGGTCCACACCCAGATGCGGCATCACCCGGCCCAGGATCGGATGGCGGCGGCGTAGGGTAAAGCGTGAGGTGATGCGCCCCACCGGCACCGGCGAGCGGATGAAGGCAGATCCCAGATCGTTGCCCTGAGCATCGAAATAGCCACCAGGCTCCTCCTCTGTGGGGCGGAAGTAGTAGCCAGCCACCTGATGGAGCTTGCCGTGGTACGCCGCATAGCTGATCGTGCCATACCCCAGAAAGGTGCCGTCCTTGTAGTACTTGGGCACCAAAACCACGAACCGGTCGCCCTGGCGGGTCTCGGTGTTGAAATCGATCTTGGAGGCAAAGATGTCGGCAAAGGCGTACACGAGCTGCGGCCGCTCGCCGGCGGCGGTAAAGGCGTCGAACAGGGAGGTGGCGATCTCGCCCTCGATCCGTTCGAGCTGCATGGTCACCTCAATGGCCCGCCGGCCGGCGGCATAGCCGTCCGCCGTTGGGGTGACCTCGTAGATCTCCAGCGGTCCGGCCTGGTAGCGGCAGCGGCGCAAGGTGCCGTCTGGCGCGAACTCGACCTGATACGCATCGCCCGGCCGCAGCCGGCGAAAGTCAAGACAGTCGGCCAGGGTGCGGAGCACGGCCTGGCGCACCTGGGCCGGAACGCCGTTTTTGCGCAGCGAGCTGTCAAGGGTGTCGCCGGGCCGCAACACGCCGTTGACCACCCGCACCTCCTCTGCGCCGCCGGGTGCAGCGATATCCTCCCTTCCTGCCGCGGGCGGCCCAGCGGCGCGGCGCGCCGCCATTTTCTCTGTGGTTGCGTCCAGGGATGCCGGGCGGGCGGGCAAGGGGGACGGCGTGGAGC